>JADFGN010000679.1 GCA_022567695.1 Candidatus Poribacteria bacterium | reverse complement strand
GGAACAATCACAGACCTTCCTGAATAATCCATACGTGCTCCCAACAAACGACTCCGGAAAACCCCATCCCTTCCAACGAGAATGTCGGTGAGCGATTGCAGTGAATCGTCAGCATCCTCGTCAAGTATATCATTAACGGAGCTTTGGACGCTTCGTGCCGCATTGTGAATGAGTGTCTCAGGTGCGCCTTCTGCGATGAGTTGCTTCAGATGTCGATTATCAAGAAGCAGTTTCTCATAGAGTGTACTCAGATCGGAGGTCGCCAGTTTTCCGGCGTGTTGGAGTTCAGCGGAAATTGTCGCCATCGGGCGCATTGCTTTGGGCACGACCGGAAGCACTTCCATCACCATCCACTCTGGACGAGTGCCGGAGTTCTGAAGTTGGCGAATGAGTTTGCGTTGTTTGCAAAGTCTCGCTTTGCGCTTTGCATCTGTCTCGTTTTGGAGCAATGAAAGCACTTCGACTTCTGCTGACTCTAAATCGAGGTTCGCTAACAATTCGCGGATGGCTACTCCACCGATGCCAACACGAAAATCATGTTTCTCTCGAAGCGTTTCGGACTCATCTTTCGTCAGAACTCGCCTGACTTCGACAGCTTGACTTGCAGATTCAATGACGATGTATCGCTTGAAATAGAGAACATCTTCAAGTTCTTGCTGCGTTATATCCAATAGCAACGCAATCGGACGCGGCGGTTTCCCAACGAACCAGGGATGTGCAACAGGCAATGCTAGGTCGATGTGTCCCATTGCCTCGCGGTTGGGGACGTCAGGCGCGAAACGGTACGTATTTTCACCGATTTCCTCAAAGCCAATTTCACCCGCCGACCACTCGCGTATCTGCTCTGGCGATGCCAAACAGATGTGGACACCTTCATCGTCTTTTGTCAGGTCAATTCCAAGTCCACGCAGGCAGTTGGTGAGGAGCTTAAAAGTAGGTGTATCCCCATCCATCCCTTCCAATACCGGGACGTCTCCATGAGCCAGCCGCCGATAAAATGGAATACCCGCAGTCGCATTCGATTTGACCGTCATCATCTCGTAAAGGTTATGCGCTGCTCCGTAGGCTTCCAGTGCCCAAACCTCCATCTCGCCCAGACGTTGTCCACCCATCTGATTGCGTCCGCCCAACGGCGCTTGGGTAACAATAGAATAAGGACCTATGGAACGCGCGTGGATTTTATCATCTACAAGATGATTCAATTTCATCAGATACTGATACCCCACGGTCACTTCCATATCATAGGGTCGTCCCGTGCGTCCATCAAAAAGCCTAGTCATCCCATTTTCAGGAAGCCCGGCACGAGACAGCAGTTCCTTAATCTGTTCACTGTTGGGACCATTGTAAGGCGGGCTGATAACGGGTTGTCCCAATTGATGCGCTGCCCAGCCGAGATGGGTTTCCAGAATTTGCCCATAGCTCAGTCGAGTCGGCACACCAATCGGATTTAGAATCACATCCACAGGTGTTCCATCGGCTAAGTGCGGCATATCCGCTTCTGGAACGATCTTCGCGATGACCCCTTTATTGCCATGCCGTCCGGCGAACTTATCCCCCACTTTGACTTCACGACGCATCGCGATTTCCACGAGCGCGACCGCTTCAACGTATGATGGAAGTTCATCGCCATTTTTTCGTGAGAAAAATTGCGTACGAATGACTTCTCCTTCGATATATGCTGGAATTATTGATGACGTGTTTGCCCATTGGACAGGGCTATCTTCCAGTAGATTCATCAACTTGGATTCGTCAGTGAGACTCGGTGATAGCTTACCGACAAGAATGTCTGTGGGGCCAATCCACGTACCGACCTTGGCGACTCCGTGTTCATCGAGATGGTTTATTTCTCCCTCGGTTTTTCCGGGCAAGTCTGGCGTTAAGCACTCTACCCCCGCGTCTGTGTGACGCGCTTCCACACGAATCTTTTCAATATATACGGAAGTGAAGATGTCAGCTTTGACCAGTCGATCGCTGATTACGATACCATCCTCATTATTATAGCCTTCCCACGGCATATAAGCGACAAGCACGTTTCGACCGAGGGATAATATCCCATCCTTAATCGACTGTGCATCAGCAATGGAATCACCTGCTTGAACGCTCTGACCGACGGAGACGATCGGTTTTTGGTCGATGATCGTTCCCGCGTTGGAACATTCGTATTTTTTCAGGCGATACGCTTCGATAGTCCCATCATGGCTTTTGATTACGATTTCATCCGCTGTGACGCTTACCACTCTACCACTTATGTGAGCGCGAAGCATGGCACGGGAATCGTGTGCGGCTTTACGTTCCATCCCGGATTGCACAAGGGGAGGCTCTGTAAAAATGAGAGGAACAGCCTGACGCTGCATATTGGCGCCCATCAGCGCTCGCGCTGTGTCATCATGCTCGATGAGGGGAATAAGACTCGTGGAGAGACCTAATATGTGCTCTGACCTCTCCCCCAACCCCTCTCCTACAAGGAGAGGGGAGACATCTCCTCAAATAAAAGCCAGTCACGCCAACCGTCCGGCTGCGTGTCAGCCAGTTCAATATCAACGAGCCGAGTTTGTTCCCAATGCCGTCGCCACCATTCGACGGTATGGAAACTGAAGCATTCACCGGGGTCCCAGAACCGCTCGAGGTAAGATGGCATGTCGCCTTCAAAATTTCGCATCAACCCCGGCACCACAATGCCAATTTGTCCACTGGGTTTGACGAACTTTGCAAAGGATTTCAAGTAAAGGTCATCCGTACCATAATAATGATACGAATCAACGCTCACGATTGCATCGAAAAAACCGTGGGCGTAGGGCAAAGAGCGGGCTTCGGCATGAATCGGGAAAACATGCTCTGCAACGCCCGCTTTGCAAATGCGTTCCCAGTTATCGGTCGCATCAATCCACAAATCGTTTGCCCAGACCTGCACGTCGAATTCCTTTGCTAGAAAAATCGAACTCATCGCTTTTCCACAGCCCATATCGAGGACGCGCATTCCCGGCTTGAGGTCCATTGTCTCACACAACCACTCCATCAGCCACAGCGCATTTGGCCCCATTTGGTTTTCCAGTACCCATTCTGGCGGGTATTTCGCGGAAAGCGGGTATCGTTCAAGGGTTAACATTTCTTTCAATCTCTTTGTAATTGGTTCATCCATTTCGTTGTTCCT
>JADFGN010000130.1 GCA_022567695.1 Candidatus Poribacteria bacterium | reverse complement strand
ATAATCTGCTGGTATTGCGGATATTCCCCCTCCACCAATCGTGAAGTGAGCGTCGCCTCATCATCAGCAAAAAGAATCTGATTTTCCAGCAACGAAATCTTCACTTCAGCAGATTCAGCAAATGTTCTGGTGATCTCTCTGACCGCTTTCAGTGGAAGGATGATACCTACCGCTTCCTCAGGCGGCGGTGTCAGCGGCTCACCTGACACAACCGCTAGACGACGTCCATCGGTTGCAACAACCTCCGTCTTTTCTGGCGTGAGATAGAAATAGAGACCATTCAAAAAATACCGGGCTTCATCGGTTGAAGCGGCAAACTCAGTTTTATAAATGGTCGAACGCAGGACTTCGGCATCCATTGTGAAGAAAGCACTCTGAATCGACGGAAGGTCTGGGAATTCATCATCAGGCAAACCGATGATTTTATAAACACCTTCACCACAGGTAATTTCAACCCGATCATTCGCCGTTGTCGAAAGCTTGATTTCCTCTGGCGGCAGTTCACGTACAATTTCGGCAAGTTTTCTGGCAGAAATCGTAATGCCCCCTTCATCAAGGACTGTACCGGGAACAACGATTTTAATGCCAACTTCCAGGTCCGTTGCAGCGATTTCGATCTGTCCATTTGCCGCACGAATCAGGATATTTGAGAGAATTGGCAATGTATTCCTGCCAGCTGCAACCCCTTGTAAAACTTGGATAGCTCTCAGTAATTCCTCTTTGGTAAAAACTAACTCCATTTTTTTCTCCTATTCCATATTGTGAAGTTTATTATAACATTTTTAACTATCTATGTCCCAGGTTAACTTCTTCTTCTTTTTATTATATATATATATATTATAAGTAGTAGTAGTAGGGACGGTGGATATGTGGATAACTGCCCAAAACCCTTATGACAGTTAATAAAAAGGCTGTGGAAGGATTGTGGATAACTTCTAAAGTTATCCACAATCCTTCCACAATGGCGAAGTTATCCACATTTATCCACCAATTAACCACAGGTTATCCACATAGTTATCCACAAATTGTCCACAGAGGTTTCTGTCACTTAATGCCTTCTATTAAAGAATGAACAATTTGATTCATCTCCGCATCCTGTTCAATCGCCTCCTCAGTGCGATCACAAGCGTGCATGATTGTTGTGTGATCGCGTTTACCGAAAGCACTGGCTATATCCTGAAGAGAAAGGTTCGTAAGCTGTCGGCAGAGATACATCGCAATTTGCCGAGGGACGACTAAAGTCCGGGTGCGCCTCGACGATTTGAGGTCTGAGACTTTAACTCGAAAATAGCCGGCAACGGTTTTTTGAATCTCCTCGGCTGTGATTGTTTTACGGCGATAAGTCAACGGAGGAGAGGGAATATTATCACTCAATACGCGGCGGGCAAACTCAGTAGTCAATTCTTGTTTGAAAACACTTGCGTTAGTCACCAGTGTAACAAGCGTCCCTTCAAGATCTCGAATGTGTGTTTGAACAATCTCAGCGATATATTCCAGGACGCTATCTGGAACATGAGTGAACCCGTTGTCTTCACACTTTTGGCGGAGGATAGCAACTCGCGTTTCAAATTGGGGCGGGCTAATATCCGCGACCATTCCCCATTCAAAGCGAGAGCGGAGCCGTTCATGAAGATTTTCAAGGTTTTTAGGAGGGCGATCGCTCGTCATCACGATGTGATTCGAGTTGAGATGCAATTCATTGAAGGTATTGAAAAATTCCTCCTGCGTTCCTTCCTTTCGTTGCAAGAACTGAATATCATCGATCAGAAGTACATCGGCTGTGCGGTATCTACTCCGAAAATCCTGCGACGTTGTACGGCTGGAGATAATGGAGTCAATATATTCATTCATGAAAGTCTCAGAGGTGACATAGACCACTTTGAGGTGTGGATGAATCGCCTTAACACGATTGCCGATTGCACGGAGAAGATGAGTTTTGCCCAAACCAACTCCCCCATAGATAAACAGCGGATTCATTTCTTTTCCAGGATTATCAGATACTCTCAGCGCAGCTGCATGACTCAAGCGGTTACTGGGACCAACGACAAAGCGCTCAAACGTATACTGAGGATTTAACCCCGTCTCAGCGGGAGGGGTTTTTCCAGCCGCAGTCTCCTCTGGCGTTGAAGAAGGTACAAGTGGGGAATTCGAGGGTTTGGGGACATCCGGTTCCACAACGGTGATGGTGAGTGTGCAGCCTTGACCAATTTGTTTTTCTAAGAAGAGGTTGATATCTGCGAGAAAACGTTCTTCAATTCTCTCCTGTGTAATTGGAGTGGAGACTGAAATCGTCAATCCCTCCCTTGTAATTGCAACCGGTTTAGCTAGACGAAGATAAGGGTCTTCACGATTATCGAATTCAGATAGCATTTCTGACCAGATTGCGTCAGCAGTATACTGCATCGTAATGATTCCTAAATCAATGGTGTATTTTTTAGAGTCCTAATTTGGCTTTGTCAGATCAGAATATGAGACATAGACGTTATAGGGATGGAAAGCCGCGTATTAGAAGATGAATTTTGAACCCTTCTCAAGATGATGTGTTAGCAGCCGCAACCATAGGCAAAGCGGAAAATTGGAAGCGACAATGTAAAATGCAGGGGATAGATTCAAAATATCATGTCAGAGATTAAGTTTGGAAGGCAAAGCAAGGGAGAACTTCATTGATATCCACAGGTTATCCACAGGTTATCCACAATTTCTTCACAAATTTTTGCGGTAGAAACCTTACATCGATCTAGGGGAAAAGTTGCACCTTAGTATATCATGAAACAGGACTTTCCGCAAGTTGAAAATCCCATTCTGCGGGAGAGGTTAGAGCCTCAGTTTGACGATAATGCCTCGTCTAGCAGGAAGGAAAAAGGCTTGACAAATTCTAAGCAAATAGACTATTATTCCTTGGTTTTCAAAGATTATCCAAGTAAAAGCAAAACACAAGGAGAAGGGTTGTGAAACGTACATATCAGCCACATCGTCGTAAGCGAAAAAACCAATTTGGTTTTCGGAAACGGATGTCTAGTCGGCATGGTCGGAAGATTCTCGGTCGGCGTCGGGTAAAAGGGCGAAAAGTTCTCAGTGCTTAGCCTATCCTGAAAGAATCCATCGGCAAACGCCTGAATCGTCAATAGGGATGGTTCATCCTGCATCCTGTATTGATGCTTGAGGAATGCATCAAAGTGTCAAGCAATTTTTGAACCATGCCGTTTCAATAGACTTCAATCCATGATACTGCCACCTGGAAAGCTCAAGATTGATTTTTTGCAGCAACTTCTTCCCAAACCGCAAAGTCTGGATGCTCGCGTAATTGTTGGGCCGCAAATTGGGGAGGATGCGGCTGTGATTGATTTTGGTGAGACATATCTTGTTGTTAAAAGCGATCCAATTACCTTTGCCACCGATGAGATCGGTTGGTACCTTGTCTGCGTGAATAGTAACGACATCGCTACGATGGGAGCGGTTCCGAAATGGATGTTGGTGACCATCCTACTGCCGGAAGCGCAAACCTCCGAAGAGCTTGTCCGCAACATTATGGGGCAAATCACCACGGCTTGTGAGCATTTTAATATCGCATTGTGTGGTGGGCACACGGAAGTCACTTACGGCTTAGATCGGCCAATTGTTATTGGACAGATGCTTGGCGAAGTCAAAAAAGATCGGTTGATTACCTCATCAGGAGCTCAGGCAGGGGATGAGCTCATTTTGACAAAGGGGATGGGCATTGAGGCGACCTCGATTATTGCCCGTGAACGCGAATCAGAACTGGTGAACAAATTCTCGCCTGACTTTATTAGCCGAGCGAAGGCGTATCTAAAAGTTCCTGGAATCTCCGTGCTGAAGGACGCTTTAATTGCTGCGGACGTGGGTGGTGTTCACGCAATGCACGATCCAACGGAAGGCGGGGTCGCCACAGCCATTCATGAGATGACGTGTGCCGCAAGCCTCGGAGCGATTGTTTGGGAGGAGAAGCTATTCATTTCTGAGGAAACGCAACAACTTTGTAGTGAATTTCAACTAGAACCGCTCGGCATCATCTCCTCCGGCGCACTGCTTATCGCGGTTACCCCCTCGAAGAGCAATGTAATCTTATCCGCCCTTGCTGAGGAAAACATCCCTTGCGAAATCATTGGGCGGTTGCTCGCACCGGAGGAGGGGCTATGGATCGAAGAGGAGAATGGACAACGCCGAACGCTTCCGATTTTTGAGACGGATGAGATTACCAAGATTTTTGGGGAATGATTGGAGGACGAAGAAAATGGCAGAGAAGCAAATCACCGAAGCAGCGGTACTTGCTCTGTTTGGTGAAGATAAAGCAACAGTCTCCAGAGGCGCACAGCTTTTAGATATTCCGATTCAGGATTTTATGGACTTGTTGAACGCGAATGATATACCTCTTGACGATGAAACACCTGAAGAGATGGAGCAAGAACTTCAAAGTTTTCATAAACTCATCAAGAAGTACGAGTAAGAAGGCAAAAGTCATATGATTGTCGTCTGTGATTCATCAATGCTCATCACACTGAGCCTTGTTGACCAACTTCTCCTACTTGCTGATATATTTGGTGGAGTTTTAATTCCTCCCGGCGTCTATGAGGAGGTTGTAAGAATTGGGGCGGGTCGCGTCGGAGCAGAAGAAGTGCGGAATGCTTCTTTTATTCAGGTTTGAGGAATTAGACAACCCCGATTCTGTGGAAGATTACATATCCCCTTTAAGCCCAATTGACGCAGAAGTGATTGTTCTTGCGAGAGAGCAAGGCGCGGATTTAATTTTGACCCGTGATAGACGATTGCGGAGACGCGCATACCGAGAGGGGTTTGAAACGATGAAACCTTTAACTTTATTCATCGGAGCAAAGATGAGAGGTCTTATTCCGGCAGTGAAGCCATTGCTTGATGAGATGAGGAGGAAGGGAGTGTCAATTCGAGAAGGCGTGTATCAGGAAGCGTTGCGACGTGTAGGTGAGTTATAGGAATAATTTTCAAGTAGCCCTATATTCTGGGCGATTGAATGAACTCAGGTAACAGAAACAAACTCGTTCGGAGACTTGCATGCCACGAGAATTTAACGTTCCGGCTTTCTATCGAAGTCCGATTATTTCTATTGTCAAAAAGGCACGTCGGGTGATGGACCCACGGAAGCGTGACCTCGTTCCTTCGGTACTGGATTTTGGCCCTATACGCTTCAAGATTGCGCGCCACTTCGGGTTTTGCTACGGCGTAGAAAATGCTATCGAAATTGCCTATCGAGCACTTGAAGAAAATCCAGAGAAGCGGATCTTTCTGTTATCAGAGATGATTCACAATCCTCATGTCAATGGGGATTTGCGCCGGCGCGGCATGCAATTTCTCTGTGATACTGAAGGCAATCAACTCATTCCTTTCGATGTGCTGACCCCGGACGATATTGTCATCGTACCCGCTTTTGGTACCACGCTAGAAATACAAGACGCATTAGACCGACGTGGCATCAATCCGTATGCCTACAACACAACCTGTCCTTTTGTGGAAAAGGTGTGGAAGAAAAGCCAGGAGATCGGAAGACAGGATTATACGGTTGTAATACACGGTAAGCGGTACCACGAGGAAACTCGCGCGACATTTTCTCATGCAAAAGCGAAGTCTCCTGTGGTCGTTGTCCGCGATCTGTCAGAGGCGAAACAGCTCGCCAAGGTCATACTCGGAGAAGCCACAAAGGAATTTTTCTTTGAATATTTCGCCGATCGCTACTCCTTTGGCTTTGACCCAGATTGCCATCTACGGCGCATTGGCGTCGTCAATCAAACCACAATGCTCGCTACCGAAACACAAGCGATTGCCGATCTGCTCCGGGATGCGATGGTAAATCGGTATGGCAAAGCGGACATTACCGAACACTTTGCCGATACTAAGGATACGCTTTGCTACGCCACCAAGGAAAACCAGGATGCGACAATTGTCCTCATTGAAGACGGTGGGGATCTCGCCATTGTGGTCGGCGGCTACAATTCCTCGAATACCAGTCACCTCGTCGAATTGTGCGAGCAAAAGATGGCTACCTATTTTGTTGAGGACGCGGACGAAATAGACTCCCCAAAGAGCATTTGTCACTTGGATATTCACACAAAAACTGTGCGTCAATCGGTTGACTGGCTTCCGATGACTCACTCCGATGGTAGCCCAGTTGATATTGTTCTGACCGCCGGGGCTTCTTGCCCAGATGCTTTGCTTGATGACGTATTACGCAAGATTGTTTCTTGGTTTCCCAAAGCCCAGCCGATTGATGAAGTCGTTGCGCCTTATCGTGAATCCGTAGCCGATTAACTCTTTTAGGGATGAAAACATGATTGCCAGAAAGAAAATAGATCAAGACAGAAATTGACAAGGTAGAGGGCATCTACGAGGTTCGAGAGGCGAGCCGATGAGTAGGAGGATTGGGAAATCTGATGGATGTTTTTGACGAGATTAATACCCTCAAAATCAAAGTCGATAGCTATCGTCCGATTCCGCCCGAAAAGATGGAGTTGATTGATGAGAAGTTTACCCTGGATTGGACATATCACAGCAATGCAATCGAAGGTAACACACTCTCTCGCCAAGAAACGGCGTTTTTCCTCAAGCGTGGATTGACGGTTCAAGGTAAAACAATGAGTGAATATCTGGAAGTGCAAAACCACGTTGAGGCGATTGAGTGGCTCAAGGAGATCGTGAAGCGGAATCGACCAATTACAGAAAGTCTGATTAAGGAGCTACATGCGTTGCTCTTGCGTGGAATTGGTTTTGTCTGGGTAGGGGCCATAGATAATCGAATGAAAAAGCAGATTTATCCGGGGAAGTATAAAACGGACCCCAACAACGTCCTCACAATGAATGGAAATATTCACTACTATTGTGAGCCACTCCTTGTACCGGACCGAATGGCGAAACTCGTCCAAATTATTCAAGAAGGCAATTATCACTTCGTTCAACTTGCTGCTATCGCCCATTACGAATTGGTCGCGATTCACCCTTTCGCCGATGGAAATGGGCGGGTTGGTCGGATGTTGATGAATCTCATCCTGATGCAGCACGGTTATCCCCCGGCAGTCATCAAAAATGAAACCAAAGAGATTGCATATTATCGCGCTTTGATGGATGGTGACAAAGGAAATCTTGAGCCGTTTATTCGTCTGGTTGCTACAGAAGTGAAGAGCAGCCTTCAACTGATGCTTGATATTCTTGAAGGAAGGGCTGGCATCACTGAAGTAGATCTGGCTAAAAAGTTGAGAAATTTGGATCAGAAGGTGAATATGCGAGAAAATCATGTGGATACTCATGCAATCACGCTTGAAAAATCAATTCGTAGCGTTACAGGTATTGCTCAACGAATTATCCAGAGAATAATCGATCAAAATCCACTTGAGAAACTTGCGTTTTACATTGACCGGAACGAATTCCCTAGAGGGGTTGCTTGGGGAACTCCTCTTCCTGATCGCTATGAAGGGGCAGACGGATATGATGTCATAGAACTTTCTATCGAAGGTCAGATTGAGCGCGATTATGCTTCAGGAGTCGCCATAGCAATTTATTTGCAAGGCAAATCTCCAGCCGATGAGCGTATTTTCGCAAATTTGCTCTTTTCAATCTTTGCAACCGAGAGACGTATCTATATTGCTGCCATTTGCTATATTGTTTATAGAAGTACTCAAGTTGTGGGTACTTCTTCTTGGGAGCTAGACAATCTTATTAATGATGCCATTGAAGCCGAAGTTCGGGAACTTTTCTTCCGGTGTTTGACACTCCTTGAGTCACACCTTTAGCCGAGTAACTTAGCCAAAGTGGTACTTGCTGGTCTTAACTAATTTTCATGAATAAGTTTCCGCAAGAAATCAGTTATCATGCGGGTCCCGTAGTCTGAAATATATACTTTAATAGAGAAATTTAGTTAATCCCATAATCAGCATCCTTCCTAGACATGCTCCCACATTCATGAGCAATGCCTCCCGACGAAACTTATGCCTGGCTAGTTAAGTGTTGCAGCGTTGTCAGCAGTGTATCTGTTTGTTCCGGTTTACCTACGCTGATGCGGATATGATCGGTCAACCCAGGTTTACTGAAGTAACGAACGAGGATACCTTTCCCCTCCAGGTCTAGCTTGAGTTGACGGGCATCACGCCCGAGGACGCGGCACAAAACAAAGTTCGCTTGGCTTGGATATGGACGCAGAAACTCAAATTGCGTGAGTGCCTGATAGAGTCTTTCACGTTCTGCGATAATCTTTTCGACGTTCTTCATCAAATAATCCAGATCGTTTAACGATGCCAGTGCCGCTACCGCTCCCGCCACGTTCACATTATACGGTTGCTTTATCTTCCACAAATGCGAGATAATCGCCGCTGGAAAAACGCCGTAGCCCACTCGCAATCCTGCCAATCCAGCCCACTTGCTGAACGTTCTCAAGAGGACGAGGTTATCGTATTCCTCCACCCATTTTACCCGACTTTTCCCGTAGAACTCAACGTAGGCTTCGTCTAAGATGACGACCAATGGTAGGTTGAGTAGGTAGCGCAGATCTGCGTCGTTTAGGAGTCCGCCGTCGGGGTTGTTTGGACTGGTGAGGAATAACAGTTTGGGTTGAGGGAGGTTTGCCGTCGCCCCCTCGATACCCACGACATCAACCGAAAAATCAGCGCGGCGAGGCACGCGCAGAACCTGCCCGCTATTTAGCCCCGTATCGAAGCTATACATGCCGAAGGTGGGTTGACAATCAATCACGACATCACCCGGTTGAATGAACAGGCGCATGATTAGGTCAATAAGCTCATCGGCACCGTGCCCCACCATGATATGGGATTTGTCCACACTCAAGAAATCACTCAAGGCTTCGCGCAAGGCATTACTATCCGGATCGGGATAGATGTGATAATATCCCTCATTTGCCAGTGCTTGGTAGATACGCGGCGACGGCCCATAAGGATTTTCGTTGGCATCCAGCTTGATGATCTCTTCCGGTGGACGCTGCAAACGGGCGCTAAGTACATCAAACGGAACAATGGGAGTATAGGCTTCCATCTTCGCAACATCAGTGCGAATACGTATTGTCGGATCGAATGACATGGTTAGTTCTCTCATTTTGAATGAAAATTGGTGCCTCCGCCAGGCAGTGCCGAGTCTACTCTGGAAACATCGCGCTGATACTTTCCCGATTGTGAATTCGTTTTATCGCTTCCCCAAAGAGCGGAGCGACTGACACGACCTCGATTCTATCCGAAAGCTGCACCGGATGATTTTCAACCGTATCTGTGATGAGAAGCTGTTCAATAGGGCTTGCATCTATCCTTTCGATCGAACCTTCGGTGAAGACGCCATGAGCAACCATTGCATAAACTTGTTTGGCTCCCCGTTCTACCAGTTTCACCGATACGTCTGCAAGTGTGCCGCCCGATATGGTGAAGTCATCCACCACCACAGCCGTTTTATCTTTGACATCACCAATGATTTCCAGGACTTCCGCATTCTCATCATGCCCGACACGTTCTTTATCTGCGATAACGACAGATGTGCCGAGGTATGATGCATATTTCCTTGCCTGTTTAGCGAAACCGGTGTCGGGAGAGACAATGATAACGTTTTCAAGTTGCTTGGCGCGGAGTCGATCACACAAGACCGGGAGCGCATATAGATTGTCCACTGGAATGCGGAAGAATCCTTGTATTTGTGGCGCATGAAGATCTATTGTTACAATGCGATCGGCACCAGCGACTTCAATGGCATCCGCGCATACCCTAGCTCGAATTGACACGCGGGGTTCATCCTTTTTGTCTCCTTTTCCGTAACTGAAGTAGGGGATGATTGCGGTCACGGATTCAGCGCTAGCCCGTTTAAAAGCATCGATCCAAAAAAGGAGTTCCATGAAGTTGTCGTTAGTCGGAAATACGGTTGACTGGATTAAATAAACGCGACGCCCTCGAACATTTTCCAAAATTCGTACGAAAGTGTTCCCTTCGGAGAATTTCAGTGCCTGATTTTTCCCGGGGTTGATCTGTAAATATTCACAGATTCGATCTGTGAGTCGCAAACTTCCGCTTCCGGCGAACACCATAATATTATCGGCAGACATGATGCGTTACCTCCTAAAACAAAAAAGTCCCTAAAACCAAAAAACCCTCTCTTGGTACGAAGAGAGGACTTATTTCTTAGGGACTTATCTATTAAGATAACGAACACATTCTACCCTCTCTTCTCAAAAGAGGCTAGAATGGTGAAAAATGCTCGTCATCAATTTATCGAACATTATCTCAAGCATCTTTAACTCAAAAAATAGGCGAATGAAGTTTGGATTCGTCTCTTGCATAAACTTGATTTTCCGATTATACACGACCTCTGCCAGGATGTCAAGTGAAATTTCTGGGCAATCATGACCCAACAAAGCAAAGGTTAAAAAGACTCATTGTTTGCTAGAAAGAGCTTCAGTTTTTCTCTAACTCGTTTCCTCATTTTGGCATCCCTCCGCCGCAAACTTTTCTCAAATCGGGGAGAAGGAACGAGTTTCATCTATTTCAATCCTTTTTCGAGTTCATCCATCATCTCATCAACGCTGTTATAAGCTTTTAGTCCCTCTTTTCGGTAAGCTTCTGTCGCTTCTCTTTCCGCCTCCATCCAACCGGCAGTATAGTAACGTTCTTCTCCTTTAGCGATGATGGTGACTGGTGTGATTTTGATAGCGTTTTCCGAGAGCAGTTCCACAGAAACAAATGAGCCTTTCTCCAGTCCCATCTGGTTCCGTAGCTTCGACGGAATGGTGATTTGTCCATTGTCATTGATTTTGAGCAGTTCCATAAAATTTGTCCCTTTTGGTTAGGTGAAGTTGGCGAGGATATTTTATCCAGAAAACAATAAATTGTCAATCTAATAATTTATTGCCTTGGAATCTGATCGTTTAGACGGGCGCAGAATGAATCCGACCAAACTATCATTCTTCAATCTGTTGATTTGCTGATTCCTACTTTTCTTTTCTCATAAGGCGCAAAATCGATCCAGTTTGTCGATGACATTTTTTGTTGGTCATGCTATAATGCTTCCAGATTCAAAACAATAAAGGAGAACAAACCAAATGGAACTTGAAATTGGCATTGCTGGCTGGGTACTCAGTGGCGAGATTCTTCAAGAGAAAACACTAACACTCCTGGAGTTTCCAAAGGTGTGTGCTTCCTACGGTGTAAAAACTGTGGAGCTCTGTTCGCGTTTTTTCGCCAATCAGGATGCCCGTTATCTCAATGAACTGCGCCAGACGTTGGAGGACAACAATCTCTCTGTGCAAAATATTGCGGTAGATATGGGCAATATCGCTGGTTCAGATGCGGCCGTGCGGCGCACAGATATTGAAGGGCTTAAACAGTGGTTTTACACTGCATCTGCGGTGAATTCCGAAGCCATCCGAATTAACACCGGACATGCGGACGATGACGGAGCCATGGCGCGAGTCATCGAGGGATATCAGGAACTGGTTGAAGTGGGTGAACAGGCGGGCGTGAAACTGCTCATCGAAAATCATGGAGGCGTGTCATCCACTTCGGATAACCTCGCCTATATTCTGGAAAGCGTGGATTCTCCCTGGTTTGCAACCTGCCCCGACACAGCGAACTTTCCACTGGGCGATTGGGAGGCTGGCATGCGCGTACTTGCGCCCCGCGCTTTTTCGTGCCATGTCAAAGTGTTCAATTATAGCGGTGATGGGATACAATCTTGGGCATCTCGAGACGGCCAGAAACGGGAATATGACTTGAAGAAATGTCTCAGCATCCTAAAAGAAGCGGACTACCAGGGACCGTTGTGTGTTGAAAAGGGCGCGTCCGAAAATGTTCGAGATGGCATTGGGGATACGATTTCATATCTCAAAGCGTTGGTGGCAGAGGTATAATATTATAAGCTGTATGAAATCGACAGACGAGGAGAGAAATTGTGGAAATAAAGCAGGTCGTCGTTACAGGTCAAAATCAGGCTGAACTTCAAACGGCGGAAATACACGACGAAAATCTTGGACCAAACGAAATTTTGGTTGAGACCAAGTACACCTATATCAGCACCGGTACGGAGTTAGCCAACTATACAGGTCGAGAACCGAGAGTATTCCAGCCGGGAAGCTGGTGCGCGTATCCGTGGTGCTCGGGTTATGCGAATGTCGGGATTGTGCGTGCAACTGGAAACGGTGTGACGCGAGTGAAACTCGCAGAGCGAGTCTTTACTTATGGAAACCATGCTTCTATGATTCGGTACAATGTGGACAGGTTAGTTGCACCGGTGCCATCAAATATCGATCCAGCCATCGCCGCCGCGTCGAGAATGGCAGGCGTCGCTGCAACTGCGGTGATTGTCAGCGAAGTCGGGAACAATTCATGGGTTGTCGTTTTTGGTCTCGGTATGGTCGGCAATCTCGCTGCCCAAGCGTTTCATATTCGAGGTTGCCGCGTGATAGGCGTTGACCCGGTGGAGGCGAGACGTAAACTGGCTGAGCGATGTGGTATTCCCTACACGGTGGGCGGGAATGCGGAAGCGGTTCAGGGCAGAATCGAGGAGATTACCGGGGGGCAGATGGGCGAAATAACAGTCGATGCGGTTGGACATAGTGCCGTTGTCATGCAAGCCCTTAAAGCGACGGCGAGTTTTGGACAAATCGTCATCCTCGGTTCGCCTCGTGTTTCGGTGCAAGGGGACCTAACGGAGCTATTGTCAGATGTGCATCTGAGATGGATTACCATCCGCGGTGCGCTGGAATGGTGTCTCCCGATGTATCCTGAGGTTGGAAACAGGGCATCTCAGTTTAGTAAACAACAGATGATTTTTGACTGGATTGCTCGCGGTGAACTAAAGATTGAGCCACTCATTTCACATCGGCTCAAACCTGAACAGATCAAAGAAGCCTACGATGGACTCCTCAACGAGCCGCAAACATATACGGGCGTGCTGTTGGATTGGAGATAGTCATAAGAAAGTGACTAAAATGCCTAGTACACGTCGGCGTAAATAATTGACCATTTATCTTCAAGCTGCTATCTGATTTAGACATAACATCCAACTGGTAACAAACCTCTGCCGAGGTGTACTAGGGGAGTTGCACCCTCGCTAGCTCTCCATGAGTTCGTAAAATTGCAGCTATTATGACAAGAATCGTTCAGTTTTCTTAATCTTCGTCGCTGTTAATTTGCCCTGCCAGCCGTTCTACTTGTTCCTCCAACTGTGCGAGCCGTTCCTTGAGTGTGAGTCGCGCTTGCGAAGCATTTCCGACTGCTGGAGATGGCGGTGCGGGTTCTTCTTCACCGGCTCTTTCAAAGAACCATTCCGACTCGACTTCCAAACCCTTCATCAGACCGATGATTGCATTGTAGCCAGGTCTAGACCTGTCACGAATATACTGGCTGATGACCTGCTGAGTAAGTCCAGTTTTCTTTGCCAATTCCACCTGGGTAAGACCCCGATTTCTCATTCGGTTGTAGATGCGTTGTCCAAGTTCCATTTCTTTACTCCTTGTCTAAATAGCGGTTCTCATGCTGAGAATTCTGGAAAAGCGATTAAGAGCCTATCTAAAAATGCCAAAATGACATACTTGCTAGACTGCGAAGGCTTCATCGATGGCCGAATCGATAGCGAATTACGGCAATTTGAGCTGAATTCAAAAACTATGCCATGATTATTAGATAGGCTCTAAGAGTTGATTGTCCGCCGTCTTTTTTTATATTATAAATGATTGCCGTTATATCAATCTCGTCAGGGTTCTTGAATCTTCTATAACGGAACGGTCAATCTCTTCATCAAATGGCGTTTCATCCATTAAATCCTTCCCGGTAGGATTTCAATTGATACTGGCATCCATCGCGGAAGGCGTCTTCATAAGTCACGGAATAAACTACTTCCGTTGTTCCAATTTCTATCTTCAGAATCTCACCGATTAGAGCTATGACTCTCGTACAAAGGTTACTAGAGCATTAGGATGGTGAGAAAATAAAACGTACCTGTACCGTTTTATTATAACCTGTTAATTAACACACGTCAAGCTATTATGCAACTTGACTCACCCGCAGTTTTTCTGGGGTAAGTGTTGGTGTGGATTTTTATCCCATTGGTGTATAAAACAACACGCTTATCCTTTTTCGTTGACATAAGATTGGGGATGCGTATAATGGGATATTATTGGGAGCCTATCTGCCATTTCTTGATGGCGCAAATTCTGCATAAACCCCAGGATGACCATGAAAGCTCTTCCGTTTTTGAAACACAGCGTAATTGTGCTTTACATCCTCTTGAGTGCGATGAATGCTTCGCCACAAGAGAACCAGACCCAAACTCAACCGTCTGACAACCAGAATTTCACGGAGATTCTCAGGACACTTAACGGACTTTTGACGACTTGGATTATCAGCGTACATCCATCATCCAAGACATGTATGAAAGACTATATAACGTCAGTTCGACGTAAAAATTGTGTGGTGACAAGTGATTAAGGCACTGGAGCATTGGAGCATTGGGGTGTTGGAGTGTTGGAGCACTGGAGCGTTGAAGCAACAGCCCATTGCCCCATTTCCCCAATGCTCGTGACCCTGGTGTCGTCTACATCCTTATATCGAACTCACGTTATATAAGATTAGCGGGATTTTCACCGATCTCGAAAAAGCGGTGAACCTGGAGAGACGCATTCATGATTACGATACTTTTCTAGAGGTTGCGACACCAGGACCCCAAAAAACACACTATGAGAATCTAAGAACAAGCGTACAAAGAACACTGAGTCACATGAAGAAAGCAGAGATTCAGGGGAAGACTGAAGAAGAACTGGGAGCCATTATTCTCTCGGATTACTATCGGCAAAAGCTCGAGCGCGATCTGAAAACTCTGCTCAACATGACCGACAACCTTTCTGCCGTCGGTTCTAGGATTACGGCAGAACATAATCCACAAACCTTCAAAAGACACATCACCTGGATTTTTGCGGCGTTGGTGGGAACTGTTATCACTGGCTTTTTTATTATCGCCTGGCGTGATGAGAAAATTCGGCGAACAATCTTCTCCGGTGATGCCGGGATACAGTTTCTGACGCTGTTTTCATTAGTCATTGCGATCATCCTGTTCGGTGTGACAGGTGTTCTCGGAGGGTAAAGAAATTTCGGCACTAATTGGCGGTATATCTGGCTATATCCTGGGGCGTTCCTCGACAAGTCGTCGTGAAGATGATGGGAACGGCGAAA
>JADFGN010000678.1 GCA_022567695.1 Candidatus Poribacteria bacterium | reverse complement strand
GATAAAATTTCGGAATCGAACACCAGATCCCCATAAGCCAGTGGGTCCCAAGCATTTCCCGGTATCCAGCCGAGTTGGTGCTCTCGCGTTCCATTTTCACAGTCATTGGCATGGAAACTGAATCCGATAAGGAGACCGTCTTCTGCTTTGAAATCTTTCCCTTTCGTTGCATTGCCAGGATTGGGACCGCGTGGAAACTTTGTTGGGTCAAGTGCCACTTCGTAGATATAATCATTCCCGTTGTTGATCACGACCCACTCGGTATTTTCCTGCGACGCGGCTGCTGAGAGATCTTTTCCATTCGCTCCAAGCGTGAATTGAACGAGACTCGCTCTAACCACCTCATTTTCAAAGTCGAACATAAACTCAACGCTGTCGTCTTCCCACCATTTATCATTGAATGGGTGGATATCTTGAAGTTTATCGTCGGTAATCTCAACGGCGAAGTAGATGCGCGTCGGGTCTGCTTCAGTCCAGGCGATAGCCGCACGGCCCGTGAAATCGCTCGATTTGGGGAGTGCGGCACCGGCATCTTTGAGTTCGTCAAAATCGACGAATTCGGCTCTCTTCCACTCACTTAAATCGCCGTCAACCTTGAGGTTGGTAATCTGTTTCGCGATGTATTGCTTGTCTCTTTTCGCGGCGGATTCAGCAGGCAAAGTCCATATTGTGGTTGCGAAAAGAAGTGCAATTGCTATGTAAAGTGTGAGCGTTTTCATTTTAAACTCTCCATAATAAAAATATCCAGAATCGTTGATAAGGTAATAGGACAGAACTAATTGCCGGCTTTAGGCTAATTCCTCTTCAGATCTGCCCAAGTGGTCGCCAGTTTACCTGAAGCCTCAACAGCCAACGCCGACCCGCCGCCAAACTTGACGTCGATGTCGAATTCATGGATGGTCTCATGGACATCCCGCTCTCTCGGCGTCACAGGCTTCTTCCAACGGTCTGAATTCGGCTTCCCTTTGGGGACTTTCGTCGCCTCGACATCTGGCATCGAATCCTGCACTTTGGATACATCCCACGTAGGAATTTCGCCAACCGGAGAAAGAGTTGCGATAGCCGCACTTCGAGCGATTTCTTCCCCATTCAAGTATAAAATATAAGCATCATCATAGTCAATCCGAAACGTAATTTTCTTCAACTTAGCGGCATCCGCGACATCGAAGTGATACCGTGTGTAAACCGAGCCGACCTGGCCACCCTTGATTTCGGTGTTGTCATCGCCGTCACTATAACCGACGCTGGTGATGCCATCTTCCCACTTAGAATCGTTAAATTCCAGTTCGTTCCATCCGTCCACATCTTTTTCAGGCACATGGTATTTCACTTTAGCGCCCTCGTCAAAGATGATCTTTCCACCAGCTTCCAGCTGGATAATTAGGGTCATATCGCTACTTGCGAATCCATCGTTATAACAGCCTGCCGCTAACACGTTATCCTTCGTAAATAATAGAGGATCGGCGTCAGCATAGGTCGATACGATTATTAATACTGCCAGAAAGGTCATGAAAAATTTCCGTGTCTGGTTTTGCTCAAACATGAGAGAACCTCCATTCAAATGACTTGTTTCAAATTAGATGAACGCAGAATGAAAAGCGTCATCCGTCAGAGATAAGACTTTGGAGCGCGAAAAAGGTTGAAGCCTTTCTAGCGACTCGCCAAGAGCGAATAACCTCATTCCGGACGCAAATTGACAGTCGGACCTCAGATCGATGTATTGCCCCAGGTTTTGAAATTCAATCTCATCCCCGTTCCAAACTTATGTTGTAGCTGGTTGATCAGGAGTGGGTATCAAAGACTAAAATCGAGGCAGGGATGCCTCTCCCACAGATGCACTCTACAGGTTTTAGTAACTCGATTTGATATCTCCCCACGCAGTCGGCAATTTCCCCTTCGGTTCTACGGGTTGCGCTTCGATGAGTCCAACGGCATAGTGGATGAGATTTTCCATAAGCGGCTCATT
The DNA here is from genome assembly GCA_022567695.1 of Candidatus Poribacteria bacterium. Classification (GTDB taxonomy): domain Bacteria; phylum Poribacteria; class WGA-4E; order WGA-4E; family PCPOR2b; genus JADFGN01. The sequence continues at coordinate 1,217 of JADFGN010000678.1, read as the reverse complement.
CTTGACAACCTCGGCAGCGTCCTCATTTTCGATGCTTGTCACAAGGTAAGAACCTTTCCCGTGCGGCAAAAGCCCAATGCCGATGTCCTGACCATTAGCGATGGTTGCCAGGAGGATAATCGATTTGTCCGGCTGCGTCCATGCATCATCGAAATGGGCAACCCCATCAACCTTATTGGGTTTGGTGAACAGATCTCCAACTTCTTTCTCTTTCGTAATCTCAAAGGCTTCGAGGCCGCCACGTTCAATGCCCAACATTTTTGCGGGAAACCAACCCGTTTCACAGGGTCTGCCGCCATCACTGTCCTGACCCATCGTGATGACGATGCCACCTTTCTCGGCGAAGTCCAGAATTGTCCCTTCCGTTGCTTTGTCAAAAAAATACGCATTCTCACAGATTTCCCCCTGGCCAATCCAGAGGATAGCTGCGTCCTTTATGCCCGGTAGCGCCCGATCGGCTGTCTGCTCATAAACCAGCTTTTCATTGCCGGCTTTGGTAAATTTTTCCAATACAGAAAATTCCGCCTGGCTGATGTTGCCAGCCAATACCAATACTTCGAGGTCTGCGGGCGCAGATAGACTACTCGCCAAGATCAGTGCGAGTATGGTGAAAATAATCGTGATTTCTTGCGTCTTCATGAGTTGAAATCTCCTTTGTCGTAGTTGGTGGATCAGGAATGGGTATCAAACGACTAAAATCGATTAGGGTTGCTCTTAATGCGACTCCATGTTGTCGTCAATTTTCCTTTTGCTTCCACAGAACGTGCAGAGCCCCCTCCAAACTCGAATTCGATGACGGTTTTCTGTTGACCGTCGTTTGCCCAACGCGCTTTGTTGGGTTTACCTTTCGCAAGTTCAGATGAACCGTGATTGGGTATCCCGCCCTGCGATGCATTCCATTCCGGAATCTCGCCGGGGTTGCCGGGAGCACCGCCGCTACGGACGACTTCTATACCATTGAGCCATGCGATGTACTGGTCATCGTAATCGGCGAGAAGGATCAATTCTTTGATTTTGTCAGCGGACGGTGCGTCAAAGTGGTACCGTGTCCAGATTGAGACCAACCCGGCCGGCGTCTCTGTGTTGTCATCGCCGTCGGAAAACCCGACCCCAGAGATGCCATCTTCCCATTTCTTGTCGTCAAATTCGACGGCAGTCCAGTCTCCTTTGACTTTTTCGTTGTCTGGGCTGTGGATGTATTTTACATCACTTCCCTC
>JADFGN010000677.1 GCA_022567695.1 Candidatus Poribacteria bacterium | reverse complement strand
AATAACGAGGTTTAAGCAAGTTTAAGGATTCAAGGGACAGTTCTCAAATCACTAAACCCGCGCCAATGCTGACTTTGATGAAATCAAATATTAAAGGTTTATATTTAAACTTGCTTAAGATTCCGATTGTGACTAGAATCAATCCCCAGACCAATGCAAAGATAGCTGCCGCTAATGGAAATTGCGCCTGCGAATTTAGCAAGATAATCCCACCGAGAATATAGAGACAACCAAGCAGCATCAAAACAGCAGCAGTACCTCGCCGTCCAATGGCTCCAAACATAACCGTCTCATCGGAACTCTGACCCAATTTTACCATTCGCTCACGGCTGCGCTCTTGTTGGTCTTGAAGCATTTGACGTATATTCTCTTTCTGTTCCTCTGAAACTCTCTGCTTTTCCACTTTTCTTTTCTCCTTGTATGATAAGTTCAGTTGTAGTGGGAGTTTGCCGAAAACCTAAGACCAACTAAACCCGCCGTTTGCCAGTTGATATTTCCCATTATACGCCGCCCCAATCTTAAGTCAACGGAAAAGTTGGAGTCCCTGATCAAAGAGTCCAATCGTGTGGACTGAAATCAGCGATTCAAATTTAGGGATAGGTATAACCCCAACGATAATGAATTGAATCTTGGGCAATCTAAGCAGCTTCTGGGGGGAATTGTTCTGTTTCTCGGTCTGGAAGCCGATCAACGGTCTTGTGTATCCATTCTCTTGTTGTGGCTGGCATGGTTGACCTCCTATTCTATCACTTCGCCGTTCTGACAGCATCAATGGAAACGACTTTCGATGCTTTCAACTCCTGCCGATGTATCCGTTGTAAGATTTGCCTCATATCATGCCCCCGTTTTTGAAGCTCAATAAGCAAGTCATTGTCGGAATATCCTTTGAGTGAGTTTGTCATTTTCTGCGATGTGTCACATTCGTCCAAAATGTGTATTAGTCAGCGGGATGGTTTACACATTCAGGAATACAGGTGAGTGGTGAGTGGTGAGTGGTGAGTGGTGAATAGTGAGTGGTGATTTGGCGTCGCTACCACTAACCCTCGACGACTCACCAATCGAAGGCATGTCTACCATCATATTGACCAATACACATTCGTCCAAAATGGCATCAAACAGAAACTCTGACAAGGATTCGGAATACTCAATCAGCTTCGATGTGTCAAGCCCAACGTACTGTCTGGTACAACTCGGCGAACTATGCGAAAGGAACTCCTGAGTCGCCAGAAGGTCATAGCCGGACTGAATATAATAAACGGTTGCGCCAGTCTTTCTGAGGGCATGGCAGGACTCATCAATCCCGGCTGTATCGAAAATCTTGCGCATCAATGCGAAAAGAGCCTGACGTGTCATGTGGCCACCTTTGCGGCTGAGAAACAAAGGTGCATCTGGTTCAAGTGACTCCCCCGTTTCTCTCTTGTACTTGATGAACTCTTTTATAGCCAGCTTAACCTTCTCACCGATTCTGACCCGTCTTTTCTTTGAAAACTTTGCCGTCTCCGGTCGGATTGTGATGTTAGCCTTAATCCGTTGATTCCTATCTCTGACATCAGAGATATTCATACTGACCAGTTCCGTCGCACGCAGAGCCATTGAGATTCCAACGATCAGCATCGTTCGATTCCGGGTCGCAAACTTACCCTCAATACTTTCAAAAAGTCGATGAATTTCATCTCTCTCAAGTGCTCTGGTAGCTCTACCCATTATGACCCTTTCCGTTTGCTCTGCTCTCGTTTCTCTTTTTTGTCCAGTTTCTCGATGAAGTCCCGGACAATTTGAGACATATCTGTGTTGTGCTGTTCTGCGTAGGACTTGATAAAATCAAACTGCTCTTTTGTAAGCCGGACTCTCAGAACCGCATCATAAACCAATGGTTTCGCCATGATTCATCCTCTTTGCTGTGGTAACGGCATTATACCCGAAATATGGTAATAGGAACAAGGATAAAATGATGTCGTGCACTATCAACCTATCTTTCGCTCATTTTTTTCCGAGTTTTTCAAATTGTGCCAGATATGGGAGCCGATGGACTCTCAGGTGCTGTCGAACAAACTTTTTTGGGCCGTGTAAAACGGTGAGTGACCAAAAGCGTTGCTTATGGTATCCATTATAATATTGAAAGGAGCATAAGCAATGACCGCCACCCAACGCTATGAACTGATTCGCCCAATCATACACAAAGAGAAAACAATTCAGCAGGTCCACGAAGAAAACGACATTTCGATTCGTACCCTTCGGCGTTACCTTAAACGCTTCCGAGAAGGAGATGAACAGATATCTTGCCTGGCAGATAGGTCTCATGCCGCTTTTTCGCATCCGAAATGGTTTACTTGCGAACAGAAAGCATTAGTGGTTGCCTACAAACTTGAAAACCCTCCTATCAGCGCGCAACAGATTTCAAAGGATCTGGCAGAGAAAGGCATTCTGGAAATTAACCCCCATTCTGTTGCTGACCTTCTCAAAGCACGTGGGTTGACAAAGGAGTTTTTTTTGCCCCATCGTCGAAATCTAATCCGGATTCCTCAACTATCCTTCCAAAGAGCAGTTGCTTGGAATCCAACTCCGTACAAGCCACTGTACAAGCGACTCCAGAGGGAGAAGTTCTCTCTGTTGTAACCGAACGCATCGACGATATCCCCCTCCTGTTGAAAACACTTGAACAGATGGGAATTCCTCGTATTGTTGACGCCGTGGTACTCCCTCACGGAAATCGACATGGGTTGAGCTTGGGATGGTTAACCACGACCTGGTTGACTTACATCCTTTCTGAATCGGATCATCGGATGTGTGAAGTGGAACAATGGGCCGAAAATCGCATGCAAACACTCAATCGCTTGTTGCCTGTCCCGGTTCACTCCAAAGATTTTACAGATGATAGACTCGCCGATGTCTTACGCTATTTCTCTTCGGTCGCTCCGTAGACATAACCCCCTTAATTTCTTTTTGGCTAGCTGGACCATTGATTTTCGTTCGTTTCGGCATACTTTGCTCCTATTGATGACAACCGGGATTTTTGGACTTTTGTCTCGATGAACCGTTCGATTTTCGGTCGGTTCCACAACCCCAATGAAAAAAAAAAGGGATCAAGTCTGTTACCCCTGAATCGATTAAGCCAGCCGAGTCAAAATCATTGATAATCCAGCAAGTGTGTTTATCAGTTGACTTGATCCAAGTTCTGGGGGTTGTGGTTGGCTGTGAACT
>JADFGN010000676.1 GCA_022567695.1 Candidatus Poribacteria bacterium | reverse complement strand
GCCCAGTCATCGACAATAATCCGCTTCGCTCGCATTGCGCCCAATACATTATGGCAGTGGCCGCGGTTGAAAGAGAAATTCGTTGGGACGATTTCCTGTTAGACCGTCGCCAAGAGGAGGCGATTGGCGCAATGGCACAGAGAGTTTCGCTGATTGGTTCTCCTGAATTAGCACACTCCCCTGCTGCAGCCCCGGCGATTGTCGAGGTCAAGACGAACCGCGGCCAGACCTTCTCTAAACGGGTTGATTTTGCCAAAGGGCGTAGTGAGAACCCGTTCACTCAATCTGAACTGGAAGCCAAATTTATCAAATGGGCGATCCCCGTGGTTGGGGAAGTGCGTGCGTTGCAAATTATCTCTACCGTCCAATGCCTCGAAGAACTCACCGATATTCGTGAGTTGATTGAGCTGATGTGCTAATACCATTTCCGAATGATTATGCTTGTGCTTTGTGACTTTATTCTGAAAAGTTAATCCGTCGTGAAGCGATCTGCTAGATCCCTTAAGCGGGCTGGCTGGCAGCCCGCTCTACATTCCCTATCAAAACAGATTTTTGAACCATCCCTTTGGGAGGTCAACAGAATGGAAAGAATGCTAAACAACACAAAACGAATGACATCACTTCTCTCTTTTTTCGCTCTGCTTCTTATCTTCTCCACACCCTCAAAGGCAAAGTGGGAACGGGTGTTTGAGGGAGAGAAAGATCTCGTGCTCCATGCAATTGCCTTTTCGAGTCCGGGAGAAGGCTGGGCAGGTGGGAACGATGGTGTATTATATCGGACTTCCGCCGATGGAAGGCGATGGCGAAAACAGGTCGTGGAAGGAATTCCAAGAGGTTATGAAATCAGAGATCTATTTTTCCAATGCCCAAGAGGGGTGGGTTGTGGGAACAAAGTGGAAAACGAGAAATGTTAAGGTTGGCATCCTCCTTCATACACTTGATGGTGGAGCAACATGGAACAAAGAAGTGCTGGCAGAGGAGCACCCTATAGAAATTGTTTCTGACTCGGAACGACTCTGGCTGCGGGCTTCTCGAAGCATCTATCGTCAAACTGACGTTTTAGGGGTTTCTCCTCAAGAAAAACGGGTCACCACTTGGGGAAAGATAAAGAAACGAGATTGATCCGCTTTATGAATGCCGTTTGGATTTATCCAGCGTGCCCAAGACCTCTGAAGTGGCAAGCCTGCAACCAACACGCTTTATCCAAACTTAGGAGTGACATCAACCTTACCATGTTAGTAACCGTTCAGGTGGCTCTGAAAACGTACAAAGACGCAATCTAACATAGAAGATGTGGACATCCTCGGTAAGAAGGAAAAATCCCACATCATCCATGTGAAAGTACCGAGCATCGCGGTGCCAGAGCCGATACCCGATCAAACGCGCCTGCTGCAAAACTATCCCAACCCGTTCAATCCGGAGACATGGATTCCCTTCCGTCTCGCGGAAGATGCGTTTATCACGCTAACCATTTACGATATGACGGGGACAGTTGTCCGTGACATCCAGGTGGGGCATCAGTCTGCTGCTGTATACGAGTCCAGAAACAAGGCGATCTACTGGGATGGGCGCAATGATTTCGGTGAGCGGGTCGCGAGTCGCATTTACTTTTACCACCTACAGGCTGGTGACTTTCAATCGACGAGGAAGATGATTAGTATCAAATAGTAGTGCCCCCATGAGGGTGGGATGCCTGATGAAAACAGAGTTTCAGACATCAGTTGGCATAATTCACAAGACCCAATCTTTATGAATAAAGCTCTAAGAGAAAAAGGAGGAATTCACAGATGAAAACGTTATTGGGTATCTTCGTCATTCTATTTCTAGTCTGTTTACCACTCGCTCAAGCCGAAATCGATGAACACACGGTTGCTGTTTGGTTATTTGAAGAAGGCACAGGAGACACGGTTAAAGATGTCTCCGGGAATGGCCACGACGGTAAATTCGCGGGAAAGCTCAAGTGGGTCAATGGGAAATTTGGCAAAGGGTTGCAATTTCCCGGCGATGCGTCCGGTTATGTCGTCGTTGATTCTAGCAAGAAACTTCAACTTAAAGAACTGACCATTGAGGCTTTGATTAAACCCAAAGCGCCCACTGGCAAATGGCAAGGCATCATTTGTAAACAGCAGGCGGGATGTACCAACCGAAACTACGGCATCTGGATTCACAATACCAATAATGTTCTGCATAGCGAAATTGGTGCGGCGGCGGCTTGTGCCTTTAGTATGGATGGCCCAACGGTGATTACTGACGACGAATGGCACTACGTGGCGTTCACGTATGATGGCAAGGTAGGACGGGCTTACGTGGATGGAAAGCTGGAACTCGAAAAACCTCATGGGCAAGACCCGTTCTTTAGTGATGACCCGATTACCATCGGTGTCCCAAATTTAAACAACGCCAACGGATTTCTAGGGATTATTGACGAAGCGCGTATTTCAAGTGTCGCACGGACAGAAGCGGAAATCAGAGAGGCGATGGATGTGGGATTAGCTACGCTTCTGAGTGTGCAACCTGTCGGGAAATTAACAATAACGTGGGGAAATATCAAGTGGAATCCCTAGAAGCAGACATTGCATAGCAAACGCCAATTGACGGCGAAACTGCTATTTTCGCCGTCAGCTTAACCCACAAGTACCGTATGTTCGAGGAATTTCACCATTTGTGCCGCCGCGTCCTCCGGCACACTCCACCATTCGTTGTCAACCTGCACGTTCTCTAACCACGCCTCGCGGAATTCGGACAGGTCGATTGGGATGCAAGCGAGGCCGGTGTGTGGATGTAGCGCGTAGGGAATCGGCGAGAGCACGTGTGGGTCCTTGATGAGTTTACATCCAGCCCCCGGCATCCGCATGGACCTTTTCAAGTATGGGGAGAGTTGCGTAAGGATGGTCTCATGTCTGTTCGCAGGGAACCGCGCAACCTGAGGGAACCCATCGTAAGGGACAACGAGATTCAACCCCATCACACCATCGAACCAAAGCAAGCAGGCGATACCCGCGCCGTCCAACAGCGAGATCACAGGCGTTGCGGCTTCAAAGATGTTTTCATCTCGACTTCTCGTGCTGAACTCAATTTTCAGATCGCACGCGATCGCCACTTCGCCTGTCCGTTCGTATTTAGAGTTTGTGGCAGCAATCGTTGGAAATAGGTTTTTCGGTCGATCGCTACATAACTGTGCGTAAACAATCAGTGGCAAAAGGTCTGTTGG
>JADFGN010000129.1 GCA_022567695.1 Candidatus Poribacteria bacterium | reverse complement strand
AGCATCCTGTTTAATTGCCAGCATGCCATCGATACTGTCTGTCAATCCCTTGAGTAGTCCATCCATCTGCTCGGCAATACCGAGCGTCAAGGATACAGTTCCCTGTGCACCTGTTGCATTATCGTTGACCAGGATACTCAATCTGTCTGTATTGCTATTACCGGCGTCCCCAACCAGAATACGCCCATTTCCTGTTGCGGCTTCACCGTTGATTGTTCCAGCGACATCAACGCCGGTATCCGAATCAGAGGCTGTGCCAAGGATCTGCGTATCAGTTGAAGTTACACTGAATCCAATTGCTGCACCATAATCTTCATGGTTTAATTTAAGGCGGTTGCTTCCATCATTGGAAGCGGTTATCCGGATAGCATTTCTTCCTTGGGTTGATTCGGTCAGATTCCCAAAGTTGAGACTTCCACCCCCCTGGTTATTTTCCGTGAGCGTAAATGAAAGTTGGCTAAATCCCGCTGTATCGTCGGTCACAACCAGTTTACCGTTGCCATCGATTGTCGCCGATACCTCCCCATTAAACGTGCTCTCAATCGCATTCAGAAAATCCTGCATTGTGGTTGACGTGTCGGAAATTGTGTACGTATTTGACACACTTGAGCCGTTTCGCGTCTTTCCTGAAATCGTGATGGTATCGCCATTCACAACCCCTGCGCCGTCTATATCCCCAAATGTTGTGCTTGCGGTAATTGGGGAGCTACTTGCGGTGTTAGCGGTATCAGAGGTATGAACCTCCGCTATCTTTGTTTCAAGGGCGGCGTTTATTTTATTGACGATAGCAGTAATATCATCTCCCGATGTCAATGCGATGTCGGCTGACACATTCGCTGCCGTATCCGTAATCGTCAAGGTTTCGTCTAAAGCAATTCCGGCTGAGAGATCTTGGGTTCCCGTAACAACTGCCTGTTCAGGTGCGGTTGTAATATTTACGTTATATGTGCCCGCTTTGGTTTCATCCGTAAAACCAACGAAGGTAATATCGGAATCAGACGCTGTGCCTCGACCGATAAAAACATCAGCGACCTGGCTGTTGCTTGCTTGCAACGCCTCTCGAAATTTCTCACTATCAATCGATAACAACCCTTTTCTATCAACTGTGATGCCTAAGTCCACCAGCGTATCATAAGACCCTGTAAGACCCGTCACTGTATTACCGAGGACCCGTTGGAGTTGAGTTTGAATAGAGCGAAGCGTCGAATCGCCAAAGAGCAATCCCGCTACGGTAGTCTCGGTATCAAATGTAAACTGTTTGTTGATAAACGATCTAACGGCGTTGTAGCTGTCAACGAATGACTGTGCCGTTGATTCGATCATGCCGTCATTTCGATCGACTGATATTGTGAGCGTACCATCTCCGGTGTTGGCGTTCGTGTTCAACAGATTTAGCGTAAGTCCTTGAATCACTCCTGTGACAGTATTTGAGCTATGATTCACAGTGATACCGTTAATGTCCAGTTGTGCATCTTGCCCCGCCACGGCTGTCAAGCCAGAGGTTCCCGTCAGATTATTGGTAACCGTGACGCCCGGATTCACGCCCGTATCATTTGAACTGATAACTAGCCGGTGATCTGTATCATTCACAGAGAGAATCGACGCTGTCACTCCTGAATTAACGTCCGTATCGCTGTTGATTTTGTTGCGAATCATTTCGAGCGTGTCTGTGCTATCGACGGAAATCTGAAATGTCGTGCTGTCGATTGTAATATCAAGCGTCCCCGTCAAGCTCAACGCATCTGTTTTGCTTGTGAAACCCACGTCATCACTCGGATCGCTAGGCAAAGCACCTGAAGAACTGACCAAGTAATCCTGTTGCGCTTTTGCCAATTGAGTCACATCAACTTCGTAACTTCCGGCAGCGGCGTCATTATCTATTGAAACCGTGAGGACGCTATTTTGGCCAACGCTAGCCTGGAATGCCTTGAAAGCTGTCTCGTCCGCAAGAGTCTTTGCACTTGAATTCAAAGTTTTCAGCAGGGACTCAAACGACTCAAAAGCACCTTTTTTTTGCGAGATTGTGTTCTGCTTCGCTTGTAAACGCGAAACGGGGATTCGCTCAAGCTGTATCAACTGATTAACCAAGCTGGTCGTATCAAATCCGGAGCTAAGCCCTGTAAAGGAAATATTGGACATGGTAAACCTCTTCAGATGAAAACGAATTCATTGTGCTTGTTTTATGGAATTTCGTAATGCTCAATTGTAAACAGTGAATCTTATTTGGTGGAGATGATTGTGACAAGCACTCATGAGAAATAGTGATGTTGGAATCCTTTGAAGTAGCAAAAACTATACCGGATTCTATCGATTTTTTCTGTCCACTTTAATCTATTGCATCCGTACAAATTAGTTAAGCAATTGCATTAAGAAATGTACCGATCATACGGCTAATCTTTGATGCTGTATTGAGAATGGCTTCAGGAGGGACTTGTCGGATGACTTCTCCCTGCCGATCGCGAATCTGAACATAAAGTTGATTGGTGTCCGAATTCACCTGAAAACTATATCTCGCATCTATCACAGAAGCACTATCATTCAGCAATTTCAGTGCCTCTTCCAACTGAACACGATCAAGCTCTTGGCTTGAATCAACAGAAGTTTTGTGGGATGGGGAGGATGTAGGGGGAACATCTTCCATTCCACGTGTAGCTTTCTCTGTACGTCTCGCTCCAGGTCGGTCTGATGGATGCAGCATAGAGGTTTTGGATTGTTGATTCTGTAGTTGCAAACCCGCCGTGTTCATTGAAATCTGTTGAACACCTAACTCTGTCTGCATTTTACTCACCTGTTCCTTCCGTCGTATCTTGAATGAAGTTCAGTGAGAAACTTCATAAGGTTTTCGATAACGGTTAACTATTATCCAAGAAGACTGAGGACGCTTTGAGAAACTGCGTTTGCCTGAGCCAACATTGCTGTACCAGACTGCACAAGAATCTGTGACCGTGTGAATGATGTTGTCTCAGCGGCAAAATCTGTATCTCGAATCGTCGATTCTGCAGCTTGTAGATTCTGGGTCATGCTATCCAGATTTGAGATTGTAAACTCCAATCGATTCTGCAATGCACCCAGCGATCCCCTTTCGTCGTTAACGAGATTGATTGCCGTGTCAATTGTATCAATGGCAGATTGGGCATTGGTGAGATTGGATAAGCTCGCTGACGCAATTGAAAGACTAGAAGAACTTGCATCTCCAATACTGAAAGTCATTCGGTTGTCCGCTGCGTTGTCGGCACCGATCTGGATATTTCCACCACTACCGGCGATAACCTGAAATGTCTCGCCATTCAGATCCCCATCATCATAGGCATCATTGAGTGTTAATTCAACTCCCAAATCGGAGAAATTCACCTTAATCGTTTGACCCGACGCGGGTGCGTTGGTATACGTCACCGACTGGGTGGTTGTGCCGTCGCTTAACGTCAGAATGCCATCACTACTTGAGGCATCTGATAATGTGTAAGTTCCGGTACTCGCACCTGTAAGGTTAATTTTTTGAACACCATCCGTTGTAAGCGTCTGGCTGGTGCTTGCGTTGGTAAATGAAACCGTATTTCCTTGGAAAGAACCATCAATTAAATTTGTGTTGTTGTATTCGGTTGATGATGAAATGCGATCGATTTCACTCCGCAACTGCGTAAACTCTAAATTGATGCTTGAACGGTCACTATCTGTAACCGTGTCCGACGAAGCCTGGACCGCTAATTCGCGCATTCGAGTCAGCAGGTTATGAACTTCGTCCAAACCGCCTTCTGCGGTCTGAATAAGATTGATAGATTGAGATGAATTGCGGTTTGCCTGTTGTAGCCCGCGAATCTGGGCTCTCATACGTTGAGATATTGCCAAACCGGCTGTATCATCTTTCGCTCTATTTATTCGTAACCCTGAAGATAAACGTTCAATGCTCCTTTCAAGGTCTGATTGGGATCTACTCAGTAGTCTAAGTGACCCCATTGCTGCGATGTTATTGTTGATTCTGAACCCGTTACCCATGATATAATCTCCCCATTTCCTTTAGTTCACAAAGAATATGAATGACTAAAGAAAGCGCAAGGTTCAAACATGACAGCGAGGAGATACCGATGTTCATCACCTCAACTTGAGAATGCCAATGGTTAAGTTACAGGATTGAGAACCGTTGATGCGTTCTCAAACTGTAATTCGCGATTGGTTATCCTAAGAGGCTGAGAACACTTTGTGGACTCGCATTCGCTTGAGCTAACATGGCTACACCAGATTGGACAAGAATCTGATTCCGTGTGAATTCGGTTGTCTCGGACGCAAAATTAGCATCTCGAATTGTCGACTCAGATGCCTGAATATTCTGCCTCATATTCGACAGGTTAGAGATCGTGAATTCCAACCGATTCTGTAATGCACCTAGCGTTGATCGCTGGTCATTGACTAGACCAATCGCCGTATCTAGGGTATCAATCGCAGCTTGGGCATTGGTAAGATTGGATAAATCAGCAGTATCAATCGATATCCCGCTTGCGGTAGAATCCCCAATACTAAAGGAAAGTCGATTATCGGCAGCATTGTCGGCACCGATTTGGAAATTCCCACCACTACCCGCAACGACCTGAAATGTCTCACCATTCAGATCTCCATCATCATAGGAGTCGTTGAGTGTTAATTCAACTCCCAAATCGGAGAAATTCACTTTAATCGTCTGCCCCGACGCAGGGGCGTTGGTATACGTCACCGACTGGGTGGTTGTGCCGTCGCTTAACGTCAGAATGCCATCACTACTTGAGGCGTCTGACAACGTATAAGTTCCGGCATTTGTTCCCGACAGTTCGATTTTTTGAACTCCATCCGTCGTGAGCGTCTGGCTGGTATTTGCGTTGGTAAATGAAACCGTATTTCCCTGGAACGAACCGTTAATCAACTTTGTGTTGTTGTATTCGGTTGTTGTAGAGATTCGAGTAATTTCAGATCTCAATTGATCAAATTCTAAGTCAATGCTTGTTCTGTCCGAATCTGTAACGGTATCTGATGAAGCTTGAACCGATAATTCGCGCATTCGAATCAGCAGGTTATGAACTTCGTCCAAACCGCCTTCTGCGGTCTGAATCATATTAATCGCTTGTTCAGAGTTTGAGCTGGCTTGTTGGAAACCTCGAATCTGAGCCCTCATTCGCTGACTAATTGCCAAACCTGCTGTGTCATCCTTCGCTCGGTTGATTCGTAATCCCGAAGAGAGTCTTTCGATATTTTTTTCAAGTCCCCTTTGGGATCTCCCAAATAACCGGAGCGAATTCATTGCACTAATATTGTTATTAATTCTAAACCCACTCATTGTTTTAACCTCCGTGCAACATAATGGTGAATTGTCTATCCATGACTAAAATAAATATGACTATATTTTCGGACTCCATTCCGACTTTCACAAATTGTGCTTTCCTTATCGGTAAAGACTGAACCGAGCTTTAGAGTTTTTTTGGGGTTTTTCGCGATAAGCGAAATTCTTCCAGAAGAAGGCATTGAATTTGGAAAATCGCTTACTGTAACTAAATGCGTGTGAAAGTCGGCGAGTCCTCCACTCTCACTACTAGAATTTCTTCACTGTGGGATGATAGGTAGCACGATGTGAGACAGATGTCCCGCATCGTGATAGATGGTTTGCTCTGCCTTTATGAGCTGATCATAGGGGCAGGCAGGCCAAGGAGTGGTCCGTCTGTTGTCGGCACGGGATGCTCTGGATGGTCAATGGAGAGGGAGGAATCCGCTCTAGATTACAGGTCTGGTCTGTGGCTCCGATGTGTTACTTCCACCGGTTACATAAAAAACCAACCCGTTCAAAAACCAGAAAATTAGCAATGGGCGTTGATGTAAAATATGATCGGCAAGCCCATAGACCAAAGCCGAAATCAGGAAACCGCTCCCGCCGATAAACAACCCCAATCGCCAAAATTCGTTGCTTCGGCGCAGGGTAAAGATTTGACGGAAGAACAGAAAGAGCATCCACATAAACAGCAGCAGTGATGGAATCCCACTTTCAGCAGCAATATGCAGGTAGATGTTATGGGCGTGGTACGGCGTATGATACACGTCCGGCGGTGCGTGCAATTGATATTCGTGGCGAAATCGACCTAAACCAATCCCGGTAATCGGGTGCTTGGCAATGAATTGAATAGAGGCTTTCCACCATTGAGGGCGTTCACTCATGAAACCAGCGGGTCGCTTCGCCATTGTCTGAAATCGATCTCTAACCGGCTTAGGCATCCATACGACCGACAGCAAAACAACGATCAATCCCACCCACAGCAACCGCCGTTCAAAGTAGATTGCTGTATAAAGCGTTGCGACGAAGACACCCATCCATGCGGCGCGTGTGAGTGTCAGCACCAGATTCGCAGCCATCACGCATAAAATGAAGCCTAACGTCGTGATTAACCACCATTTTTGACGTGTTCGCCAACTTGCAACAAAATACCCCATCGTCATTGGCACAAGGATGACAAGGTACGCACCAAGGTCGTTGGGCATCTTGAAGGTGCCAGCCAGCCGTGGTTCGATAACGTAGATATAGAGACCATCTTCCCTTTCCTGAACCGTGTATGTCCAATCCCGATTCTTGTCGATGATTAACCATGCACCGTTCCTCTTTGACGTGGACACAACCGCATCTTGAGAAATCCGCCAGCCGTTGTTCTTAAATTCCTGTTGGAGTTCCGCCGGGATGGGTTTTCCAACTTTCAGATCGCTTTGGAATTGTGACTCAGTGCGAAACAGAAAATCAACACCCAAATGTGTGCCGTTTGCGTAGTACCATAAACCCAGTAGGGAAGAAAACCCTCCCGCAAAGATAAAAACGAGAACCACGTGTCTCCATCGCATTCCAAGGCGGCTGTGAACGACCGCGTAAAATAATAGCACGGCTCGAAGCAATTTCCAAAAATATCCGAGACTGCTTGCCGATGGGTGTGGCGCGAAGAGTGAAGAAACCAATGCGAGGAGAAGAAAAACGGCAATCGGCACATCTAAAGGCGTTCGCGTCCATTTAAATTTGCGTTCAGAAATAATCCGCGCTAACCACCCGATCATTGCAAGCAATAGTCCGCCATAAAGCAACTCTGTCGAATGCCCAAACGGGAGTGACAGGACAAAAATCAGGAAACCAACGTAGACAGCTAAATCAGGATAAGTCCATTGAATTCTGGCAAGTCGGAGGCGATTAAACATGATAGGCCACTGGAATTTGGGATGGAATTATTTATGCAGCATTCAAGGTATTTTGGAAGTGCATCTTGTACTTTGTATCGGGCATCCTTGATTGAAACATCACTGAAAGCTCAGGCGTAAAGTAAATAATCTCTACCTTTTAAGGCGGGTTGTTACGCGCTTTTCGCATTGATGCTTACACTGAAATATGGTATCATGTGAGTGTTTTACCTATGTGTTCTCCAGTTTTCACAAAGCTGACATGACCTTTGAAAGGAGATTAGACTATGCGTTCCAAAAATCAGCTTTCATTCCTTCTCTGTACCATCCTTGTTGGATCTTTGCTTTCCATGAATGTTCAAGGGTTTATTGAACGTGAATACACCATTCCCGAAATTTTAGACGCATGCACAAATGTGGTTTTCGGTGAGGTGAAGAGTGTTGACACCCGGCGGCTGCGAGGAATTATTAAAGTAAAAGAAGATGCAAAAGGCAAAAGTAATCTGAGCGAAATTAAAATGAACTTTGCCACTGGACACTATCGACGTGAGACTTCGCCAGATAAGATGGTTCGTCTCCTCAAAAAAGGTATGCCTATCATCGTTTTTTACCGAGAACACTACGCGATTGAAAGTCTTGGATTTGTGAACGGAACCTGGTTCCAAACCCGCGCGCATGGTGGTGGTCATGCAGCGTCATCGTGGTGGGGATTCACCCATATTGATCCCTTGATGTCGCGAACATTTAAAGGCTCTACCGAAGATTTTCAGAAAATCATCCGAGCAATTCTTGCAGGCAAAAAGTGGGTTAACACGCCCAAAGACGCTTTAAGGGTCCTTGTTTTGACGGGAAATAGCACACGTCCCATGTGGAGCCAAGTGCCCGTTTACACAAATACTGTCGGCTATGAATATAATGCCATCCGATCTATTCGCAAGGCAGACAACCGATTGTTGGTTTATGAGGCAACCCAGGACAGCAATCTACCCGGCTTAGATGGGGCAAATGTTTTGTGGCTTGGACAGAATGAGATTGCCTCCGATGGCTATCTACTTTCCAAGAAAGCCGAGAAAAAAATCAAGCGTTTTGTTAAGAGCGGAGGCATTGTCGTTGTTAGTGGTCAGGATAGCGATCTCGAAAAACCGTGCGAAACAGGTTGGTTGGAGGGAAAGTTAAAAGGCGTCGAGCGTCCACTAACTCAGGATTTCAAAATTACAAAACACGGCCAGAAGCTGTTCTCGAAACCAAATCGCATCCAGCCGGGGCAACTCTACTTTGATGATGCCTGGACGGATTGGGACAAAAATTATGAAACCCTTGCAACCACAAATGGTGACAAAGATTTTGTTGTAGGCACCCGGAAATTTGGCAAAGGTTTGTACATAATCACAAGCATGCGCAACGATAGTCGGGGAACTGTTGCGGTGAATAAGAAATTAATCGAAAATATCCTTAATTATGTTGCAAATTGGTCAAGCTGACAGGATTCAAGATTCAGGATACAGATTCACTTGCATCTTGTATCTTGCACGATGCCTTATCTCGCTTTAACGACAACAAGGGTGACATCATCTTCTGGACCATTTCCACTCCGATACATTTCAAGGTCGCACAGTATTTTTTGTTTTATTTCTGATGGCGAGAGACCCGCAGAATCGAGAAGGATATCCTTAAATCTATCCGTGCCATACATCTCCTCTTCAGGATTTTCTGCTTCGGTGATACCATCGGAGTAAAGCACGAGAATGTCATCTGGATTCCATGAAATTTCTTCAGCATGATATATCATATCCTCTGGTGTTGGTAGCAACCCAAGCGGCATAAACTGGGATTCCAATTCGAGAATTTCATTGGTCGCGGCACGGTACAAAAACATCGGTGGATGTCCCGCGTTTGCGAACTCCAGTTTCTGTTTTGTGGTATCAATGATGACACAGCAACAGGTCAGGTACATAAATGTTTGAATATGGTGTTCCGCAATACGGTTAATCGCTTTCATTACGGCCGCCACAGAGGAATCAAAGCTGATTTGTGTATGCAAACCACTCTTGGTCATTGCTGTCAGCATTGCTGAATGGTAGCCGTGCCCCATGACATCACTGAGAAAAATGGCGAAGCGTGCGTCTGGCAAATGGATGTAGTCGTAATAATCACCGCCGACGCTGTCTGCTGGCTGGCAATATCCTGCCGTAGCTAATTTGGGATGATCAATTTCCTTATCCGGTAGCAAAGATTGTTGCACTTCCGCAGCCATCCGCATCGACTCCTGTTGAGCGATTTCCTTGCGCATTGCATTCCACTCAGCACTTAGACCGCGTCGCAGTTTTTCGTTGAGAACACTAAACATCCCTTGTGCAATTGAGAAATCCCGGGTCATCGCTTGATAGAAATCATTACGAGGGATCTTCAGCATTTTTGTTGCTTGCGCCGTTTTGACTGTAGCACTCCGGGGGTCATCGGCGACCAGCGCCATCTCGCCAATACAGTCTCCTGGCTGACTAAATGTTATGACCTGGATATTATCCTTGATAATTCCAACATTTCCGTTCACCAACAGGTAGAGTGAATCGCCTTCGTCTCCTTCGCTAAAGAGCACATGTTCAGCCGGATAATCGATCTCCTGGGCAATTTGACAGATCAATGCCAATCCTTTACTGTTACTTGATAAATGGGAAAATAATTGCGTCTCTCGTAAGAACTCTAATTTTTGTTGTGTGGATAACATAAAGTGATTCTCATTTCTCGCTCTTGGTTACGATCTGGAAAAAACGCCGTTCTTCCTCACATACCGTTACATTATATCGCACAACCCAAACAAGTTCAACTATTATCCTGATGGTGTCCACGCAAAACAAATTAACATCCTGGGAGGTTTCAATCAATGGGTAAGTTAGATGGACAGGTCGCGCTAATCACTGGCGGTGCACGCGGACTTGGACGTGCCTATGCACTTTATCTCGCCCGACTGGGGGCAAATGTAGTAGTTAACGACATAGATCTGAATGCAGCTAAAGAGTATGGTGAAGAACTCTCGGCTGAAACCGTCATGGCAGAGATTGAAAATTTAGGATGCAGTTCGCTTGGTATTCAGGCTGATGTCACCCAACGTGATGCCGTCTTCGGGATGATTGACGAAATTATGGACCAATATGGTCGAATCGATATTCTTGTCAACAACGCTGGTGGAGCATTGGGAAAACCGAAAACGACAACGGCGTCGGAAGCAGAGGAAGATTACTACAATTACATTATGGCAATCAACCTCAACAGCACAATTTTCTGTTGCCAGGCGGTGAGTGTTCCCATGAAAGAAGCGCGCTATGGTCGAATCGTGAATGTCAGTTCACAGGCAGGGTTGTGGAGCAGCGGTTCTGGAACAGGGATGCCATACCGGGTTGCCAAAGCTGGCGTGGTGCAATACACACGTGTCCTCGCCGCTGAATTAGGACCCTACGGAATCAACGTCAACTGCATTGCACCGGGGTGGATACTTTCATCTCGCGCCATTGCCGGCGGAAGGAATAGCCCTGAAAGCCGTGACAGGCTAGAGGCACAAATTCCCCTACGCCGTTTAGGAGTGCCGGAAGATTGCGCGAAGGTCGTTGAATTTCTGGTCACCGATTTATCGGATTATGTGACAGGACAGTGTATTCCTGTTTGCGGCGGATATGTATCGTTCTGATTGCTTTTGCTATTGACATCACCTGATTTTCCTTATATACTAATTTGAATTATCTCCAAACGTCATCAAGCGGTCCGAGATGGCTCAAATTTTAAGGTCCAATGCAGACAAAGAGTGAAATGACAACAATTCCAGAATTTTTTCGTAATAAAATTATTCTCATCACGGGTGCTACAGGATTTCTCGGTCAGGCATTGGTTGCCAAAATTCTCACCGATCTTCCTGATACCCAAAAAATCTACCTACTTATCCGCTCACGAACCGAACCCAACGGGAAAGTCCGTTCCGCACAAGAGAGATTGGAGCAAGAGTTTTTTACCGCTAATGTCTTTACCAAACTTAGGGGGATGCGCGGGAATCAATTCGATCAATGGATTCGGGAAAAAGTCGTCGCTGTCGATGGCGATTTGACCTATGAACGGCTAGGTCTCTCCGATGCGTGGTATCAACGTCTGCAAAACGAGGTACAGCTTTTTATTTCTAGCGCCGCTCTTGTTAAATTTGATCCACCTATTGATGAAGCCGCGCAATTCAACGCCATCTCTGCAAAAGACGCTGTCGAATTTGCTAAAGGCTGCAATGACGCTATTTTCATTCATGTATCAACCGCCTACGTTTGCGGAAATCGGCCGGGAAAGGTAGCTGAAGCGTTACATCCACCGTTCGAGGTTTATGCCAAACAACACAAGGAACTCCCCGAAACGCTCGATACAGAGATCGAAGACCTGCTTCAAATTGGTAAACGAGTCAGAGCCGAGGCAAATTGTCCGGAACAACTCGATCAATTCCGAAATGAAGCACGACAACAGCTTGACAGCGGAAAAAAGAAGAACAGTCAAGCATTAGATAAACAGATTGAAAATGTTCGTAACCAATGGGTCGAGCAGCGTTTAATTGATGAAGGGTTGAAGCGTGCTCTCGCAAGGGGCTGGAATGACACCTACATCTACACCAAAGCCCTCGGCGAGCAAATGATTGTCAAGGTGCGAGGTGACCTACCGACGGCGATCATTCGCCAATCAATCATGGAAAGCAGTCTTGAGGAACCAGAACCGGGCTGGCTCACCGGATCGCTTCGCATGGCAGATCCAATTATTGTTGGCTTTGGAAAGGGGCGCTTACCTGACTTTCCCGGCGACCCGAACAGTATCCTTGATGTCATTCCTGTTGATTTCGTTGTCAACGCCATTTTAGCAGTTGCCGTGCAAACCTACCATCATCGGGGCATCGAAGTTTATCATGTGGCAACTGGATCGAGTAACCCGCTCACGTTTGGCGGAATCGTCGAAGCAACCCACGATTACTTTGTAGAACACCCACTGATAGATAAGGGGAAGCCGATTGCGGTTCCAGTGTGGAAATACCCAAGTAAGAAGAAATTCCAACGACAATTAGATCGCAAACTTCGGTTGCTTGCTGGAACAAGTTGGTTGCTCGATCGGATTCCATCAAAATGGGCAAAACAGAAAAAACGCCAGTTCGCAGCGATGCAGAATGCGATCGACAAGTTGCAATACTACACGCAGATCTATGGCCCTTATACCCGCATGAGTTTCGAGTTTGAGTCAAGTAAAACACAACAACTGTTCCAATCGCTTTCCCCTCTAGAGAAGCAGAAGTTTAACTTTGACGTTTCACGAATAGACTGGCAATACTATCTCAAAGAGGTTCATATTCCGGGAATTAAGAAACATGCACTGAAGTTAGGGCCGGCTTCAGAGAAGCCCAGAATCAGTAAACCCACAAGTCATCGAATAGATAAACCTTCAACCGACGACGATTCGCAATCGGAACAGTCAGAAACCCACCCTCCACAACCCCGTTTTACAACTATTGTAGATTTAGTTGCCGGACAAGCTAAATCGCTTCCAGATCGAACCGCATTGCAGATTAAACGAGATGGTGAATGGGTTCGGTACACCTACCGCCAGGTTTACGAACTTTCTCGGCAGGTGGCATTCTCACTCTGGATGCGTGGTTATCGCCAAGATGATAAGGTGATACTCATTGCAGAAAATCAGCCGGAATGGGGAATCGCTTACTTAGCGGTGCTCCAGATTGGCGTCATCGTTGTTCCCATCGATCATCAGACCCCTGAAAGGGAGATTTTGTCGCTCGCAAAATTTACGGAAGCCAAAGCGATTTTGACATCTGAGAACCTTTTTGATCGGTTTAGGACGTTAGGTACAACAAACACATTACCAGAAGTATTGAATATCAATAATGCCTGTCTACCTTTTGGAGCGGACCTCAATTCGACTGAACCGATCCCTGATGATTTTCCAAGTGTCAAAATCAAGCCGGACACCATCGCTTCAATTATTTTCACCATGGGTACAACTGTAGATGCGAGGGGTGCTATGCTTTCCCACAAGGGATTCATTGCGAACGTTCTCGCCGTTTCAGAAGCGTTGCCACCCGATGAAACAGATCAGTTCCTCTCTGTGTTGCCGTTGTATCATGCGTTGGGATTTTCTTGCAGTTTTCTAATGTCAATCTACGCGGGGGCAACTGTCACTTATATCAATACTTTCAAACCTACCACGATTTTGCGGACAATGCAGGAAACTCAAACAACTATCCTCATTGGTGTACCGCGTCTTTTCAAATTGCTCTATGACGCGATGGTGCGCGAGGTAGGCCCTTCTATCAATCCAGAGGTTATTGAAAAAGCCCGCGCGACATTGGGAGGGCACATCCGGGTGTTGGTTAGTGGTGGGGCTTCGTTACCGAATGAAGTGTACGATGGGCTCCAGCAATTTGGGCTAACAATCTATCAGGGTTACGGAATGACAGAAACCGCACCTGTTCTGAGTGTGAATCCTTATCAAAAAAGCAAGCGCGGATCTGTTGGTCCCGCTGTCGAAGGTGTACAACTTCAGATCGTCAACCCGAATGATGACGGAATTGGCGAGATTGTTACGAAGAGTCCCAGTATGATGACCGGTTACTATCGGAATGAAAGCGCTACAAAGCAGGTCATTCGAGATGGTTTGTTGCATACGGGCGACCTCGGGTATCTTGATGAAGATGGTTACCTGTATATCACCGGACGCAGTAAAAACGTCATCGTTTCAGGTACCGGGAAAAATATCTATCCCATCGAACTTGAAGAACTCTACCGACACAGCCCCGACATCGCAGAGATTTGTGTGATTGGTATCACGGATAGTTCCTCCGGTGAAGCCGTCCACGCCGTGATTGTACCCAACTGCGACGGCGAACGGAAACATACCGAACTTGAACAAGCCATCCGGGAACACTTACAACGGTGTGCCCGCAATTTGCCAACACATCAGTATCTTCATAAGGTTCACTTTTGGAATGTTGAGTTGCCCAAAACTCCAAACTTTGAAATCGATCGCCATCTTGTCAAAGAACGGTTGTTAGAGCAACTCTCAGAAGAACCGGCTGTTCCATCCGAAGCAACGTCACGGACAGATTGGACACCAGATAGCTGTGAAGGAGTGATTGTCGCCGAATTAGCGCGTTTGGCACGTTTGCCTGTGGATGGCATCCATTTGGATAGCACCCTAGATACAGACCTCGGATTAGATTCCTTAATGCGAGTTGAGCTGTTGATGCTCCTTGAATCTAAACTTCGGAGACCGATTCCTGACGACATTGTTGCTGAGATGCGAACTGTCCGCAACGTAATTCAGGCGATGCAAGTGTTGAATTCCCAAACATCACCCGATATGGCGAATATATCTCCTGATCCCACAGATAAGATTGTACAAAATAAAAATACTCACAAAGGGATAAAATTAACAGGCCTATTTCGCTTTGGCATGCGTGTGATTTATCGCCGTTACTTTTCGATTGAATGCAAAGGTCGCGAACATATTCCGCATGGGCAGGCGTGTATCATCGCGGCAAATCACACCAGTCATCTGGATACTCCCGCAATCATGACAGCTTTGGGAAAGAACGCTAAGCATCTGTATATTCTCGGTGCTAAAGATTACTGGTTTTCCAGTAGCCGCTTCAAATCGTGGTTTGCCAGAACATGCCTCAATATTCTGCCACTGGATCGGGCTGGCAATTTTCTTCGGGATGTACGGATTGCAAAGGAAGCACTCTTGCAAGGTAAGAATTTGCTGATGTATCCCGAAGGTACCCGATCGGTGACCGGCGAATTGCAACCGTTCAAACCCGGACTCGGTTTGCTTGCTTATGAATCTGGCGCCCCGATTATTCCGACTTATATCAAGGGGACTTATCAAGCGCTACCCAAGGGAAATAACTTACCGCAAAAGAGCGAAATCAAGGTGATTTTCGGTGAGCCAATCATCTGTGATTCCTTACAAAAACGTAATATCGACAAGATGGACCATGAGCTTTACCGGGCAATTGTGGAGGAAATCAGAACTCGAATTGAGGAATTGCAAGCGAGCGTAGATTACTAATTGTCGCAGGAGGGCTATTACTGGTTGTTGAGAGTTGTGCAAAAGGAACGGGCTACCAAAGCAGAATTTATCCAAGCCCTGACTTCTACGGCTGAAC
>JADFGN010000675.1 GCA_022567695.1 Candidatus Poribacteria bacterium | reverse complement strand
GCTGTGGAAGCTTCTCGTCGATCTCTCGCCGGAAAAAATCGTCCAATGCATTGATTGGCGTTACCTCCGAGATGCCCTCACTCCCGACGAAGCCCTTGAAATACTTCGCGCCAATTGGGACAGTCGCCATGAGCGGGAAGCCAAATTATGCGAACACGGCCCCAAAGCCTATTCCACTGCCGGCTGGCTTGGTTTGACCGATGCCCAAATCATCGACACCATCGACCAAATGAAAGCAATTGGTTTTGACTCCTTCAAGATGAAAGTGGGTCAGGATTTACAGCGTGACCAAAATCGACTCGCCTTTATCCGGCAGGCAATTGGGGACGACGCTAGCCTCATGCTGGATGCGAATCAAATTTGGGGTGTGGATGAATCAATCGAATATATGCTGGAACTGGTGCAATTTCGTCCGACATGGATCGAAGAGCCTACGGCGCGGGACGATGTCGAAGGCTATATAAAAATCGCCCGCGAACTTGCTAAACACAACGTCGGAGTTGCCGCTGGCGAACAGGTGCCTTCTCCGGTTATATTTAAGCAATTGCTGACCAGCGATGCAATTCGTTATTGCCAGATCGATGCGACCCGTCTCGCCGGGGTTAACGATGTCTTGTCAGTTATTTTAATGGCGGCAAAGTATGACATCGCCGTCTGTCCACATGCCGGCGGCATCGGGCTGTGTAATATGATTCGTCACTATGCGCTGTGGGATCAGATTTGCGTTTCTGCTCATTCGCGGACTCAGGTGGTAGAATATCTGAACTTCCTTCAAGACGAAGTTTTCATAGAACCTGTTGAGGTCGAACACGGTGCCTATGTCGCCCCAACAACCCCTGGCTGGGGGCTTGAGATGCACGCCGATTTTGTCGAAAGACATATCTATCCGACCGGTTCAGTATGGCAGGGACGCGAAGCATCGGGAAGTGTGACCTTCCTCGCTTGAAAGTTTCGTGCTTTTAAAGGCGCATTGCCTACAAAATCTTCCGTACACCGTTACGTATGCACAAAGAATTGTTGACAAAGCTCGGTGTTCTATTGAGTGTTTTACTTTTCGGTGGAAAGCTTTATGTAGGGATTCGCACCGGGAGCACAGCGGTCATCTCCGACGCGCTCAATTCGCTGCTAGACGTTTTCTCGTATACTGCGATTTACCTGAGCGTTAGGCTACAGGAGAAAGCACCAGATGCCAATCACCATTTTGGACATCGTCGGGCGGAACCGGTGGCGGGCTTCATTATCGCTATCTTTGCCGCCATCTTGGGGGCAACGATTATCAAAGAGGCGGGATTTGGCTTTTTCAACGCACACCCCGTAAATCTCAACGCTTTGGCGATTTTTGTTATGGGGATTGCAATTGTCACGAAAATGGTCATGGCATTCGCTTATTGGATGACATGGTCAAAGTCACACAGCCTGGCGATGCATGCCAGTTTCGTTGATTCATGCAACGACATGCTGGCTTCACTGGTTGCTCTGGTCGGGTTGATCTTAGGAAGTTCCTGGGATGACATCGCCGGAATACTCATTGGAGGTTGGGTTTTATTTTCGGGAACTCGCGTCGGGCTTGAAAACATTGGCTATTTGATGGGTAAAGTTCCGGATGATCTGATGATGGATCGGATTCGACAGCGAACTATGGAAACGCCCGGCGTGTCAGGATTCAACGATCTCCGCGCTCATTTTGTCGGCGATCGCATCCACGTCGAAGTCCACATCGAAGTGGATGATAGCCTATCTTTAAGGGATGCCCATGATGTGAGCATGGCAGTCCGTTATCGGTTGCAGGACTTTGATGAGATCAATCGCGCGTTTATTCACATCGATCCTGTTACTGTTTGTCAAAATCACCGACGTGAGTTGAGATAAGACAGTTGCCAAGCGTTACTTTGATTTCCGAATCGTGGATATTTAAAGATCATTTTTGATACAAAGAGAATAGCGAGGTACCATATTGAATCGAATAGAAGCCAAGTTTCAAGAATTACGTAGCAAGGGTGAGAGCGCATTCATGCCCTATATCTGCGCTGGCGATCCAACGCCGGAGATCAGCCGAGAGCTCATTTTGACGCTCGAAAAGGCAGGTGCAGACCTCATTGAGTTTGGCGTGCCATTTTCCGATCCAATCGCTGACGGACCCACCATCCAAAAAGCAAGCGAACGGGCTTTGGTGCATAAAATCTCACTTCACCAGATTCTCTCTCTGGTTCGTGAACTCCGGAGGGAAACGCAGATTCCCATTGCAATCATGACTTACTACAATCCAATTTTTCGGATGGGAGACGCGGAATTCTGCAGAGCAGCAAGCGAGGCGGGAGTGGACGGGATGATTATCCCAGACCTACCACCTGAGGAAGCAGAAGGGTTGTTGAAAATCGCCCGTGAATATGACCTGGCAACTATCTTCCTCGTTGCACCAACAAGCCCTCCGCAACGGATGCGTCTCATCTCTTCATGGAGCACCGGGTTCGTTTACTTCGTGTCGGTCACTGGTGTGACAGGCGCACGGGACTCACTGTCCGAGGAAATCCAACCCATGGTCTCTCAATTGCGGAAGTACACTGAAAAGCCAGTTTGCGTTGGGTTCGGTGTCTCGACACGAGAGCAAGCTCACGCGGTCGCACAGATTGCGAACGGCGTCATTGTGGGAAGCGCAATCATTAACGTCATTGAAAAACATCTCGGTGATGCGTCTGCGATTTTGTCGAACGTGGGAGAGTTCGCGGCGGACCTAGCGGCTGGTGTGAAGGGGAATTCACATTAATTGCTGTCAGATTCGTTTTGGCGTTAATCTCGCGTAGAGCATCTTTGGTGTTGCGATTAGCTATGTCTAATGTTATCATATTGCTTGCGGCTTGTTAGCCGATCACGAAAATCAAGGGTTAACCCTTTTCAACTTGACTTTAACAGGAGGCTATAATCTGATGAAGAGATTTTTAATTTTCACAATAGCCATTTGCCTACTTCCTGTGGTTTACACATCTGCACAGGATGTTGCAATCTTTTATGACGCAAATGTCCAGACGTTAGGCGTAAACAACGCCCCCGGGTTCGCAGATATGCTCGTAGCAGAGCTGGATAGTAAAAAAATAACCGCCGAGATTGTAGACAGTGATGGCCTGGCGGATTATATGAACGCCAACCCGGAAGGAATTTATCTTGTCACACAAGGGCTTACACCGGGCACAATTTTTAAAAACAAAGGAAAGAAAGATCTG
>JADFGN010000128.1 GCA_022567695.1 Candidatus Poribacteria bacterium | reverse complement strand
TGGTCGAAGCCAGCCATAAGTCAGGGCGTGTGCCCGACGATGAAACAGGCTACAATGGCAATGAATGCAAGGCACTGGTGTGCAAGGCTGGCGATGCGATACTCTTCCGCAGCGATCTCTGGCACGGAGCACTGCCTAACTGTAGCAACGAGCGGCGCTACATGTTACAGGTGCATTATGGCTGCGCCTACATAGAGCGTGTGTTCGTGTCGCCGTGGCGGAAAAGTCCCTTTCCTGAAAATTTCGTCGACGCATGTGACGACCAACAACGCCGTCTGCTTGGAGAGCGGCAGGACGGGCATTTCTTTCCGCAAGGTTCATATGTGCTTCAACAGGGGACTGAACATAAGGGCGATGAGCAATGGCACCAGAAATAGCGCTTGAAGGCAACACGTTTTTATTGCCGGAGGTCGTGGCGGCATTGGTGTGATCAGCGCAAATGAGGATTCACTTTTGCTCACGAATGAATTTCTGTTTTGGTTGACATATCCTACCACACCGATTCAACGTTGCAATCCTTATGCAAAATCTGGAGATGACTCATGCTTTTGCCGCAAATACGACTTCTCGGAACCGTCGTGCTCTGCTTGTGCTGGGTGACCTTTGCCGATTGCATCAAATGTCAACACCCTGCGAAGTTGCTTGGCATTTTCAGTCCATCGGTGGGCAAGACCGGCTTTGAGATGATCCATGTGCGTCATCAAGAGCCGTGGAAATCATTACGGCCATAAAAACTTGAAGTTCATTGCTGACCCGTCAACCGTTGCCAGAAGGACGGGATGGGTTTTCTTATGTCTTGGATCATCAGCCGAGACGCTTCGAGTTGGTCAGTTAATGACACCGATGTATTCGATTGGACGGCGAGCAGTTGAGTCAAGTGGTCAATCTGTTCATCAAGATTGGCAATCTGCTGGAGCCCGGATGATGTTTCTATTGCGGGCAGAACCGTCTTGGAGGTTTACATGCTCAACATTCATTATCTTCACCATGTGGCAATTACCATCACAGATCTGGCACGTGCGAAAGCCTTTTACGGCGGTGTTCTTGGCCTGACAGAATTACCGATTCGCGGCATTGACGACAACAGAGCTTGGTATCAGGCGGGTCCTTGCCAGGTCAACCTCATTGTGCAACAGTTTGCCGACCCCAAATCGCCGCGTCATTTTGCGCTGTGTGTTGACAGCATTCGCAAAGCCCGTAAAGCACTTGAACAAAAAGGGGTAAAGCTGACAAAAACCACACAGGTCAGCAATATCAATCGGTTCTTTTTTGAAGACCCCGACGGCAACCGCCTTGAAATCGTGTGTCCCATCGGCCAAGGGTAAATTTGATTTCTGCATCACATGACTTACAGCGTGGCATGATACACGCCCCTGAAGTGTGAAGGGGCAAGCGGTTAAGCCTGCCCCGGTTAATGCGGATTTGAGAGAAAGGATAACCCAGAAAGCCAGTGATTACGTCCTATAATCAAACATCGAATAAGCAGAATTCCGGATAAAAAGATTATACTTTAAAATTCTGGATAAAATTTTTAGGCTTTGAAATTCCGTCTAATAAGGAGCTAGGATCTATAAACAGAGATCTCTCAGATAAATAGGAGATAAAGAATAAATTTTGGGGTATTTGACACTCTTTTTTTGAGGCGTAATGAATCTAGCAAGGCATCAGAGAAAACGGAGACAGAGTGGTATTACTAGCCGTCACCATCTCCAATCAAGTACTTGGTGGCTAAGCTATGTGATAACCAGATGTCTGCGGCACCAAGTAAGCGAGCACCAACTTCAGGGAGACTTGGATATGAAGCGAAAAGGTTTTGTGGCGTATTTAGATAGCTAATCTGGCTTGGCTGGAATTCCAAGCCTCAAGGTGGCTGATTTGTCCAATCGTTGCCACAAAACCCCGAATTGGGATCAAGTCTTTTCATAACAGTGGTCATCTAGATTAAAACCGTACACAACGGATAGCGTGATGAATCTCAGACTTGATCCATGTGTTTCACCTGTTTTAGCTTTAAGCAAATTCGAGGTGGCTGACCCATGTCATGTTCTTTTTGCACAACACAGCGACGGTATCACGTCGCTGGTGTCGCTGTGTTGTGTCAAAACTTTAGATTGCGGGTGAATCGAGTCGATACCAGGTTTCGACATGGACTGCAATTGCTGTCAACAGGGCATAAAATAGATGTCTCCCCTTCGAACGTGTCTAAAAAAAAGTGAGTTTGAAATCTAGTTTTTGTCTCTTAAAGACGCGCTCTGCAGCGGTTCGCTTATCATAGATTCCTTTCCAGGTTGGACAACTTCGAGGTGTTTTGGGAAATAATCTCAGATTATCTTGCGAGTGAGTATAGACGACTCGACCGTAATGAGATGTTGAGCAGTGGCAAGTCGAGTCTGCATTCTTGACTTTCAGCGGACATCGCCACTTTTGGCGATCCCGGTCCTTGCAATGCCCCGAATAATACATTGAGTGTCCTTTAGCGCAGATTGGAATACCTTTGGGGCTAATCGTTGCCATAGGGACCTGCTTGAAGTTGCCTTCATTGGTTGTGTTTATCGGGATGAAGACTTCGGTTTGCCACAATGAATCCGCCATTTGGTAAAAGGCGGTTGCATCAGCCGATCGATGAATTGGTACAGGCAACCGACTGAGGGAACATCTCCTTTTTCAAAGCCGGAGATTGTCGCATAAAAACCCAAAGGATCTTGTAAATAGTCCGCGACCCATGTCGAAGGGGACGTAATTCCGCAAAAGACCATGGCTAAAAAAGTTCGCAGCAGATCCTCGGGCGCATATCCGATTCGTCCTTTCTCTATACAGTAGAGATCTAACATCAACAGGCGAATCGGGGTTAAGTCCAACAGCACTAATTTCTCTGGTACATCGGCATGAGCTTTCGGAATTTCAATGAATTTCATCGAATCATTGACAAACTCAACGTACTCACAATGACGCCGTAGCGGTGGTAACATCTTTCATCCTCCCTATATTTTCGTTCTGGTATTTCAGACGAAACTGGGGGGATGCTGGGAAAGATATTTTCTCGCAAATTCAACAGTTATAGGGCTTTCTGATTTTCTGAGAGATCTAAACAATGTAAGGAGGAACAGCAAGTGCCAACGACTGAACGCATCATGATTGACGAAGCCTTTTATAATATGACTTACAGAGTGCTGATTACCCTACTCAAAGATGAAGCACCGTATCAAATCTGGAGCAAGGTTGAGGCGGACGATTTTGAATGGTGGGACGCGGAAAAAGAAGCAGACCATATCTGGACCGCAAGAAAGCTCAAAAAGGCATTGCAACTCTCAAAAGAGATTCCATTACTCGAAGGCATGGTGTTCATCAAAATTATCGAAAATGGAAGGGCAGAAGTGATTCCCTATACCTCACAAGCCCGAGCCGCCAGTCAAGCCATTTATGGACGTGTCAGTCAAGCGTGAAAGGAAGGGGTATGCTGTTAAGAAAAGACTGGCTGTATATCCATATTCTCAACGTCGGTGATGGAGATGCCATCATCATTGAATTCCCACGCTACCGCGACGAATCCATCAGGCGCTTCGGTATTGTGGATTGTGGTCCCAGTCACAAAGCCTCTGGCTATCTAAAGAAACTCTTGCCTTCTCACCCCGGCGATTTCTGGATTCAATTTCTGTGCGTGACTCACCCCCCATAGAGACCATTATGGCGGCATCAATCCCATTATGGAAACCTATGGTTTTGGTCAACACAAACGCATTCGTCAATTTTGGGACTGCGGATTTCGCACCAATGCGGTGACCTATAATACGGTCTTACAACGCATCGCCCAAGAGCGCAAGCAACAGCCGTGTTGAACCTATCCTTTTCCTTGCTAGTCCCTAAGTCTACTGGATCGGGGGCATCTTTCAATTCCAAACCGTAACTTTCTGTTCAAATGCTCCCGCTAGTCCTATCAAGGAGATTGATGCCAATTGGCACTCCCCCACGAAAGAGACCACCTTTGACACTAAATTCGCTAAACCGGGTACCTATACCTTCTCCGTCCAAGCCATTGACCGAGACCTCAACTACTCCGAGCCAGCCAGCGTGACGTTGACCGTTGTATCGCCGTGGTATCAGAACGGCTGGATTCTCTATCCATCGGTGGGTGGCATTTTCGGGTTGCTGCTCTTTTCCACCGTTTTTGCCTATCGCTACTACCAAGAACGTCAGCAGGTTTTAGCCTATCAACTTCTAGCAGTGTCCGAACTTGACGACGCCCGTCGGGTACAAATGGGACTCATGCCGGAAATTGCACCCGAAGTCGAAGGTCTTGAGATAGCGGGAAGATGCGTATCTGCCAACACCGTTAGCGGTGATTTCTTCGATTATCTTCAAGGCGACAACGAAATCGTCATCGTTGTCGGGGACGTGACGGGACACGGGATGCAGGGCGCGATGAATGCCGTGATGGTTGATGGCATCTTACGTTCACTGGCTCGCAGAGGGATTGAACTTTCACCTGTCAATCTGATGAGTGAACTCAACAATGACCTGACCCCTCAACTGGAAGACCAGATGAACGTCACAATGGTCATCGGGTTGATAAACGCTGACACGAAAACACTAACCCTCGCCAACGCCGGGCATCATGCTCACCCATTACTCGTACGCAACGGCACGGTCGAACAGCTTGTCTCCAAAGGAATGCCGCTGGGGATGATGGCTGGTATATCATACCAAGAAATTGAGTTTGAGCTTCAAAGTGGCGATGTGGTGGTGTTTATGACCGACGGGATTATCGAAGCCAAGGATAACTCAGGTACTGAGTATCAAGAGAGCGGAAGACTAGAGCAGGTCCTTGGCAGTTTTACGCCGGATACTTCGGCAGAGGCGATGGTTTCTGCACTCATCAATGACGCAACCACCTTTGGGGCGGATATGACGACTGAAGAAGAGGACGATATCACCGTTGCGGTGGTTAAAGTGCTATGACGACTTAACATCTTAGTAGACGACCCTCGCAAGGACCAAAAAACCATGGAGATAAAAATGGGTAGAAAACTGATAGTCATTGGCATAATCATCGTTACATAGTAATCATTATAATTGAATGTAACTCTCAGCTGCAAGCCGGTAAGTCTCGTCAGATTGTCGTTGAAGGCTATCTGGAGCCGGTTGTATCCGTCGAAATCAGATCGAAAGTATCGGGAGAAATTGAGCAAATCTTCGTAGATGAAGGCGATGTCGTTGAAAAGGGACAAGAACTGCTGACGATTAATGCTGAGGAGATTATCGAAGCGTATAAGCAAGCAAAAGCAGGCCATGAAACAGGGGCTTAACACAATCATTCACCGTACGGATCGGTGCGATCTGAATCTTTTCCAGTTAGGATTGCGTAAGAAGGAATACTTGTTGAACCAGGACATGGAAATCCCTATTGCTTTTTGTCGGGAGGAGTAGAATGTCTCAAATCGTAAAAAGATGTTTTTGGAAAGGAGAACTTAATGCCTAAACAATCTAGCTTGCCGACAATTGCTGAAG
Organism: Candidatus Poribacteria bacterium; assembly: GCA_022567695.1. Taxonomy (GTDB): domain Bacteria; phylum Poribacteria; class WGA-4E; order WGA-4E; family PCPOR2b; genus JADFGN01. The sequence continues at coordinate 9,928 of JADFGN010000128.1, read as the reverse complement.
CGGTCGAGCGTGCTCTGGCGGAAGTTCAGGCGCCGACTTCTCTCGACGTCTTGCTCCGCAGAATCCTGACCATCCGTCCTTCGGAAGCCAACAACCCAACCGGGAGTATTCGCACGCACATAAGGGAGTTGGAAGGAAGGTCCGTGGTGTACTTGGATTCAAAAACGGTTTCTCCGCTCCGTGTAGCAGCCGTTGGGGCCCGTTTTCGCGTGCCGCTTTCGGGCCCCGAAGTTGCTGATGGGGCATTGGCAATCTCCCCCGGGTTCGATGGCTGGGTGAACCACTTTGATGAGAAGCAGAACCTTGAATTTATTTCCGACCGCCACAAGGTGCTACCGACAAGAGTCGTGACGATTCAAGGGCACGTTAACATTTTCCCGCTCGGAGATCATGAGATTCAACGGCAAGCATTCGATCTTGCCGACTGGTTTTTGAATATACATGCCCACGAAAACGACACCATATTGCTGAAACTCTGCACGGATGAATCCGGCAGGTTCACTGATTCATCAGACTCTCACAGGCTCTCACAAAGTAAACAGCAATAGCTGCTTCTCTGCTACAACATCCTGTGCCTTATCTGATTTCGCAGAGACTTTCTGGACGAGTCGCTCTGAAGAATCCGAAGACTCTCGGTTTGACGAATGTCGTACCTTCGCAACTTGACTCTCTTTACCAGAGAGGGATGCTGTCCTGAGCATCGTTTCCATACTCAGCCATCTCTCATTGATAGATGGCACATCCAAGGCATTATCTTTCACACTGAGTGCAAGGAAGGCAGAATAGACATCCCGTTGGATGTTCAATCCACAATGGGTATGCACTCTTTGGGACAAAGGCTTTTTGTGGTATTCGCCACAAACATGGCAATATTGAGACAGTTTGGTATTTGTCGTTGGGAACTCTATCACAACACCGCCAGCATTCTCGGCTTTGCGACGCAACATCTCAACCAGCATGGCAGGGGCACGAAAACCCACGCTTTTGCCGAAGTTGCGCCTTGTTGCTGGCGAGTTTGTGAATCTTTTTCCATAGCTGCTGTGCCTTTGCCGAGTGGTTTGAAAACACGGAACCCTGTATATTGAGCTTTTCGTATGCTTTTCTAAAAGCCGATGAGTCGTCGTCAATTAACCGGATGTTCGCATCGATCTGTTGGCGTGCCAACGCTAGAAGTTTCTTTTCAGTGGCCAAGCGCAAACGAAGGAGGGTGGTGTCTTGGGGGTTGTGTTTTCGGTAAACTTCGGCAATCGGCTGTCCAGCTTTCACAAAATCGAGGCGGTTGACGAAAAGTTGCTTGACTCGATGAACTGTATAGACCATTCGGCGCTTTGTCCGCCTCTCTGTTCGATTTGAGATCGCTGATGTGGGGAGGCGGTTAGCGGTTCTCGCAGAAGTCGATGGTAGCTCGGATGACAATTGTGAATCTCTTATGCTAATTCGCGCTGACGGTTGACTCGATTTCGCCGTTTGAGCGGCGTTGTGGACGGCTCGCACTAACAACTCCCCCCGGTGAACCAATACGCTTTGTAACTGATATTCTTCAATTTCCTGCCATCGGGCGTGGTCAAACGTTAGCTTACGCTGTTCCATCCCCAGTGCCAAAAAGCGTGCGATAACCGCAACAGAGCCAATCGCTAAGAGCAACGGCGTGTGGTCGATATACCGTGTGCCGGCATGGTCGATTGTTGCCAGGTGGCGCACATTCTCACGGCTGACTGTAATGAGATAATGCTTCAGCAGGATAAAATTCATAGAGCAAGCATATTGGAGTTGCCCAGGTTTGGCTGAAGATGCTCTATCAGATTTCCCAATCCTCCCACATGTCACGGCGCGGCGGCGAGTCCGGTGCTGAAAATTCGTGTGTGTCGATCCACCATTGCAGCCTCAGTTCCCCTTTCATACCCGAATTCTCTGGCGACAGCGACTTGCCAGTGGCCTTGGCTTTCCGCAGGGAAAATCCCGAGTATGGTGGCCGCCATTCGGTCGGTTTGTCCTGCTGAAAATCACAGGGGACGACGATCCGCAGATGCGACGAAGTGTTAACGCCTGCCGCGTGTAACGATCGCGGATGCCAAAAGCAGCAGTCTCCCGCCTCCGCCGCGATCTCGACCGGCGTCACCGTCGCCTTGATTTTGGCGAGCAATTCGTCGTACCCCGCCTTTGGTTCCATGTTGTACTCGTTCTCCATGTGGTAATAACAACTGCGATGGCTTCCTGGCCACAAGGTGAATCCGCCACCGTGGGGTGGGCAGTCGGCCGCATAAATCATGCAGTTCAGCTGGCTGGCGATTCCGTCAGTGTGTGGAGCGAGCCCCGCGACGGGAAAAGCGTCGCTCGCTCGTGGGAAGACGACATAGAGCCCGCGGCAACGCCGTGACGGCCGCACATTGCTGCCGATGAGCTGCTGAACCACCGCCTGAACATTAGCGTGCCTTGCTGTCCGTTGCAAGAACCAATCCTCTGTACACGGTGTGTAGTGCCGCCAAGTCCAGCCGCCCGTTGTTCCCCCAAAATAATTGGGAATCCCGGCACCATCGTGATAGGTAGACTTCGGCTCCGTCTGGGGGAACAGGCCGTGATCTTTTGGTAGCGTGTAGGTGGCGGGGTCGTTCCGGTCGAACGGGAACCCGAGTTCGGCCGCAGCCGACCAGACGCAGTCAACGACACGTTCCAACTCGGATGGGTCGATCAGACCCTTTTTGACGATGAACCCGCTCGTCTTGAAATGCTCAACTTCCTCCTGGGAAAGCTGTACCTCCCGGCAGCCCGGCAGATTCAGATCATAAACACGCGCGGGCAAGGGCCCCGCAGCTGCTGCAGGCGGCGTGGTGGGCGGAGACTTGTGGATTGGCTTTGACGCGTCGTTCATAACGAGATTTTTTTCCATTAGAATCTCTCCTTTCCTTGTTGCTAGTATTCCAGCGGGGCTTAGACTCGCGTGGGTTTACCACGACGATTGTGTACTCTTTCCGCCAGGAGTACGACTCAGCATTGAGCAGAGATGTAATATAACGATATTTTCAAACAAAAATGGGGAATAAGTTGCACAGGATTTTGAGAAAGGCATTGTGGGTATCGAATGCTACATTTTGGCCGAACGCAACAAAAGTGCAAAAACGTCTCATTCGGGCGCATAGATTAGTTGGGGGAGGCGGCAATTATTGGTTTAAGCGCATCGAGTTTCGCCCAAAATGGCAACGTTTTCAGACTTCGGAAGTTTCATAAAAGTCTGACAAATCAGCCACCATCTCCTCGGATGGCTTTGGTCTGTCTCGGGAAACTTCTGAAGTATCGACTTTTTAGATAGGCTCTTAGTGCTTTGGTCACCGGGCTTTGATTTTTCCCCAGGCGGTTGCTAACTTTCCCTTCGCCTCAACGGATAAATAAACCCCTGCTAAACCTTTTGGATCGTCTATAATCGCCTGAATCTCTTTTTGGGTCAGCGCTTCGTCGAAGACGGCGATCTCATCAAGGACGCCAGTCATCCAGTGAACATCCTTTGTATCCCCTCTAACTCCAATGGAAAGGGATTTATCACTCGGATTCAGGTCACGCTTCGGCGCCTTTGCTTCGCCGGCAACCTCCCCATTAATCCAAGTCGTTATATTTGCCCCGTCGTAAGTTGCTGCGACGTGCATCCATTCATTGGCTTTTAAGTTTCCCCCATTGGCGTTTGGTGCAGTGGTACCCCAAATGGCATAAAATTGAAGTGCCGCACCGTTGGTTCTCCACGCATGGGTGCCGAGGTCTCCTGCCCAATCGTATTGCTCAAGAATCGAATGGTTGCCAGCGACGTTATCTAGCTTTACCCAAGCCACCATCCCGATATGTGCCGGAGTCAGTTTATGGTCGGGGTCAGGGATTTCAATATGGTCGCCTGCGCCGTTAAATTGAACGCCTTTGCCAATCTTCCCATCAACCCGTTTCACTTTACCTAAAATATCCCCATCGTGGTTGTTGCCTGTTGCGTCGACGATCTTCTTCCCGTCATTGGTTTCGTCCATTGTCCAGGCAGCGATTATCTCTGCAGCCTGTGCTTGGAAGGCTAGACAGAACAGCATCATGACAGTGGAGATAACACAAATCGATCTCAATTTTCTCGGACTCATTTTGACTTCTCCTTTTCGAGTGTTAGGGACAATTTTCCAAACGTCCAAAATTACAGCATGAAAGTGCAGATTAACTCAATTAATGGTCGGTATTCATATCCCTGATGACCCTTTTACCCTCTTGGAACTGCAACCCAAACAGAAAACTAAAACCATGAGCAAAGCCGCCTAATGTCAAACTAACTTCCTATGCTTATGAACCATGCCCAAACAACAATCTTTTTTGGTGCATACGGTCACTGACCATTGACGTGTAAACGTGTCCATCCGCTATGGGTGTTGTGGTCTGAACTCTTCATGAGGCATACGCAATCAAGTTATTTCTGCGCGAGCCTTACTACCTCGGCATGCCCTGAAGATACGTGGTTACTCCTTGTGTAAAGTCCTCCTCGGCTTGCCTGGTGAACGGGGACACACTCGGTTCGAAACCTCCTTCGGCAAAAGCCTGCTTGGTCGGCAGGTACCATTGGTACGGTAGCGTACCATTGGTCAAACCAAAGTAGAAAGTATAGGGATATGGAGACTTATCCCTTACATTCATAGCAATCTCGCAGAAAAGCTCCACCGGCGCTCCCCAAATGGCAATATCACTATTAATCTTCAGGAAGTAAACCGGTATGCGAACCAAATTCACTCCCTCATTCGTTACCCGAGAGTAATCTCCCAGGTCATACTCGAAATCTGCCTTCCGTGGCGTCTCGATAACCGTTTCTCCTATCCAAAACCTCACATCCGAGGACATGGTGCGAATAGAGCGATTCGCCTCCAGTATCTTATCTCCTAGCAGCGTATTGAACTCGTCGATGTGACTGCTTTCGAAATCCGGAAAACCACTGTATATCGGAGCTATATTCCCCTCTGCACCGTTAATATACAACATGGGCGCACCAATCTTCTCCTCAACGTATTCTGCAACAAGGCCAGGCGCATCTGCACTAATCAGAGAATTCTGTTCACCTAGCACGGTCGCATGCATAGCGTAGTTCGCGATCAAAGCCACAAGCGACCCGTCCAGCCGCTCCAGCCGAATCAATCCGATCTGGCGATCCACTGGACCCTCGGGATTCGCTCCTAGCTGGTACTGACCATCAGCAGTCATTTCGCGCCGGTTTATGTTCGCCAGCGATGTACCAATACCTACTCCAAAGCGGGCAGGTTCCAATTTTGATCGAGCTTCCCTAAGCCCCTCAATCAATGCATCTTTCACCCATTTTGTATACTCCGGGTTCTTCACATGGGTATATCTATCGGGCGAGCTTACCTCAGGAGCAGAATGGGTGTGAGTAACCGTCCACCATACCTGTCCAGCCTCGATGCCTGTCTCCTTTTCCAGTTCCTTACAAAACTCATCGTAAAAGGAAGGAGGAAACACAAGGATATCTGTGGATACGAGAAAGAACTGCGTCTTTCCATCATCCATTGCAACGATTCGATGATATAGGTTATCGTGTATACCTTCTGACAGTCTTGGGCGATAGCCCATCAGCCACTGGGGCTTGTCAGGGGTAATATTGACTTTCACACAGGCGGCGCGTAACCTTCCAGCCACTACCTCAGCAGATGTGGTCTGGACTCCCACTTTCAGCAAGGCGGCGAGGCCTGTGGTACGTGAAGGATAAGATGATGGAGTTGATTCCTCACGCTGTGGTGTTTGCGTCGTTGGAGGAGTCTGCGCGGACAATAGCCCTACTGTCACCACGCACACCAACAACCATAGGAATATCTTCAGTGTAGCTCGCATGCGAAAACCCTCCCTGTGAATTAGAGTCCGCCATTCGTGATACGCAAACGTTAAACGATGCCCAAATCTATTGGTATTGATTATATAAGAAAACCGTGAGCCTGTCAACTATTAGTCGCTCTCTTCGCTTGTCGCATGTTGTACGAGAAAGCGACAAAGTGACCCAAAAAGAAAAACCCCACACCGATGGACATTGGGGATTTTTGGACAGGTTTTCTGAACTGACGCAGATTCTAGCAGAAGACGACACCTTATAACAATAGTTAAATATGTTTTAACAACACCCTCGCTATGAGAATTGTCAGTCGGTATCATCCAATGACCGAAGAATATCAGACGGCCCGACTCCTGTTTGACATCGTGACTCGTCTGGCGTTTCCTGTTGCCACCCTTACTTGCTGCCCTTCTTCTTTTGGTCATAGCGTGCATCACGATTATGATGAAGCCCTCCCTGGCTCGGGTTAAAGCCAGCGTACCATCGATCTTCCCTCTCGATTTCTTCCTCCGTCCCAAAATGGCTATAAAACTGGTAGCGGACATTGGCAAAACAGAGGTACCAATCCACTTCCCTTTGGCTCACTTCTGCGAGAAACCGCTTTTTTGGCTGTGGCCGGCTGCGATGCGTATGCGTATATGTCCCGCCGTACCAGCGATGACGAGTCTCGGTAATATGTTCCTCTCGCAGAATCATCAATAGCTTCTGCTCCAGACCATCTAAAGAATCCCAGAGGCGATTGAATTTCACTTGGTCATGATAGATTATCTCCGGATCTTGCTCATACCTTGTCATGGCTTGGTATTGGAGTGCATCATTGACCCACTGTTTATCATTATCAGAGTCACAGTCTAAAGAGAGGTACACCCGGTCATCAGAAGCACGGGCACTGTTTATGTCCAATTTCGCCCGATGCACCAGCCACGATTCTGGGCAGTTGGGGTGTTCTGCGAGGGTGGACCGTGCCGAGAGAATGCCTATCGACACTAAGTCCTCATCTCCGTATGCATAACGACGCAGGAACCCTTTATGTTTGAGGTAGAATTCTTCCCAGCGTCGATTGATGTGTTTTTGTTGCTTTTCGGTGAGGTCATCTACACCAGTTTTCGGTTCTTTATCATACCCGTCCAGCTTTCCTGTAAGGTCGTTGTGTTTCATGTTTGTGTTGATTCCTTATTTTTCGCATACTTGCCAGTGCGTTCATAGAGACCTGTACCCCGGTCGCGATGAATGGGCTGAGTCGGGTCCCAGTTTTTGCACCACTCTGTTTCCCGTTCGACCTCCTCTGCTGAACCGAACCGTTCGTAGAATTTCCGCCGTAGACTCACATAAGTGACCACATATTCCGTTTCGGAATCGCTCACTTCTGCCTTGAACCTTCGCTTGGGACCCCGACCCGTTTCGACCGACTTTCGGTATTGTCCGTAATACCAGCCCGGGTCTCCCCGGTACTCGTCGGTCATGATGTCAACCAGACGCTTTTCGTTGGCGTCGAGAGATTTATAGAATTCTTTGGCAGTGAGTTCATCATTGACACGCTGCTCGACTTGGCTACCAGTCAAATTCAGTTGCTCAAGAAGCCTGAATTGCTGTTTGTCGTAGAGAAGGTTTTCCAGTCGGTCACAGACGGGTTGGTGTGTGACATAGCCGATATCGTCTCGTTGGTCTCTTCGTGTGCCACTATCTAAACAACCGCCCCAGTAACGGGCTCGGGTGATGTCGCGTTTGGCCTCAGCAACCAGCCAACTGTCCGGACAGTCGGGATACAAGGCTATCATCCGCCTTGTACCTAGTATTGCAATCGAAGACAGGTCTTCGTCATAGTCTGCCAAGTAATCAATCAGTCCTTTTTTCTCCCGAAAGAATTTCTCCCAGCGTGTGTTGATTCGATTGAATTCTTGTTCTGTGAGGTTATCTGGGTGAGGGCCTTCAAAGGGCATACCTTTCCGGTATTTATGCAAAAATTCCTCGGAAGCGATTCTTTTTTTTGTGAGGTGTGTTTCTGCGGGTGAATCCGTATCTTCATTGGCTTCGCGGACGAGTAACAGCTCCATATGGTGCGAGGGATTATCTGACATTTCTAGCCGTGTTATACCCATCGTGCTTTATATGGGTTAAGCCAGTGGACAGGTTAATCTCGACGCTCGTAAAAGGGCGTGGGAGCAGAGAGGAGAGATAGAACGTGAATCTTTAACCGTCATTATAAGTTCTGTGGCATCGCGTCCCGATTCCAAGTGGATTACCGTGACGAAAAAAGCGTACGGATTAACCATCCGATGGCGATAAGGCAAATAGCAATCATGCCAAGAAGAATAAGGGTTTTTGAATCGCGAATAGCCCAAAGCGGGATGCAGATACTTTTCGACGATTCGGCATTAGGTAAAAGAGGCTCAAGGTGAATCGAATACCCATAGATACCCGAATGTAAATTCCGAATGTCAAGTGGACGTATTGCCCAAACCGCTTGATATGCTCGGTCATGTAAGGACTCAATCATCTTGAGCAGAAACATTTATATAGGAGTTGTCATATACCCCATATAAAGTGGCCGAGTTATTGTTGGACTTCAAGGAAGTGACAGAAAACGAAATCATTGAAGTGAAGGCTTGGAGAGTTCCAAAGTCAAAGGAGTATCCAGAAGGAATAAACTACCGAATGGCATTCATAAGAGATGGAAAAAGAATCTTAGGATACGACAATAACACCTTTGAAGGACATCACAAGCACTTCTTCGGGAGGAAAACCCAGATTACGTTTACATCTCTTGAGCAACTTTTTAGTCAATTTATGGAAGAGGTCAAAACAATCCGAGGTGGTAAGCATGAAAATGAAGGTCAAGACAGTACATATTAAAATCCAGTCAGAGAAGGACTTTGAGGAAAAAGTAAAAGCACGTCTCTCTAAAATAGATAGAGGTGTATTCACTGCAAAAGCAGTGAGAGAAATATCATTCACTACCCTTTCAGCCATGAGAAAAACCCTGACCCAGAAAAGATTGGAAGTGATGCACTGCATAAAGCACAATCATCCCAAGTCGATATATGAGCTGGCGGGGTTATTAAAGAGAGACATAAAAAATGTCAGAAAGGATATTCAGCTTCTTGAGCAGTTAGATTTTATTGAAGTTAGAAAGGGAAAGTCTAAAGACTCTGAACGCCAAGTGGCAGTTCCACAGGTCAACTTTGAACGGATAAATGTTGATATCGCTGTATAACATTTCTGGGTTCATTTCGAGGCGAGTAGAGACAGTTGATTACCTCCTGACAACTCTTCTTAAGGCTAACGAGACTCTGGATATTAGGGGTTGAGCCGATTGAACGGTGACCTCAGATAACCCCTGTTGAAACGAACGGGGTGTTATCGTGATTAAGGGAACACAAGGGTTAGAGGTTCATTATCTGTTTGCTGATGGTGCACGCTTGTATGATGAGAAGGGGCTTGTTGTGTGGCAGGTTGGCATTAGCGAGTTGGGCTGATATCTTTGCCAAAGCTTCTTTAAGGGGAGCCGCTGCCGAATATGGCAGGTGAACTTCAAGTTTTCCCAAATGGGGAAGATTGTGCCGGGTTCATTGTCGTTCAAAGAGGCATTGGTGCTGGTGACAACTGTGGATGAGATTAAAGCGCACTATCCAAAAGTCACGGCATGGCGGCTCAACTGTTTGCGGAAGAAGGTGGGCGGGTTGGTGCTTGAGGAGCCGAATGGGAAGGGGCGGCCCAAGGCTGGGTTTGAAGTGGCACGGGAAGAATATGCTGACGGGAAGCTGATTGAACCGTGCCCACGAAGAAAAGTGGATAATATCGACGGGGTTCAACTGGTGTTTGAGTGGTATCCGAGGAGGGAGTAGGGAAGGTAGTATGTAACTTCTTGAGGAAACTCTGTTCCCAAATGCGTTGCGGCGTAAATCATCTGGGTCGCAATTCCAATGCCTTTCTCCCGCGTTCTCGAAGTGTGGTCGACTCAGGTCGCAGTGGGTTGACGCCAAAATGCCCACCACGGCCTTCGCTGATCCTCCAACTGAAGGTTGGCCCGATCCAGTTGCTTTTGACTCTCGGCTAAGTTGGTTTGGGACATGGCGACGAGTT
>JADFGN010000674.1 GCA_022567695.1 Candidatus Poribacteria bacterium | reverse complement strand
CACACGCGATTGAGGTTATCTTTCTCCTCCTCGGTGAGTCCTGTCATGTTGAATTGTTCGAGCAATCCGTCCAAAATCATGCGGTGCAGCGCGTCGATATTTGTCCAGGGCAGTTCGCCCCGACGAACACGATTCATGGCAGGGCCGTATCCAGACCGCCATGAGTCTGCAAATTCTGCCCAGTTGACGTTGAATCCTTTGTTCTGACTTAAGGTTTCGCCTTCCCGAATAATCGAGAGACGCCAGTCTACGACTGTGCCGAAAACATCGAAGGTCAAGGCTTTAACTTGCGAAAGTTCTGTCATAAGATTATATGTCCTTTGTGACCAGGACCGGGTTGTATCAATCTGGCAAATAGCCTCGAAAATCGATCAGCTGGCTATCATCGGAGCGATACGTGATGGGTTTGGGATTCAACCAATCGACAATCGTGTCCTTGAGTGAATACGCAAAGAAATGGTTCCCCGCTGGACTATAATGTCCGATAAAGTAGCGTTTCAGGTAATCCTCAACGGAGAGGTTAAAGTCGGCGTAATCTTCGAGATGCACCCGGTTCATGTCGAAATACCGCACCCCGGTGCTATCAAGATAGTCCACAATGTCCTGGTCGTATCGTGGTTTATTGTTCAGTAACTGGCGCGTCACCGTTGGGCAGAGCAGGACAACCATCAACTCCTTTCCCTGCCCTCGGCAGAAACCAATTGCCTTTTCAACGATATACTTGGTGGCAGCGAAACCATACGCATACTTAATACTTTCGGCTGATGCAGCCAGTCTATCTTCGTGTGTTTCGTCGATGCCCGGCACACCGAATATCTCCGCAAGGACATTAAGACGCGCGAAATCAAGGCCCGATGGATTGACCCGCCCAATGACGGAGAGTTGTAACATCAAGTCATCTTTCAACGCCTCAACCATGAAATCGGGGTCGGTCATTTGGTAAAGGGATTCAGGAGTCGAGAGAAGGGTGTCCTTTTCCACAAACTGCCTCGACTCAATATCCATTTCGAGGTTCGCCCAGAAGTTGTTATGGAAGGCTAACCCACCGCGAGGATTCCACCACGGGTAGATAACTGCATGGCGGCAACGCATGATACTTCTCAGATGGTCGTCGCCCCAGATATACAGGATGACGTAGTCCGCGCCATCATTCGTTTGTTCGGTTCGAATCATTCGCCGCATCGCTTGATAAACCCCATACCCACCCATGCCAAAATTCCGAATCGGTTCACCCAGATGGGAGGCGAGGTAATGTTGCCACGTTTCACCATCACTCACTTGATGGCATTGCGTGAAGCTATTACCATAAGTGTTGATTCGGCATGGCTTGTCTGTGTACATATGAGCGGTTCTGGCGCCGTTCTTTTGGGCGGTAGAGATTGTCGAAGAGCCATCGAGACCATCGCGCGGCAGCGAGTTTCCCAGCGTATAGCCCAGTTCAGAATCAAACCGCGCCCATGACGGTTGAGCGTTGTCCAGAAATACGTCGATGATATCCTTTGAAACTGCACTGTTACGAAGATATTGTTCGTATGATAACATGGGTTCTCCAAATCCTGTAGACTGACAGAGTCAAGAACTCTTAAACGTTAATGTGAATTAGACTTCGGAAGTTTTCAGACAAACCTATTCATCACTTACCTCTGACTCTTGCCCCCAAATCAGGGATAATATCAACTCCGAGATGTTTGAGGGCTAAAATTCCTTTTGCCTTACAGAGGATTGCTTCTTGCCCTTCAGTAACCAGAGCGTCCAACTCCCCTTCCTCTTTGGGAGTAATTGTGCCATCTTGATTCTTCCAGAGTAGATGGCTCAGATGTTGCTGCTTCTTTTGAGGCATCATTTGTGTGGCAATAATTGTTAATGCTTCGACTGTTTCTTTCAGACTTTTGGGGGTTCCGATCAATTCCTGAATCAAGACTCGCGCTTCTTCTGGAATGGGCGCCTCTGAATCTATTGAGGTCGCTTTGTGCAGGACAATGGCTACTTCGTCTCCATGTTTCAACCCCATTTGATCAATGACGGTTTCCGGTATCTCAAGATGTCCATCGGGGAGAACTTTTCCAATGTAATGCGTGTCTAGGACGACTTCTGATGTCATTTACTTTCACCTCCGTTCATTCAATAGATCTCTCAACTTTTATTCAATCCTTGGGTGGATGAATGTCCGCATCACGCCAAATCGCACGTGCTTGTTTTGCGAGTTCATTGTTCAGTTTGAGTGCTTCAACCATTGCACGCCCAGAAGCAGTCAAGCCAATAATTTCGGTACCATCTTTACTCCACCGAAAGTGGCGTTTCCATTTCTGACGACGCGGATTAAATAATCTCACCCGTCGTCCTGTGCTTGGATCACGGGCTCTGACCTGTGTACCTTTGTAACGATTACACGCCGTACAACTGAGCCAGAGGTTTTCCTCGTCGTCCGAGCCACCGGTGGCAGTCGGAATGATGTGTTCAACCTCCAAAAGAAAGTTGACGACTACCTGTTGTGTCTGACAGTAACCACAGCGATAACGCGCTTCCGCCATGATTTTTTCGCGAAGTGTCAGGGAAATCGCCACGACTTTCACCCATTCATCAGAGGATTCAAGGTTCGCCAGATCTTTCTGCGTCTACTCCAAATAGCGTTCCGTACCCAACGCCTCGAAGATCTCCGTTGGGGAGTTCTGCCTCTCTGCTCATACAGTGTAACAACATTCCGATATATTTCCACAGCCTCGGTCCATCTCATATCACCTAATGTAACTTTTCATGAGTCTACCAACTTTTGGATTTTGTGTCAATCTTTTTCTGAGCGTATCTGTATTGAAGTGTGCGATGCTTGTATAGTATACTTAGGATACGAAGGCTCGAAAAACCAGACACAGTATGTTTAGTATTAGCTGTCACGCTGTAAATATCGGCGTCATATTCTCGTTAAGGTAGCGACCCTGGATTTAGAGATTTGCCGTTCCAATGTGTCCAAAAGAACGATCTTGAAATTATTCATCTGTCAATTCTGTAAGGGAGATATTTATGAAAAAAGAGGATTCCATACCTGATTACACTTCACTTGTTCCTAAATACACCTTCGCTGACACACTCGAAGAACAGGAAGCACAACTTGAAACGAATCCGCTGATGCAACGGCTGATCGCTTCACGCAAATCGATGGCTGGCGACCCACATCGCCCGATTTATCATTACATCAATCCGGAACATGTCCTTAATGATCCGAACGGACTCTGTTTCTGGGA
>JADFGN010000673.1 GCA_022567695.1 Candidatus Poribacteria bacterium | reverse complement strand
GAAACATGGTCCCACCTACCCATTTGAGTTGACAGCGGAACTTTTGCGAAACGCAGATCTGACATTTGCAAACCTAGAGACACAGATCTCGACACTTGGGGTGCCGATGGCAGGCAAAGAGATCCATTTTCGAGCGGACACGAAATCCGTCCTGGGGTTAATGTACGCAGGGATTGACGTCGTTTCCTTGTCAAATAACCATTCGATGGATTTTGGGCGCGATGCGTTGTTTGAGACAATGGATGTACTCTCACACCACGGAATTGCCTACGTTGGTGCGGGCATGAATGAAACAGCGGCTCGACGGAGTGCCAACTTTATCTGTAACGCTGTGAAGGTATCCGTGCTAGCGTATTCATGGAATTTTTACCTGACAGTGGAAGCAACAGCGAAGAAGCCCGGCGTCGCTGTCATCCAGCGTGAGAAAACGACGGAGGGGCCGGAAATTGCCACAACTCAGCGCAAGAAGATGGCGCAAGACATCAAGCGTGCAAAGGCATGGGCTGATGTCGTCATCGTATCTTTTCACTGGGGATGGGAGTACGCAGACCACCCAACGAAGACCGATCGAAAAACGGCACGTCATGCAATTGACGCGGGAGCCGACCTTGTGATTGGGCATCACCCCCATGTTGTTCAAGGCGTTGAATGGTACAAAGGTAAATTGATCTGTTACAGTTTGGGGAATTTCATCTTTGATCAACGTCGGATACGTACCCGGCGTGGGTTGGTCCTTCGCTGTCGTTTTGTCAAAGAAGGCGATATTTCGTCAGCCGAACTGTTACCCATTATTATCCACCCTCAAGAGTTTCGACCAAAGATTGCATCAGGGGAAGAAGCTACATCAATTCTGAAAGAGGTTCAAAAGCTATCCCTCCAAATGAAAACAAAGGTTCGTCTGGATGCTACGGAATCCATGCTCATCCTGTCTTCGCAAAAGGGAATTCATCCACAAATTGCACCGTAGACGAGATACCGCCCACTGATCTAACCTCTCCCCCGACCCCTACGAAAATAGGCTTTCAACGAAACTGTCCTACTACTGGCCGATTTTGTTGCATATCAACGAGACGGCAGTACGCTCCGCTCAGATGGAGTAACACCATTTGTTGAAACTTTACTGTCTGATTTACGTTTGTTTGTTTGATTTATGTTTTGTCCGCGTTACTTCAGGGAGGAATAATGATGAGATCGTTTCGATTGCTGATATCCTATGCCATTTTATCGGGGTTGGCGATGTGGATAGTCGCCTGCGGTGGCAGCAGCGTCAAAAATCCGACCCAAGAATTGGATGAGGAAACTCCTTTGTCTACGCTATCCGAACAATCGCTTGATGTCAGCGTGGATATCAGTCAAGACACTGTGCGGCCGGGTGAAACAATTCAAATGACAGCAACTGTCGAACCCATTCAGAGTACCCGCGTCCTGCTCGATTGGATTAATGTCACCGAGCATGGGAATCTATCAGTTGCCAATCCGAACAGTGCAACGTGGGTCGCCCCGGCAATATTGGACGGCGTAGCTGTTCGAGTTGAAGTCATTCAGCTTGTCGTCACGGCGATTATTCAGGTCGTCTCGGTTAAAGAATCAGGCGTTGAAACCGGCACGCAGATTCTTACGGAAACGAAAACAGTTCTCCTGACCGTCACAGCCAATTAGCTCGAAAAAGATGAGGTCGGTCAAAGAATCAAGCACCAACAGATTATCGACTTATCCGGGAGAAGTGGACATCCCACTCGCTCCTACCTCCACTTTGAGATTAGATGGAAAGGCAAAAGCGTGAATGCGTCGCGTTATATTCCCCCGCCTCAGTTTCTGGTTAAACACCGCTCTCCTTGTATTTATCTGCGTCCATCATACTTCAGCCTCGCTTCGGCCCGAAATTGGAACCAGAGCACTTGGTTTAAGCGGCGCGTTCATCAGTAGTGCTGACGACCCAACCGCGGTATTATGGAATCCGGCGGGGCTTGCCAGCATCCAAGACCGAAGTTTGGTTTATGACCTATCCCAAGGGGCTTTTTCAGGTGCGTACCCAATCGATCGGATCGGCGTTTTAGGCGTTGGTATATTAGACCTCAATGGCGCAGATCGATTTTTTATCAATAAGCCTGACAATCCAATAGGCACCTTTGAACTCGGCAATAATCAGATCCTGCTTTCGTATGCCAGATTGATTGGCATCTGGCAATTTGGCGGCAACCTTAGCTACAGTCGTACACCATACAAAGGTAGTCGATGGGAACCAAGCTATGACCTCGGTGTCATTGCGAAAGTAACACCATACCTCACCGTTGGAACCAGTGTTCGTGATATTTCCGATGTGACTTTTTCAAATGGCGACGGAAAAATTCTGCAAAGGTTCGAGCAACAGCTTGCTATTGGTGCAACGTGGACGCCTATTCGATACCTGCGATTGAACAGTGCTCTGGATACAGCCTCGTGGTGGTTGCGGACAGGCGTAGAAGCCAGTGTATCTGGCGTTTCACTTCGATTCGGTTCAATTCTCGATTTTAACGAGTTTAATCAATCTCCACAGTGGAGTCTCGGATTTTCGTTAAATCGATGGAATAAACAGATTCACTATGCCTATCTAATTCAAGCAGATCGAGAACACACACACCTGCTGTCTATCGGTTTTACATTTGGACGCGGCCAACCCATTGACGAAGCCACTCACCAACCTCTAATTGACCAACCCCAATTGCCAATCGCCAACAGAAACGGAAATATCTTTTCAGCTCGTGAGCTTGCCGAGCGGTATGGTATTGAGCTTGAACTCATCCTCGCTTTTATCAAAGTCGAATCCAGCTTTCAATCTGATGCGGTTTCAGGTTCTGGAGCCGGTGGCTTGACACAATTGATGCCCCCGACAGCGCGAGAGCTTGGCCTCAAAGTGCCGGAATATAAAAACATTCGCCAGCCAAACCTCGATCCCCGCATAGACGAACGCTTCCATCCGCGTCTGAATTTAGAAGCAGGCGTCAAGTACCTAAACGCTATGTTGAAAAGGTACGATGGAAATTACGTCCTGGCCGTGGCGGCTTACAACGCCGGGCCGGGAAATGTGCAGAAAAACGTTCCGTTAATTCGTGAAACCGAACGACATGTTGGAAAGGTGCTAAATCACTATTATCAGTACAAGTTGGATACGGTATTAAGGGATGCAGATCTTCAAAAGTTGGATGCCCTTCTCGTAGGTGGCAATTAGAAATCTGACGGATTTTTGTTTTTTCTTGACACGCTAACGGTTTAGGGGTATGGTGTA
>JADFGN010000672.1 GCA_022567695.1 Candidatus Poribacteria bacterium | reverse complement strand
AATGCATCTGCTGCGGCGCCTGCTATCCGCCCTGCCCGCCGATGCAGGTCAACAGCGACGAATCGACCAAGCTGGCGATCTGGGTCGGCGGCAAGCATTCCAACGCCCGCAGCAAGCCGACCTTCCACAAGCTGGTGAGTCGCCAACCTGCCCAACAACCCGCCGCGCTGGCCCGAGGTCGGCGAGGCGGTCAAGACCATCCTCTACGCCTACAAGGACGACGCCCGCGACTGGGAGCGTCTCGGCGAATGGATCGAGCGCATCGGCTGGCCGCGTTTCTTCGAGTTGACCGACATTTCCTTAAGGATTGAGCTCACTATATTGTCGAGATCATTAGGAGACATCTGCCCTAGTTCTGAAATAACCATTGACCAACGCTGCATTGCGTATTCAAGCCGTTGTAGGGCTCTCGGACCAATTCGTTCTCTCCCCAGTTCAAACAACGTAGGATCCTCTGCAAAGCATCTGAGATACCTGTAAATACCACCGACTACATAACGACTAGCCTCAGCAATCTGGTGTTCCTCCAGTTGATTGAAGTCCCGGGTCACATCGCTGATGGTTACTGCTTTTTGCTTGGGAAACGCATACCTCCCAGTCAAGAAGCCCATCAGGAAGGAAACCCCACGCAACAACCATTCCTTCTTTTCTGCCATATCTAGAAACTCCTTTCACAATGTTCTGGTTTTCCCATCGTTGGCTTTTCGCTATATCAGCCTAACTCTTAATTAGCGAGAAAAATTTATTCGTGAAAAAAATCCCGATAAAAATCTGAGGACAAACCCAATTCATCGTCACTTAAAATCGCTCTGTGTCGGAGGGCAAAATCCAATCCTGAAGCGGTTTCCTACCACTTCAGAACCTTTGCTTCTTCCGTCGCTCACGACGAATTTTTGGCATGAACCCCACTTTTTATACGAGAAAAAATTCAGACATAAGTGTTTATCGAGATTTCTCCTTGAACTCATAACGAAAATCCGCTAAAATACAAAGCAGATTTAGGAAACGTTGCCATTATAATCCAACCCAACAATGGTGTCAATTCCAAAATTTCCCTGGAGAAACCGCTATGCCATCAAGGTTTGAAAACGAAGATATATGGGAGGCTGAAGCTCCTGCTGAGCCACCACCCCTTTGGGTTCGGCGGAGAGCTTCTCAACCCTCCCATCTGAACAAAGTTACTCTTCCAGGCGGGCTTGAAGATAGGATCTGATTGATTCACCGTAATCCGGGTCTTTTAAGGCGAAATCGATGAAAGCGCGGTAGTAATCCTCGTGATTACCGAGGTCGTACCGTTTTTCAGCGGAGGCAAGCTGAACCGCTCGAACCAAATTTCCACCGTGGATGAGATCTTGAATGGCGGTGGTGATAGGAATTTCGCCGTCAGGGGTGAGCGGCACTTTTCGGATGGCGTCAAAGATTTCGGGACCGAAGATGTAACGCGCATTGACCGCAGCGTTGCTAGGGGCTTCTGCCAGCGTTGGCTTCTCAACAATATCTGAAATTCTGAAATCGCTCGAATTTGATTCCGCCGGATTGGCAGGTTTGACGACTCCGTATCGGCTAATCCATTCCTGCGGTACCTTTCGCACACCGATCGTACACAGGGATCCATGCTTTACGTGAGATTCAACCATACGCGAGATGTAATTGGGAATACACCCTGAATCGATGATGGTATCGCCGTATGCAACGATGAAAGGTTCGTCGCCAACGAACTGTTCCGCAGCGGCGATAGCATCGCCCGTGCCCTGCAGTTTGAGAACGCCGGGGGGTGACTGCTGACGGGTATAAAAGAAGGAAATCCCCCGCGCTTTATAATCGAATTCTCCGAGGAGTTCTAACTTCTTGACCTGATTCAAGTAGGAGATCAACTCCGTTCGATTATCAAATTGATCCTCAATAATTGTTTTGTTGCGAGAGGTAACAAAAAGAATCTCGCAGACGCCTGCGGAGATCATCTCTTCGACGACATACTGAATTGTTGGATAGCGCCCAACTGGAAGCATTTCTTTTGGGAGTGCCCGTGTGGTTGGTAGGAGGCGTGTGCCGAAACCGGATACAGGGATGACGGCTTTACGAATGGTCATGAATTCTCCGTGATGTAACAAGAAAGATAGTTGACTGCACCATTATCCATTTAAAAATAAGACCTGACAAGTTTGACTCGTCTTCAGGCTCGACTCCCCTGTCAGGTCTATATTTATTTTCCAGCGTTGAATTAATACCAATTCTTGATCAATACGCTACTAACAAGTAGTGGCGAATTTCGCTCCAAAAAGCGACTAATAGGTCGCCACTACGGGAGTGATCGTTAGTAGCCACTAGATCTGTGAATGGTATAACTACTCTTTTTTCCTGTGGACGCTGTGACATGCTTTGCAGGCTGCACCTATGCTAGCGGAAGCGATTTTAGCAGCTTCAAGGTCTCTAGCCTCAATTGCCTTTAATGCGTCGGCACTCCCCTGCCTCAGAATCTCGGACGCAGCATTCGCCCATTCCTCATCAGGGCACCGATCATCGGCCATCAACACATAGCTCGCTTCATTCAGCAACGCTGCATGCATTGCTAGCTTTTCCCAAGCTTTGTCGTCTGCGGGCTCTGCCTGTAATCCCTTCCTGAGAGCAGCAGAATGAGGTGCCATCACGCCCTCCATCCACTGCTCCGTTGTCATTGGCCGAGTTTTTCCTTTCTTGATTTGTGTAATGGCGGTGCTTACCGTGAGCACTGCTATCAATACCACGCACAACAATGCGATTGTTCGTAGATTCTTGAATCTGTTCATTGATTTTCTCCTTATGATTAAGGTGTAAGAATCGGAAATAGCGCAAGCCAGATATGCGCTTGAATGATGAGTTTAACGTGACATCAATTTTCACTACCGAGCATTTTTTCTCATAGTCCCGGTGCCTATGAAATCCGTGTGTCCGAGATTATTAATTGTCACTGACTTTTTGCATTTCGCACTTCGCATTTTGGGTGCGATTTCGAGAATATGACATAAAACCTGATGACATCTGCCTCCTCTAAAAATGTGTACGGTAGCAAAGATGTGATGTAGGAGACGAATCCTTTCCTTGGGCGCATAGATTAGTTAGGGGAGACGGCAATTATTGGTTTCAAGCGCATCGAATTTCGCCCAGAATGGCATGTATTTCATCGGTTTGAGGGTACGAATGGGTGAAATTCTTGGCCGTTTCGGGG
This sequence comes from Candidatus Poribacteria bacterium, assembly GCA_022567695.1. GTDB lineage: Bacteria > Poribacteria > WGA-4E > WGA-4E > PCPOR2b > JADFGN01. The sequence goes on along the minus strand of JADFGN010000672.1, from coordinate 73 downwards.
CCTCCCCCATGTGCTCTATGCGCCTATCGACATCATGGACATGCATATGTTGTGTCTGGTGCACATGTTCATG
>JADFGN010000127.1 GCA_022567695.1 Candidatus Poribacteria bacterium | reverse complement strand
GCCAAGCGTGCGCCATCGTTAGAACTTGCTCGCGGCATCTTTCATGGAGCGGTAGCGACCTATTTCGATCGCTGGTTTAACATGCCCGCAGCGCGTCTACCGCAGCATCGACGTGATACGGAAATGCTCCCGACGGACGCAGATGAACTACTCGACGGTTTTGTCAGTCTTCTCAATACGCAGGCGAAAGCGGATGAGGGTGGAATGTATGTCTATCGCTATCTGTCGCTGGGTCATCCCCGCGAAGCACTCCTGCAACGATTGGGACATATCCTTTTGCGCGAAGATGCAGAATTTCACTCCTTCCAGATGCTTGAGGCAGCTTTCCAAGAGGCGGAAGAATTGGATGAAGAACGCGCTCAAGTGACGCTCGTTGCTGCGGGACGGTACCTTGCGGCACACGCGCCAACTGCTCGTGCTTTGCGTCAGACGGCGAATCTCGCGTTGCGTCTCCATCGTGGAGAAGACCTATCGGCGGACGATCCGGACGAGCTGGTCGAATAATCCGTGCTGATGTTCTGTTACATTAGCAAATTACTTAGCACACTAGACCTGACAGGTTTACCACACCTGTCAGGTCTAACGACTACGAAAACTTTTGTCAGTCAACCGGGGCTATGTATTTAACTTCCGTCTTATCGTCAGCTACCCCGCCATAAATGGTGGAGCTTGTAAAAGCATGCCATCATAGGACTTACGGATTTCTCGCTTCCTTCTCCCATTAGAGAGTTTTTCGGGGGCGTTTACTACCGCCACACCTCCACGAAGGGCCACAGCAGCCCTTATTAAAATATCATAGCCTAACATACACAAAAGGTCAAGGTTAAAATTCAGGTTTCAGCCTTAGATTTTAGATTGAAGAGGCGCGGCTTCCTCCCCACCGTAAATGAGCGAGGGTTTCCGCCGCGAAGATTTCTATGAAAATCCGAACAATTACTACCGGAATTCCCTCCGCTTTTTCCTCTGAACAGTTGCAACGTGCCTCCGAATTCAATCGCCACTGCCGGGCAATCTTTGAAGCAAACGGATACGAAGTCCAGACAACCAGATTGAGCAGTCAAGCATGGAACGAAATTTTAGATTTGGATGGCGTTCTTGAATTAGAACACCGTGCGCAAGAATTGGGTATCGAATTCTTCAGCTTGGGGTCTATCTTTCCGGATGGGCGGCAAACGCCGTTTCATCTCGAACTTGTCGCGGACGTAATTTCGCGAAGCCAAATTTTCTCCGCTTCCGTTACATTGACGTCCGAGAGGATTCCTAGCCACGATAGTCGTATGCTGGAGTACGCCGAAAAAACCGCAATCGCCATACATCACATTGCGCACAACACTGAAAGCGGCTTCGGTAACATGCGCTTTGCTGCATTGATGAATTGCCGACCTAACACGCCATTTTTCCCTGCCGCTTACTGGCACCCGATGGAAGAATACAAAGGGATGAATTTCGGCATCGGTTGGCAAGCCGCCGATCTTGTTCATGCTGCGTTCGCCAATGCTCCCAACCTCGACGCCGCGCTCCGCAAAATGAAAGGATTGATGGAACAGGAGGGAAAGCAAATCATTGCGCTCGCCGAAATGATTGAACGGGAAACGGGCGTCCACTTTGTCGGGCTGGACGTCTCACCTGCACCGATGGGAAATGAGAGCATCGCAAACGCGATTGAGGCGCAATTACCGGGCAAGTTTGGAGAGCCGGGCACACTAACAGCGGCGGCCGGTTTGACGCGAACGCTAGATTCATTAGACCTGCCGCGATGTGGATACTCGGGCTTAATGCTCCCAGTTCTTGAAGATGATGGTTTGGGGAAAAGAAGCCGTGAAGGTTGTTTTAACCTCGATAGCCTTCTGCTCTATTCCTCCGTCTGTGGCACTGGCTTGGATACTATCCCAATTCCCGGTGATACTTCTATCAATCAGATCTGTACAATTTTGACGGATGTCGCTTCTCTCTCGATTCGATGGGGCAAACCCCTCTCCGCTCGTCTATTTCCGGTGCCGGGTCTAGGGGCGGGCGACTTGACTCGGTTCAACTCGCCTTACCTAACCAATACAACTGTTATGGCATTGTAGGTGATCGGCAATTGTCGGTTTTTATGGACGGAGAAAGCCATCATGTGTGGGGTGATTCACAATGTTGATTCGCTCTCAACGGGTCCCCGACTTTTTATCAATCGAATATATGAAAGCCAAAATTTCAGCAACTACCTGATAGAACTCCGGAGGAATTTGAGTTCCAACCTCCAATTGAGCAAGTGCTTCAACAACGGCGGGGTCCTCATGGATTGGGATTCCATGCTGCCGCGCAAGCTCCAAGATTTGCTTCGCAATCTCACCGTGTCCACTAGCGACAACTCGTGGAGCGTTATCTTCTTGGGAACGGTAACGTAGTGCAACCGCAATTCGATGTTTTTCTTCCGCCTCTCTCATCTTGCTCGCCTCGATAAGTTTTGCTTGCTATGCTGTGACATTAATTTGAACTAAATTTCCTTCAAAATCAGGCAGAGTAAAAATAGGGTCAAGATGAAGTTCATCCGGGGCTGCAACTCGCAGGTGTATATCCTTCAAGGTGTAATTGAGGGCTTTCATCCGAGACATGAGATCTTCTTTATGCTCCTCAATAAAGGCACAGGATTGTGGGCTTTCCGTTGATATTGCGCAATTCATCTGACGCTGGAACACATTGAGATGGATTTTCAGGGTACCGAGATTGACCGTGTCAACCAACAGGTCCAACTGCATATTCTCAGGGTCAAGCCCGTTTTGAGGGCTTCTGCCGAGGATTTCCGCCGTTACCAAATGATCGCCCATCCAGTAAGGTATCTGCAGATAGACCTGATTTTCGCCATGCATTGCAAGTTCGTGGGCATCGACGTTTATTAATATGCCATCCAAAACATCGACCAACTGATTCAGACGCTCTTGAGTCGATTCCGGCAGTTTATTTTGCGACTGACTGGCAAAGGCTTGAGTACGTAATCGCAAAAGCATCCCTTTCAGACTGCTGTGAGAATATTGCAGAAACTTCCGAATCAAATCAGGATTTTTGGCGGCTAACAACATGGCTTCGTAACCAAGCCCTAACTGTTCCATAAACCGTTGAATCTGGAAAGCAAAACGCCCACGTTCAGGGGCTTGAATGTACGTGTCCTCAATGGCTTGCATCAGATTTTCTAAAAGTACCAGATGGAGGTCGTCCGGCACTTCGGAGATTAGCGCGGATAACAAAGAACGTAGATTTTGCAATTGCGCACCAATTCGTTCACCGTCGCCGAGCAAAGAGCGAAGCGCATCAAACAGGTGAGAGTCAGGCGGGATTCTTAACATCCATGCGAATGTGAACACATCCATCGGCAAATTGGCCGGTGTGCTGAATGAAGCTGTATATTGGATTAAACTTTCTATGTTTGCTTGTGTTACGGGAATGTTGTGCTGGAGCAAGGTTTTCGCGATCATCTCAGTTTGATTTGTCACCGAGAGCCCCTGCGATGTCAGCAAATCGGCAATGCGCGTCGCAGACTTCACACCGATTGATGGTTCAGTTGGGGTAAGACGCATTGTAATCTGCTCGTCGATTGAAAGAATGCGAGCCTGGAGGAGTTCACCGCGACGAGGTATCCTTCCCATCTCCGTGACGATGTTGAATCCCTTGAAGTTCACCAAAGCTCTGTTTTCCCCAAGGTACCCAACGACCCGACCTCGCATAGAATCACCGATCTTCAGATTCGCCTTAAATTGATCGAGTGTTCGTCCAGATACCCGCAAATCCGAAGGGCGTATCGTGCTGATTTTGGTTTTGCTAATTGATTGCATTGTTGTTCACGAAACGCTTAATTTCTTGCAAGCCAAATAAAAAGCCTTGTGTTTTAATCGTGTACACAAGGCCCTTTACAGTTTATATCCACTATTGGCTGACAGGTAGATGCCGAGTTATAGTCCTTCTTCAGGTTCGCCCGGATCTCCCCTCCCCTTATCATCCACATGAGTCTCAGGTGGCTGAGAATCTTCAAGTTCCTCAGCCCTTTCGATTTCATCGGCGACCGGATGAAAGATTAACAGATCGTCTGATGTTTCTACGTGTGGATCTAGCTCTCTGTAATCAATCTTTCCCTCAACAAGTTCTTCAAGTGCGACTGATGCGGGTTTCCGAGAACTGATATTGAGAAGCGAGATTCCCTTCTCATTCAGTTCACGTGCTCGTTTGGCAGCAATATTGATTGCTAAGTATTTGTTGCCGACAACTTTGATTACATCTTCGAGATAAATCATTGGCATTTCTATTGTCCTCACTGTTTGTTTGTATCGAGAGTGATAGTGTCAAAACTGTTGAGAGACGAGGATACAAATTGCATGTAATTTTATCACAGAATCTCTAGAATCGCAATGTAGATTTGGGACTTAGTGATGTAGGCGAACTTAATCTGACGTAGGCGTATCCGGGCCGACATCAACTACACCAATATCTTCTCCCTGTTTGTGACGCCACGCATCTTCGAGCATCCGTTTCCCATCATATTCCGCCACGAATTCCAAACGCTCAATGGTGTGCTGAACATCGTATTCGTAGAATTCAGCAAATGGAAATCGCACTTCGGCGTATTCCAACCCACTTACCCTAGCCAGATGTGGTACGGTTTCATTAAAACGAAACGGCTGACTCATGATGATAAACGCTTCTCCAACCGCCGTTTCTTTTTCCAATGCCAGTACACATGCCGCCGCAACATCTCGCACATCGCCGAGGTGACGCTTGAACGCTGGCCCCTCCGGGCAAACGGGAATAACCAGGCGTTTTCCAGCTTCGTAGTGCCTGCGGAGTTCTTGAATGCAATTTGCGACTTGCGGTGTAGATCTTCGTCGCAGAAGGTCTCTGATGTGGCTTTCAATTAGTGGACTGATGTGATCGACCCGTTCGCCGAGGAATTCCCGTCCACAGAAAGTGTAAGGAATGTTCAACGTAACCGTGGGAATGTCGTATTGCTGATGATAGCTCTGGACAATGGCCTCGCTTGCTAGCTTGGAAACAGCGTACATACCGACTGGCCGCGTGAAAATATCGGCGTACTTAATTAAATTTGGCATGTAGCCGGTATGCGGAAAAAGTACGTCTGAACTGCCGTAGACAAAGCGTTGAAGACCGGGATTCAATTGCCGAGATGCTTCAAGCAGCGTCAAAGTTGGTGCAGTGTTGATGTCGAGATGGTCGTAGTTATCCGGACCTCGTAATTTGACACCGAGATGAATAATTGCGTCGACGCCTTTTACCGTTTCGGATAAACCCGCTTTATCTCGGAGATCTACGCGGAGGATTTTCACATCGAACGGCTTTAATTTTTCCAAACGGTCTGTCTTAGGCCTCACGACACAATAGACTTCATCACCTCGCTCAGCGAGACGCTTGACTACATTCGCTCCGATTCGACCAGTTGCGCCAGTAATTAAAACTTTCAAACGATATTCTCCTTGGGTCCATGTTAGATTGATTAAGTATTTCACGTAGCGTCAGGCAGCCCGTGTGCAACGGAATCGCTAGCGTGGACCACTATTTAGTATCCGCTGATTTTCTCTAAAAGTTGTCATTCTGCGGGCTACTGCGAAGAATCTCAGACGTTGAGATCCTTCACGAAGCCTGCCCTCGAACGCAGTGAAGGGTTCAGGATGACATACTATTTACAGACCTAACGGCTACAAATGTACCCTACCCGTAGTGACGACTTCAGTCGTTTCGGAAAGCGAATGAATTCGCCACTACCTATTTGTAGCATATTGATCAAGAAATATAGGTATAAAGCACATTATCATCATCTCCTCGAAAAAAAACTGACTGAAATTTTCACCCTTTGCACCCTTTTTGAGTTTTTGCTGTGTCATACATATCGAGAACCGAGTATAGCGAATCCGACCCATCGAGTTCGTTTTACTGCCCACGAACTTCTTTCGTTAAAGTGCTAAACATTGGAGTCAAGCCGTGCGAACTGAAGATGGTGATTTGATTCGCCGATGCAAAAATGGTGATTCTTCCGCCTTTGGATTTTTGGTGGATAAATACAAAGAGGCGGTTTATGCATCCGCCTATGCCAAAGTACGGAACTTTGCTGATGCTGAAGATTTGACGCAAGAAGTGTTTATCAAAGCCTATCAGCATCTTGGCAATCTCAGGCATTACGACCGATTTCGTGCGTGGCTCTATGCCATCTGTGCAAACCTTGCCAAGAATTTCTTGCGGTCGAAAGCCAATCGACCCGACCGGGAGTTTGTCGAAGAGGTTGAGCAGGAGGTAATAGACTATCCAGCAATGGAAGCCTATCATAGAGAAAAGCGGTATGAGCCACTTCATGAGGCATTAGAAGAATTGCCTGAAATCTATCGCCAAACTCTGACGCTTCATTATCTCGGTGGAATGAAAAGACAAGAGATCGCCCAATTTTTGGGAACTTCACAAGAAACAATTAAGTCACGCCTTTATCGTGCGAGACTAATGCTCAAAAAGGAGATAATTACAATGATGAGTACAACGTTTGATGAAATGAGATTGCAGCCCGGATTTACCTTCCGTATTGCTGAAGCCATAAAACAGACGAAGATTCAAGTCCCACCCAGCAAAATGACGCTGCCGTTTGGCGTTTCTGCGATGGCGGGGCTGATTGCGCTGCTGTTGAGCTTGAGTCTTCCATACAGTCCGCTTTATCCGATCGGGCAGTTGATTGGATCGGTGTTACCCAGCCAGACACAGGTTCTAGACGACGGAATCATTCCGGTCGATATAATAGAAAGCACCCAGATTCTCAGCCTGTCTCCTAATATGGCAGATGGGAATTTTGGGAAGAAGCCGATGCCTGGATCGCCAAAGTTTTTGGGCGGTGGGAAATGGGAAAGGAAAGCTGATAGCATAACGGCAAGATGGGCCGCTACTGCGAGTACGCTCAATGATAAGATTTATGTTATCGGCGGCACAATTGGGGGTATACCAGCGGGGTTTGCGGGAGCAGCGAAAGTCGAAATATACGATCCCGCCGCAGATGCATGGGCAAACGGGGCAGCTATGCCCACACCCACCATGGGCTATGCCAGCGCCGCCGTTAATGCAAAAATTTACATTTTTGGAGGGGTCTTTCATACCCAGGTTGTGCAAGAATATGACCCCGTAGCGGACAAATGGATAAAGAAAGCCAACATGCGCACACCTAGAACAGGTGCAGCCGCAATCGTGATCGAGAATCAAGTGTATGTCATAGGAGGTTCCCGGGACCCTGTCGGAGTATTTCGCACGCTAGAAGTATACAATCCAATTCAGGACAGATGGATAAAGAAAGCGGACATGCCTACACCCAGAACTGGACCTTCTGCGTGCGTGGTGAATGGGAAGATTTATGTCTTGGGAGGGAAACCGGCAATGTTTGGGGACAATGCGCTTGCGACAGTCGAAGAATACGACCCCAAAATGAACATGTGGACTAAGAAAACGGATATGCTCACACCCAGAGTCTCATTTGGTCTTGGCGTGGTGAATGAGAAGATTTATGTCTTTGGGGGACTCAATCAGAAAAACGGGTGGCTTATAAAGCCCATAGACATGTACGACCCTCAAACGGACAAATGGGCGGAGGTGGGCGAGATGCAAACACCGAGAGCCTTTCTCACCTCAGCAGTCCTGAACGGGAAAGTCTATATCCTAGGTGGTGCGCAGGGGAACAACCAACCTCTAAAATTAGTGGAGTCGTATGACATCAACGCCAAAGAACCGCAAAGCGTCAGCCCTGCCGGGAAACTTTCAACCACATGGGGCGAAATCAAAACGGCAAACTGACAACACCCGAACTTTAGCTTGTAACCTGTCTCGTATAACCGAGTGACGTAATGTCTTCATTTCTCAATAAGAAGGGATTGGCTCTAGAGCGTGTTGACGAATTACCCAGCAATCTAGTTGTAGCCCAAGATTCTATCTTGGTGGCTACGACAAGGCCAACTTAGAAAGTTGGGCTACGATTGCATTCTTCCGAGTTCGTCAACACAGCCTAGCCAATCCCTTCTCCAACTGAACAATCATCGAATAATCGATAGCTTTCCTGAGCGGCTCTCATCGCCCACTTCGAGACGGTAAATATAAACACCGTTACTAATGATGCGCTCGGACTCATGCAGATTCCAAACCTTTTTGCCCCGTTCACTGAAGTGAAGCGCGAGTGACGCAACGCGCGCACCCGTCACATCGTAAATCTCAATTGTGGCGTTTTCTGGCAGGCGATCGAAAATGACGTGGTTTGATTGAACAGGATTTGGATAAACCATCGCGGCGGAAAGATCGGTGACCCTTACAGATTCAGGCACGGTCAACGTTAAAATGTTCGCATCTTCGGCAATTAATGTGCCGTTAATATCGCTGAGAGCCGATGCTTGAATTTCGTATGTTTTCAGTGGACGCAGGGCGTTGGGCGCAAACGTTGTGATGACGCGCTGACTGGACTGATCGAGTAACGCAGATCGAGGGCTATGAAAAGTGGTCGAACCAATCTCGTTCAAACGATAGCGATTCGGCTGTCCGGCTGACGCTGCCATCTGCTTATCAAAATGCAGAATGAGGCGGTCTGGATTGAAGTACTCGACTGACATAAGGCGCGGCGGCGAGGTCGGTATCACGGAAACGGGCGAAGATTTGCCCGAAAGCTTTCCCGCCGAATCGCTTGATGCAACCGCGTACCAATACACGCTCCCACCTTTTACATCTTCATCGATAAAACGAGTTTCGTGGATGCCTTCGCGGAGAACGGCCAGCGAATCTTCGCTTGGACCGCGATAGATTGTGTATCCTGTTGCGTCGTCGGGAGCTTGCCAACGGAGTTGGATTGAACGCTCATTGATCGGATTAACCGCCAACGCCCAGGGGGGCTGCACATTGGGGAAAGGGGTCGGCGTCCCGAAAATTTGGAACGTATCTGCGTCATTAAACATCAACTCATTTCGCCCATCGCTGTCAATATCAGCTACGAACGGACGGAAAGTGCTACTCGCCGAATGATACCAAACCGGTCTGTAATCTGTGCCGTCGTGCTGAATGAGATAGAAATTGGGCCAGACCGAAATCGCCAATTCATTTTGCCCGTCATTGTCTGCGTCGGCAATCGTTAAGCCGTTTCCGCCTGAACGCACTTCCCGAATCCGCTGCGTCCAAACGGCTTCGTAGCTATCGTTTCCAACGGTCTTGAAAATTGTGAAAATCCAGTGTTGAACGGGCAGGTCAAATCCATCGGTAGCCGACTGCCCACCGATGACAAATTCTGGAACACCATCCCTGTCTAAATCTCCCGCTGCCAGATGCCATGCCTTACTTGCACCAATCTTCCCTAACCATGTTTGACGATACAGATTATCGCCCGACCCTTCGTAAATGAAAAGGTCTCCCTCCTCGTCGCCTATCACGATTTCCGCCTTTCCATCGCCGTCGAAATCTCCGAGTGCATACGTTGTGCCGATTCCGTTTCTCCCATCGGTCGGATTGATCAAGATTGCCGTCCGGCGGTAGCGGTTATTTGCAACGGCTTCATGCACCCAGATGGCATTTGTTTCGTTATGCCGGGAAATAATTTCCGGGCGTCCATCACCGTCTAAATCGAAAATCTGCCCACCCCAGATGCCATCAACCTCCCAAATCCGTTCTGTCGGGAATGCGCCGGCTGTACCACCCTCGACTAAGAATGTCTGTTCATTGCGGTTCCCTAGAATCTCGATCAGCCCGTCTCCATCCGTATCGCCGATTGCCCAGGGTAGAAATGCTTCCGTTGTTGCAAAAATTGATTGGTATCCCTCAAGAATCTGGACGGCAGCGTAACTCGCCCCACCGAGCTCCATTGCGACTAACTCCGGTTTTCCGTTTCCATTAAAATCGGCAACCCCGGTAGCGAGGTGCAACGCCGGTAAGGGAGAGTCAATCAGTTGGAGACGGTGTGGCGAAATGCGCTCATTCGTGACCCTAAGCCGATGAAATTGTCCATCGTTGTCGTCCGTTACCATTCCGCCTGCGGCGTTGCGAGCCGTGAGGCGGTATTCATATTCGCCTTGTGGCAAAGCACCGGACAGATTCACCGTATGCTGATGACCCGGTGCTCCCGTCTGAATACGCTCGAAATGCGGAGAATGGCTTCCGACGCGCCGGAACGCAATTTCACCGATGGTGAGGTCGTCAGTACGCCAACTGATCATGCTGTCGAATCGATCGCGCGAGAGCCATAAACTCGCCTGATGCTCGGAGATTTCCGGCGAACTGTGATCGATTAAGATAATCACTTTATCGCGAATGTTCTCACCATCTTCACCGATTACGGTCAATCGAAGGGTATACACGCCCTCTTGAAGTTGCGACGTATCCCAGCGAGTCAAGACCTCATTGAATTTTGGATTCTGCTGAAGTTCACCAATCGGAATCCAGCGGTCGGGAATCTCCGTTTTCCCAAACTCCAGCCGATATGCTCCGAAGCCATTTCCAGCAGCGGTGCCGACAATCTCAAGCCCATCATCGCTACCGTTGAAGTTGTCGGGAGCAGAGATTCTAGCGGTCAGATCGCCGACGGCTGTGAGGGCAGCTTCAGCGTCTATTAATCCCGCACCGACAAGCCGACTGTCCTTGATGGGTTTGGTGGTAAAAATTAACACCCGTCTGACCTTTTCATTAGGGAGTTCCGGCTGCTTTGAGAGCAACAACGCAGCGACCCCGGAAACATGAGGGGCAGCCATTGATGTACCTGAACGTAAGCCGTAGGTATTGTTCAACTCCGTACTCAAAATGGCGTCTCCCGGAGCCGCGATATCAACGCTCGCACCGAAGTTAGAGACAAACGCCAAATCGCTGTTCTGTTGAGTCGCCGCAACGGCAATCACTGTTTTAAGTGCAGCCGGGAATAATGCCCCGACTTCGTGGGAGTTTCCTGCGCTCGCTATCAAAACGCAACCGCGATGATAAGCGTACTCAACGGCATCGTGAATTACAAAGGAATCAACAATATCACCCCAGCTCAGATTGATCACTTTCGCTCCGTTGTCTGCGGCATAGACAATCGCGGCGGCGGTATCGTCGTTCTGCAAGAATGCCCCGCCCCCGGCAACGACAAACCCCGCACGAAGCGGCATCACGCGGCAATTCCATGCAATGCCGGCAACACCGAGGTTGTTATTCACAGCAGCGGCGATAATTCCGGAAACGTGCGTTCCATGTCCGGTTTCATCGCGTGGCTCATTATCTCGCTCGGTGTAATCCCCACGTCCCGGGAGCGTCGGTGCATCACTAAAATCCCAGCCATCGATGTCATCGATGTATCCATTCCGATCATCATCGACCCCGTTTCCGGGAATCTCATGCGGATTCCTCCAGAGTTTTGAACGAAGGTCTTCGTGATGGAATTCTATCCCGCTATCCACAACAGCGATAATCACGGCCGGATTGCCCTGTTCAATCGCCCACGCCTCCGGCATGTTGATATTTCGGATGTTCCATTGCTCCGAAAAGCGTGGGTCAGAAGGCTGAATTCGCTCCGCCAATGAACGGCTCAGATAATTTGGTTCAACAGCTTCAATCCACCGACTGCGCTTGTATTTCTCAATAACCGATTCCATCCGCCAACCATCTGGAAAACGGACAAGGTAGATACGGCTGAGTTTTGGACTGCGACCGCCGGAGGTCGATTGTGAAAAAACAGGCGCGACAAAAATTGCACCGAGCTGTTGATTTAAGGCATGAAATTTCGCATGGGATGTTCCCGGACGAAGCCGCAGGATGAGTTCGCCCGGTGTGGTGTGAAGGACTGCCTCAACTTGGCTGGCTGAATGGTTCTGAGCCAATGAAGGCAATGAACATAAAAAGGTGAGCAGGGAAAATACGAAAGCTATTAATTTCGTCATGTTCTTTCGCGCAATTCAATTTAACTAATAAAGATAAGGTGATGATATTCATCGTTCAATTTGCACAGAGGCAAGCGATACAAGCTAAAACAGAAATTTATACGTCGGCACACCCCAGAAGGCACCACGAATCATCCAGAACCCGCCGACAATGAACTCTCCCAAGATTAGGCCCATAAAAAACGGAATCCCTCGCCGATGGAGGGTTAATCCACCATGCCGTAACATTAGATGCTTAATCCCCCAACTGATGAAGATCGAGAACCAGAATAGGTTAATTGACCAGTTGCTAGCCACAGCATAACCCGCCGGGTGTAGCGGCCACCAGAATAGACTCATCCGCATCAATGCCAAAAGCAAAGTGAACAGAAAACCGATACCCATTGCAATGAACGCGGCAATGTCTATCGAAGTTGGCGTAATTATCCATCGTTGCAAACGTCCGAAGGATTCGTTGACCTTGCCGATGTTCGGAATACTGAAGCGATAGGAGGTATCCAAGATTGCCCAAAACGAAGTGAAGCTACTCACGCAAGCGGCAAGTGTGAGTGCCCAGAAAAATCGTCGGGTATTCATTCGACTCCGTTCAGCGAGTTTGAATCCTTCAAGTTGATGGGGCATGATATGTCCACGATAGGCGCGATTGAAAAATTGATAGAACGAAAGCATCGTGAGATCGCCGACGGAAAAGTGGCGTGTCCCGATTGTATTTACCATCATCAAATGTGCCCCGGCGCGGTGGAGGTCATGTACCGGTGAACCCAATTCCGCACGCATGCGCGTGATGCCGATTGCGAGAATAAAGTAGAGCAGAAAGAAGATAACCGAAACGCCAAAAGTCATGCCCGCTTTGAGGGAGAACACAATCAGCGTGATAAATCCAATCAACAAGCCTAGCATCGCGGTACGATAACCGATTGGTTCATCAACTCGATCGCCGCGAACAACCGCGATAAATATCCGCCGGATGTGATGACGGGTTACCCAGACTGCCAGCAAACACAAACCAATGTATGCGCCGGAAGTCTGCTCTTCGATGTAAGGAAATTTTGGCAAATTATGCAAACCCAGCATGCTGCCGAGGATTCGCTCTGCTTTCCAAAAGAGGTAGAAAAACCAGCATGAAAAGGAGAGGTCCAACGGCATGAAAAACGCCAATCCAACGGCATAGGGAAAGATCGGGATGGGCGTCCAACCGATCGCGTTCCACGGGGCATCGGTAAAGAATGGTGCGAGATTGTAGAGTGTCCCGCCGAATCCGGGAACCACAGGGTACAGAAAGTGCAGTCCATTGATGAAATCCATTCCCCCGGCGATAGCGAATCCCATCCACATTGCTTTGCTACGGAAAAATGAAGGGGCATTGAGGGTGAGGTGCAAAGGAAGCTGGATAATCGGATAGCTTAGTTTCTCGGTCTCGATCCACTGTTTCCGCACGAGCACGGTGAGGCACAGCATCACAAAGGCAACGATGCTGATGAACCCTGACCAGACGAGGACAGGCATCAGCCAATGGGTTATATGGCGTTCGAGATAAAGTGTCGATTCTCCCTCATGAAATCCTTGTAAAGTGAGCGAATCGCTGACGACAAGCCAATCGGGAATGTGGCGGAAAAAGAGTTCCTTCCACTCGTTTTCGGGAGTCGCCATCCATTTGACCCCGCCGACGAAGGTAATCAGCACCTGCATCATGTCCAATCCGCAGATGCCTGAAGCCACGGAGAGCATCGCGTAGATCAGGAGGAGTTCGGAGGGATTGAAGGCGAACGTGGGGGAGATTCGTTGAACGCCTAAATTAATTAAGGTGAGGAAGAACAGAAAGAACACGACATTGAAGAAGAGCGAGAAGGTTGTCGGATACCCCGAACCCCATGTCGCACCTGCCATAATCCAGTAGTTGTTCAGCGGGATTAAGATGAGTCCTAGCAGGATTGCGGTGATGCGTGTTCGAGGTTGGGGAAGGAGTTTGTGTGGTGTCATACGCCCATTTCGATTTCGTATCATCCTAATGAGTTTTGGCGAACAAGGACGACAAGGAACAGCATGCAAAATCTGTCGTCATTGAGAATAAGTATACCATTTCTGTCATTTCTGATGGCAATTAAATCGAGTTGACGGATCTCTGAGATTAGGTTATAATGGGGCTGCAAAAGGGAAGTTTTCAACAGAACATAACCATACGAGTCAAGAGCAACTCAAATTACCTTGACTCTGTCACATTAGATTCGTAGGTTGGGTTTCATGGCGCCCAGGCCAACAGCCAAGACTGTCGGGTTTGGGTTGAGGCAAATCGAAAAATGGACCCGTTGGCCAGTGAAACCCAACCCAAACCCTGCACCGCGTTGCTTTCCTCAACCCGACCTACGCGGAAAGGAATCTGACTAAAAATCCAAAATGAAATCAGCTATGTCCACTCAAAACGCGATTCCGTATATGCTGCTGTTCTTCTCAGGATGTTTACTTCTCTTCGCGGCCTGTGGTGACTCCGATTTGGAAACAGATGACGTCATGCCGCCGGGGTTTGAGATGGTATTGATTCCGGCCGGAGAGTTTATCATGGGCAGCCGCAATCGCCCCGATGAGGGATTAGCGGGTACACCTGTTGATGATATGGCAGATGAATATGAAAAACCACAGCATGTCGTCTATCTCGACGATTACCTGATTGCAAAGTATGAGGTAACAAATACGCAATACGCCCAATTTCTGAACGCAGTTCAGAGAGTTACCAATGACGAAGGGCATTTGCTCGTCGATTTAGACTTAGCCCATCTTGAAATGGCGAATGAAGGAGAGTATCGGCCGAAGCCAAACTATGCCGATCACCCGGTCAGGGGGGTGAGTTGGTACGGTGCGTTTGACTACATAGAATGGTCAAGCGAGGCCACGGGTGAGCCGTATCGCTTGCCGACGGAAGCGGAATGGGAAAAGGCAGCACGAGGCGTAGATGCACGACTTTTTCCGTGGGGCAACGATTTTCACGCGGAAATCGATGGAACCACTCAGCACACCAACACGGCGGAGGCTGGCATTGATGATACGACGTCCGTTGGAAGTTTCCCAACGGGAGCTAGCATCTACGGTATCATGGATGTGTCCGGAAATGTTGATGAATGGTGTCAGGATTGGTTCAGTTGCGACTACAGTTTAGAACCAAAGGAAAATCCGAAAGGTCCCGATACGGGCGTCGATCGCATTTTACGAGGCGGGTCGTGGAGAAATGTCGATATGGCTGCCCGATGCGCGACGCGCTCACACACACTGCCCCATCGCATGTTTCCAAATGTCGGCTTTCGTGTGGCGAAAACCCCATAGTTACAGCAAAGGATTAAACCAGCAGGTATCTCTGGCGTCTCATTTAGCAGTCTTTTAGTTGTAAATCAAATTCTTGAATGACGGAGGAAAATTCATGAATAAGCGAATCATTTGCTTATGCGCGGCTTTATGTGCTTTGTTGGTGATGACATCGGTGTCATTTGCGGAGTTGCTCGTCTACTTACCTTTAGATGAGGGAAAAGGGAAAGCCCCCCAAGACGCTTCTGGCAACGGACATCACGCTGAGTTTGTAGCCGATCCGGCGTGGGTCGATGGAAAGTTCGGCAAGGCACTCGAATTTAAGGGGCAAAAATGGATCAGTATGCCAACTCCCGATCCGGAAGTATTTAATGAAGAATTTACGCTGGTCGTTTATATTAAGCCGCCGCTCGCAGGAAATCAATGGCAACAGATTGTCCGTTGTAATCCGGTCGCGGGAACTGGTCGTAATTCTTGGTTTGTCAACGTCGCTGGGTTTATGTCATGGCGCGGATTTGT
>JADFGN010000671.1 GCA_022567695.1 Candidatus Poribacteria bacterium | reverse complement strand
ATCCGGGTAAAGTTCCCGCCGGGAAGCGTGTCGGCGGATATAATCAGCACAAAGACCTTGTGCCGACCATTCTTGATTTAGCTGAAATCGAGACCGACATCGCGTTTGATGGCGAGAGCTTGATGCCAATGGTTAGCGGAGAGGTCGCATCCCATCAAAGCGAGTTTTATATCACCGAATGTACCTGGATGCGGAAGCACGGTTGGCGCACGCCGGAATGGAAACTGATTGTTGCGCTTGAACCGGACTTCCACTTCAAGCCGCCGGTTGAGCTATATAACCTCGTTCAAGACCCAGATGAGAATAACAACCTCGCTGAATCACATCCTGATATCGTTCGCACCCTCAGTGAACGCATGCGAAAATGGATTGAAAAACGTGAGAAGGAAACAGGACTGGCAAACCCGATCATGACGCAGGGCGATTGGCATGGGCACAAGGGCATCGGCCCCTTCAAATCATCTCAGCAGGCATACGACACGATGCATATCGGTGACCCCGGCCAGGCCGCGCGCTTGCAGGCTGAAACAAGGAAGTAGCGGTAGGATTCAAGATGCAGGATTCAGGGCTCCACAAAGTATCTGTTAAGTTTTCGTCGATAAACATCACACCGAGGTCGGACATGAACCCACTCTGATTGAAGAATACGATGTACTCAAAAACAACGGCCTACTACGATAAAATCTACTCATTCAAGGACTATCGTGCTGAAGTGCAACGTGTCACGGGTATTATCTACGAAAACCGTCGTTCGGATGGAAATCGACTCTTGGACGTTGCCTGCGGGACTGGGTGTCACATCGAATACTTGAAAGCGTACTTTGACGTTGAAGGAATCGATCTTTCCCAGGAGATGCTCGAAATTGCTCGACAGCGAAATCCAGAGGTTTCATTCCACTGTGAAAACATGATCGACTTCCAACTCGGTCACAGGTTTGACGTTATCACATGTCTTTTCAGTTCAATCGGATATGTCAAGACCTTAGAAAATCTCATCAGCGCGATTACTTGCATGACCCGACACCTGGTCCCCGGCGGGGTTCTTGTTATCGAGCCGTGGATTGCGCCTGATAAGTATTATCCAAATACGGTCCATTCGATATTCATCGATGAACCCGATCTGAGGATTGCTCGCATCAACACCAGTGCCGTTGAGGGACGTGTGTCTATTTTGGACATGCACTATCTTATCGGAACCCCACAAGGAACGGAACACTTTATTGAACGTCACGAACTTGCTATGTTTGAAGAAGGCGAAATGCACGGTACTCTCACCAATGCCGGACTTGAAGTCACTCACAATGCTGAAGGATTGAACGATAGAGGGTTGTTTATTGGACGACGCCCCCTCGACGCCAAAACTGTCGCTGCCTAGCTGCAAATTTACGTTGCTCGACAGCTATTAGTCGAGCGTTTGATTAAGCCTTCTGACGGTACTATCCAAGCGTGATCTGTATGTCGCATGGCGGCCCGATCTCGACAGCAAAAGAGGCGGCGTATATCAACCAGCACACCAGTACAGTTGGGTTTGTCGGTGCTTCAAGCATTGAGCGGTTTGCATGTGAACAAAGTATGCCGCAAGTGACAGCCTCGTTCAAGAGGATTCCGTTGAGTTAGATGATAAGGAGAACACCATGAAATTTTCCATCTGCACTGCCTTAGATAACGCGAATCGGCTTGCAGAAGTCGGTTACGACTACATCGAATTGGGCGTCCGACGCGCCCTTATCCCGGAAGCAAGTGACGCAGAATTTCAAAAGATTTTAAAGGAAGTCGAACAATCGCCCTTAAGGCCTGAAGCTTTTGCAGGCTTCGTGCCGGGCGAGTTGCGCGTCGTCGGTGATGCCGTTGATTTCGAGAGACTGTCGCGATATGTTGAAACCGCGTGCCGTCGGGCAAAACAACTTGGCGGGGAAATCATCGTTTATGGAAGTGCCGCCTCCCGGAATGTCGAAGAAGGTTATTCGCACGAAAGGGCATTGAATCAGATTGCGGAGTTTCTGGATATGGCAGCCGACCATGCGGAGGCACACGGTATCACGATTGCGCTTGAGTCAATCTGCCATCTGGAAGGAAATATCATTCGCACCACCCCTGATGGGATAGCGATGGTAAAGCGAGTGAATCGCAAAGGCGTCAAACTTGTGGTCGATCTTTATCACATCTGGCATGAGAACGAGCCGATGAGCAACATCATTGACGCCGCAGAGTGGATAGCGCATGTTCACACAGCCGAGCCGGTTAAACGCGGCTATCCCGGAAATGATGATTTCGATTTCACAGACTTCTTTACAGCACTCAAAGGCGCAGGTTACGACGGACGTGTATCCTGCGAATGTAGCTTCGATAATTTTGATCGGGATGTGGAAACAACGTTGCAGACGCTGAAAGCCTACGTTTGAACCTTCAACAAAAAAAACGCCCTCTGATCTTTCATAGACCAAAGGGTGGTTTTGTTTATTTCCTGTTTCGCGTCCAGAATTACTATTTCGTGATAACCATTCTCTTGGTATAAACCGCTCCCTCCGTGATAAGGGAGTAGAAGTACAAGCCACTTGACATGGCTTCTCCCGTGTCGGTTTTTCCATCCCAATACGCTGCTTGCGGTTTGCTCCGGTAAATGCCGGGTGCTTTTCCCCCCAATCTCAGCGTGCGCACAAGGTTGCCATTCGCCGAGTAAATCTGGATTTCTACGTTGGAGCGTCTGTTGAGAGCAAAGGGGAACCATGTTTCTGGGTTGAAGGGGTTGGGAAAGTTTTGGAAGACGGCATTTTTTTGATGCGCCCATGTCGTGATTTGTTTTTCCTTGGGGGAGATGGCTAAAGCCGCAAGTGTGGCATCCGTGTAACGCACAATTGTACTCCAATCGCCTGTCGCAACCACCGCATCTTTCCCGTTATATGCCAATCCCCACAGGTAGACGTTGACACCGCTTTCCTGAACCTGCCACGTTTTACCGCCATCTTGAGTCTGTAAGATAATTCCCTGTATACCAACCGTCCAGCCAAATTTTGGATTCAGGAAGAGCACCCTGAGAAAGCTACCTCGGATCTCCCATTGACGTTCCCAGGTCCGTCCCCCATTTTTCGTGGCAAGAATGACCCCTCGTCGAATCGAAAGGTCAAATCCAACCGCCCAACCGCGATTACTGTCGATGAAGCAAAGATCATTGATAATCGGTCCTTTGTGTTGGACTCGCCACGTTTCCCCTCCATCCCGTGTTGCGTAAATGAGTCCAAAGGTGTTTGGAGACCAGATTACGGGGAAAGTCGAAGCCCAACCGTTTTGACGATCGGCAAAGTGGATCTTACCAA
>JADFGN010000670.1 GCA_022567695.1 Candidatus Poribacteria bacterium | reverse complement strand
GGAGCGCCGCTGTTTCAAGGCGCACACACGTTTCACGGTCCTTGAGTCCACGCTCGAACCAGAAAGGCGCACCTTCGTCTGAGTGTTTAGCGAGGGCGGCAATTGCCGCCGCACGAATCCGTTTATCCGAGGAGTCGGCAAGTGGTTCAATTATGTCGGGATAAGCCGTATCACAATCAAGCGTCGTTTGCAGCGCGGCAACCACGACGTCTGTTGATTCATCACTGATGAACATCACACACCAGTCGAAAAGGTCCTCATTTCCAATCTCTGCCAGCAGTTTGAGTCCACGGACAACTCGCTTAGGCGTCTGGGCACTAAGACACTCCAACGCCTCTGTCTCGCGAGGATCGGTTGGCTTTGGCGGCTCCGGCTTGAGTCTGACATCTCGAATACGGCGATAGATGCTATGCCTGTCCCAATCAATTTCAACGCCCTCAAAGAATTCTGGAAGCCACCGACATGCTTTATGCAAGAGTTCCGTTTCAGGCACGCTATCAAAGTCGCCGTCGTAGCGGTCGAGTATCCAACGCGCGATTTCATTCACACCTGCATGACTCGGCTTCACGCCTTTGTAATGCTTAAGGTTGAGCAATTCGTTTGCCCATGCAGAGAGTTGTTTGGACAGCGATTCAATAATCGCCTTGGGTGATGCACCCAAGAGCGTCGTCGGTTTTTCTTTCGTGCCTCCAAATGGGACTTCAATAAACCCCTTCACCATAGAGGCGGGCAAGATTTTATTGACCGCATAAATGCCTCCTTTTCCCCATACCCGGTGTCCGGCGTCTTTCAATCTGCTGATGCTCAGGTCGCAGGTCAGCACAACTGCATCATTGTGAGACTTCGCTTTGTGTCCCGCACGACGTTGTGCATAACCCATGCTCCTTGTGAACCAAGCAATCGGACGAAAACCGGTTCTGATAATGCTTCTTGCATTCTGCCGATTTGTGCCGTGATATACTTTCATGAGTTCAACCTCCTATTCCATATTAGATTTGTGATTCAGGCTTGGCGAGATTAGGGGTTCAAGGATCTGAGATACAGAACTGCAGGGGATGCATTGCATCTTGCATCCTGCAGCTCTCATAAAGGCAAATCATCCACAGTGTGGTAAATTTTGACGTTAACGCCTTCATCAGAAAGCAGCCGCCAAAAGTTTTGAACCAATGTTTCCGCGGGGGCGACAATCTCATTGATGTCATGTGCCGACCACAGGGCGGTGACCAGTTCTTTATAACCTTCAGGCAATTTTGGAAAAGAGAAGGCATCGACAAACCCTTGATAATAATCGTGCGTGACCCAACGCTGATTTAAAAGACAGAGGGCTTTGTTCATCTCGAAAAGCACCTCGATCACGGCACACCCGACATCGTCTGTATTGCTTCGTTCGCGGCAGGAGAAGATGCGGCCGTAGGACTCAACCACAAGTTCGGGCAAACTGGCTTCTAGGGCTTCTTCAAATTTTTCCACAGGTACAGATTGTCCCAACCGCAACCAAGCTTGAATCTGCTTCGTATCTCCGTGAAGTACCTTGAGCACACTCAGCACCCCCATCCAAAGTGGCCATTCAAGCGAAGGGTTGCTAAGTAATTCCTCTAATTTTCGTTGCGTGATCACCTGATACCCAACAGCGATGTTGCGAAATATGAAGTATTTTCCGACAACCTGACTTTCATCGCGTACAATAAACAGCATGTCGAGATCTGACCAAGCCGTATCTGTACCCCGCGCTGTGGAGCCGTAGATACCACCCAATATGACATCATCCGGGTAGCAGGTTACCATGCGGTCACAGAGGTCTCTTGCAAGTTGAATTCTTTCCTCATGTGTCATGCTTATCGCCCTTTTGCTTCGTTCCAAGGTTCAATTCAGTTTCCGCATCTACCACACCGCGATTCATTCGAGCGATGCAACGTCCAATCTTAAAGCACAATTCGGTGCCTTTGGGTAGCACACCTTCCAATTGTCGGAGCAAACGAATCACACCGCGCAGACCATGAACAATATCCCCGCTCCCAGCATTGGTATATCTGACAAGCTCCGAGAATTTAGCACCGTTGCTCCAGGCGTGAACAACCCCACTGAAATTCATATCCAGCATCTTAAACGGTCTTTGAATCCCGAAGATACGTTGTCGCTCTGCCAAACGTTGGACTCGCTTCTCCAAAACTGCAAGGTCAAAACCAAGTCGCTTCTGATCAAAGGGTTTGTATGTCGTACCAACTTTCGGTTCAAAGCAGATCGCCGATGCCATAATATTGACCTGCACCTCGTCGAGCCGATCGAAATAGCCATCAAACAGCAGTTCGGTTGTCTGGATTTCATGGTCATGAAGTTGGGAAGCGTAGCCCCCTTTGGGGGTCAATTGCCTGTGTTGAATGTATCCCATGCTTTTCAGAAACGCTATCCGGCGGTCGAGCTCGTCGAGTGTGAGGAAATCAATCGTTTTGCGTTGCGTCAGCCGATTTGCTTCGCGTTGTGCCTTTTGCAACTTCTGAGAAC
This sequence comes from Candidatus Poribacteria bacterium, assembly GCA_022567695.1. Taxonomy (GTDB): domain Bacteria; phylum Poribacteria; class WGA-4E; order WGA-4E; family PCPOR2b; genus JADFGN01. The sequence continues at coordinate 814 of JADFGN010000670.1, read as the reverse complement.
GCTGCATACATTCCCCTCGATGCGGGCAATCCGCACAGAGCAAAGCATCCCGTTTCGTTTCGAGCTGCTGAATCGAACTTTTGAGTTCATCCAATGCCTGTGCGACTCGCTGTTTTTCATTCCGCTTGGTTCGACGTAATTCACGCTGACGCTTTTTCAACGCCGTTTTTTGGGGCGAAAGTGCTTCGGATAGCTGTTGGTACTCGACAATTAGATGGGGTTGATCGTGGATGCACTCCACTGGCAAAAGTTCGTTATCATCGGGAGTGGCATTCTGATTCAATTGATTGCGGGATTGAAAGTAGCGAAAACTCTTTTGGAGCCAGTCACTGTATTGCGTACTGCGTGTTGCGTCATTTTCGTCAATCTCCCAATTTCCTAATTTCCTAATTTCCTGCTCTCCCTTTTCCCGAGATGCTACACTCAGTCGATCGTACAGATTTAAGATTGTCGCGTAAGATAGGTCTAGGTGAGAATCGAAGGCTTCAAAATCTCCGTTAAAGATGTGCCTCACAGTTTCTGCGTCCGTCTTAAACGGGTCAACACAGGCATACACACGCCGACCTCGTCCTACCATCTGGTGATACTCTTGAGGTTTCAGGTAACGCAAGCGTGTGCCATCGAATTTTTCAAGCCCATCTAAGATGACAGAATTCACAGGGAGATCGCTTCCTACAGCAGATGCCTCCGTTGTGAAAATGAGTTGAATGAGCCCATCGATTAGCATCTGTTCGACAACGGCTTTGAGTGATGGCAGTAATCCCTCATGATAGAAGGCAATACCACTGGCAAGACACTCGCGCAAGGGCACAGC
>JADFGN010000669.1 GCA_022567695.1 Candidatus Poribacteria bacterium | reverse complement strand
AAAAATTGCTCCATCATCAGGTATAACCCGTAACATTTCTGTTAGACAATCTCTTTGCCAGCTAACATACTCATCATGCGGTATGTTGTCGTTGTAATGAGAATATCCATTGATTAATGCTGCATTTGCCCATTTTCCACCTCGTCCATCCTTCATTCCATTTCCCGTTGAATTTTTAAGATTATAAGGCGGAGATGTGACAACCAAATCAATGCTACCATTTGGTATTTGCTTCATGACATCAACGGTATTTCCACAAATAAATTTGCCTAAAAAATCAGCAGGATAATGTAATTTTTTTTGTTTGGTCATTTATTTCCTTTTTTCGTATCTCATTATTTCTTACACATAACATATGATTAGCCAACACTTCTTGGGATACTGCCACCAGCAACACAACAAAAAAGAAGGGCAAAGTCGCTCATCGAGCGTTGTGGCTCTATGCTATCATGAATGTTGGATATCTACAATAACCATCCGAAGCCGTAGGATATGGATGATAACCAAAGCCATTTTACCCGGTTTTCACATCAATCGTCCGCAAACAACGTCGGCAATTGGGTCACCTTTTCCGTACCCACATGAAGTTTACCCATTGCGTCAAAAACCAAGCTGTAAATGGGACCATCATGCGGCCACTTCATTCTCTCCCATCGATTGTCTGTTAGGGCAAGTTGATACAAAGTTCCCTTTGCAGAACCAGCAATTAAGGCTTGCGGCTCTCCTCCCCAAGCCAGTGCCCAAATGTAGGGGTTTTGCCCGAAATCCTCTGCGTCCGTCACTTCTGTTCCTAAACCTGTGTATGTTCGCACCAATCTTCCACCGATTGTGTGTATCCTGATCTTGCCGTCCCGCGCCCCGGATGCCAACAATTTGGAATCCGGCGAAAAAACGAGGCATTCAACCTTTGCGCTGTGGTCTTGCAGAATGATCGGCGGGTTCGCTTCTTTACGCATCGTCTTTCCCGCAGCGGAGAGGAGGTGGGGAGTCACGGCGGATAACATGACAATACCATCTAACCCCACTGAAGCCAGCCACTTTCCGTCAGGCGAAAATTGCACGGCACGGGCAACAGACGTATGCTTGTGCAGAATGTTGATCGATGCCTCAGACAGTGAGGGTTTGGAATGCAAAATTGGCTTTGCGAAGGAGGTTATCAAAACTCTTCCATCAGCACACGCCATCGCTGCTTGATCGCCCGTTGCGTCTACCGAATAAATCAGATCCTTGGCGATCTCCAAGGTCTCAAAGTGTTTGGTTTCTAAATCCAAAAGCCCAATTTCGCCGGAGATCCCCGGCTGTCCACCGACGAGTAAAAGAAGATTGCTACCGTCAAAGCTTGCAAGACTTATCACTCGAAAATGGGGGCGATAGACCAAATTTTCCCGTCCATCTTTTTGGACAAACACGCCGCCTTGAGAACAAGAATAGATGAGATTTTCAACAATCACCAAATCGGTGACAGGACCAACATGGACTTCTTGGGCAAATAATCTCAGCGTCGTAACCAACAGTAGAACGACACAAATTCTGAACAATAGTGACTTGCAGATGTCGTTTTGCATGTGATGAGATTCTTTCCCCATCTGTCCCCAACCGGATTGAAATTTTGCATTACTTAATCTGCAAGCGAGGTTGAGAGACTGAGGACAAGGGATAGTTCGATTACGAAGCTAATATCTCTCGAATGGGATGGATTCCTTCATCAACGAGTCGAACCGGACGACCATCAGGGGTGTAGAGCGTTTGATGTAGATTGGCACCGAGGGCGGCAAGTACAGTCGTAAAAAGATCTGCCGGTGAAACGGGTCTCTCAACGGGAACCTCCCCCTTTGCGTCGGTGCGTCCCACGACAGTTCCTTTTCGTAAACCTGCACCGAACAGCAAAACGCTACTCGCACGGGACCAGTGATCGCGCCCTGCACGAGGATTGATTCTTGGGGTCCGTCCAAATTCACTCGCCACCATTACGACCACCTTTTCTAAGAGTCCCCGTCTGTCAAGGTCTTCATGTAAGGCCGAAATGGCTTCGTCCATGGCGTTTAATTTTGGCGGATAGCCAAAGGTCAATCCGTTTTTGATGTCGATGTGGTGATCCCATCCCAAGTCGCGCACGAACACTGTCCGCACACCACCTTCCACCAAACGTCGCGCTAAAAGACAGGATTGGCCTAAGAAATGCTTTCCGTAACGCTGCCTCAATTCCGGCTTTTCCGCCTTCACGTCAAACAGCGCACGAACCTCCGGATCGAGTGAAAGACGTTGTGCCTGCTCGAGGAATCGGTCACGAGCCGCTTCCGCCTCCGATCGGGGATGACCATCGAGTTCATCCACCTGCCGCAAGAGTTCCATTGCCTGTTGCATCTGAGGGTGAGGTTCCAAATTTTTCACTTGAAAATCTCGTCTATCGGGCCGTGCGCCGAGTTCAAACGGCCCATGCGTGATTGGCAAGAATCCCTGCCGTGCATAATTATGTGCATCCGGAATCGCGACATAAGCTGGAATCGGATTGCCGTCTGCCGATGGTTCGTGCCCAAAAACCGATCCGATTGACGGATGGGTCAACACAGGATTCGGACGCCGCCCCGTGAGCATGTAATAAGAACCACGGTCATGATTGCCTTCTGGGCTGGTGATTGACCGAATTAGGACGCACTCTTTCATCTTCTGGGACAGGAGCGGCAGACTTTCGGTGAGGTATACACCCTCGAGAGAAGATTCTTTCGAGACCAGATCGCCACGAATGTCCGGTGGTGCTTCCGGCTTTCCGTCAAAGGTGTCGATGTGTGACATACCACCGTCCATCCAGATTAAAATCAAAGCCCGTTTTGTTCTGTCAAGAAGTGGCATTCCGGACAGTAAACTCGGTAGAAAGGGGATTGCTCCCATTGTGGTTAGGAATTGTCTTCGGTTCATAGGTTACCTCCAGTAGCGTTAGGCCTGATCTACGATGTTATGTCACCCGAACGTCGATCGTGTCTTTCTCTAAAAACTCCACCATCATTGTTCACAAGGACGCCATCCGCTGGGGTCATCTTTTGCCGCGAAAGTTTAATTCTGTTTTCCAGCCATTTTTAAGACCTCCGAGTTGGCAAAGATAAAACACACTTTCGTCAATGCAAGGACTCTGAGACCCCAACGTTTCGTTTAATTCGGTTCTTTTGAGTTATTATTCAACAGTCGCCTCAGCTTTTCTTTGGTTTCTGGTGAAAGGGAACGTATCTCTTCCTCTGAGAGTCCACGGACGCGCTTTTCAGGAGGAATCCGTTTGACGACCTCCTCGCTTAAAAAGGGAATCAAGTCCTCTCCCATGCTTTCGGCAATGCGC
>JADFGN010000126.1 GCA_022567695.1 Candidatus Poribacteria bacterium | reverse complement strand
TATTTACCATAGTAGCCATTGCATTTCCAATATGGTTGGAATTTTCTTCGCTAGCTCTATCAATCTCTTCAATGATTTTTTTATCCACACTACCCCACCAATTCTGACTAACCTTGATGTCCGGACACTCTAGTCGTACACTACATACGATCTCGACAAGAATACCCCATTCAGAGTTGCCCACTATATTATTCTTAAAAACTCGAACGCCGAATAGCACCCTTCTAAAGACCATTCCTTTCTCATTTATAGTAATGTTATTATTCTTGATATTTGAATCTGGAGATTTTCCAGACAAGTTGATAGATGAGATCAAAGAAGCCGCGGGAAAGGACAATCAAATTCCACCGAACCCAAGATATCTCAAACCACTTGTTGAGACATTTATGGGCAAGTGGGCGGATTATCGAGATGGCACGGATAAATACGGGGAAACTTACGATTGGTTCTATCGAAATCTACAAAATTCAGATGAGACAATTAGTTTACGACCTTTCTTAGATTTAATTCGGGAAGCAATTACAGATTATTTCCGGCCCCCAGAGGATGACTTTCCTAAGCCTGTTTTATCCGCTCGTTACTTCGCAAAACCTCGAGCTCGAGTGAAGGCAGTCAAAGGACATTTTGAAGATTTAGCTTCAGAGGAGGGAAACAGAGATTTAGAAAAAATCTTTGATTATATTCAGAACAAATTGTCTCTTTCCTCCAGAAAATCATACCTTAGTAAAAGGGAGTTTGAAACCCTAATTCAAGGTGTAATCAAAACCTATGAAAACGAACTTGAATATAAAACCATCGATGGACTCAAAGATTTGCTGGTTGTAAATGGAATTATTCTTCCTATTTATAAGCCAGGAGGTTACACAGCTTATTCTTTTGCCTACCTCTACAAGTACTATCTTGGATTAAGCAACAAAAGAAGATAGCCGTCAAATCAGTCACCCCTCACATTTCGTCTCGATAAGGTGTGCGCCCGCTAGCCCCTCTCGAACATCCGGATCGTTGTTCGGGGACGCTCATCGTAGGGTAGAATTGCTGCTCCTACAACTTTGATATGTGTTTCAATCAGCAACAGCTTTTTGATTCCCCACCTCTGATATTTCTGGCTGTCTAATGTTCAAAACTCGCGCCTTTTCCAAAGCAGATAGATCAATAGTCTTGCTGGCTTCACCGAATATCTCAATTCCGATCAAGCGGCCTTTAATATCAAAATCCAGCACCATGTTTTTTTCATCAATGATAATTGAGTCGGCACTTTGCCCTTCCGAAAAGTGGATAAAGAGTGAGTCGGTTTCTGGGTGGTAATTGCATTTCATCATTGTGATCCCCCCTCACATTTCGTCTCGATAAGGTGTGCGCCCGATAATCCCTCTCGAACATCCGGGTCGTTGCTCGTGACAATTACCTGGTATTCTTCAGCGAGTTTGTGGATGAACCCGACCATTAAGTCCTTGCGTTCCAGATCGAGGTGAAGGGTCGGATCATCGAAGACAAAAAATCCGGGATTGCCCAATGCCTTTGAAAGGGCGACTTTGAAACATAGATAGAGGATGATTTTTTCGCTCCCGCTGAGGAGCATCAGACTCCGATCCACACCGCTGATTTTTAGCGATGGCAACAGGTGTTGGCTTTTGAGATCGACGCTAGAAACTTCAAAAAGGTTCATCCGTTTGAGCCAGCGTTGGAGTTCCTCTTCGACAGGCTGGAGGATTTGGTGTTGGAGTGCTTGGATGGTTTTTTCAACCCCTTCACATGCAAGTTCAGAACAGAGGCGAGTTCTTAGGATGCGGTTTGCTTCTTCGCGTACACGCTGTACCTCTTCGAGTTTATGAGATAACACCGCTTCCTCAGAATTGAGTTTCACAATCCGCCGTCGCAAATTATCAATCCGAAATTTGAGTTGGCGTCTGCGTTCGACACTTTGCGCGGGGTCATCAATATTCGTTTGAGGTACATCGGTCGGTTGTAGTGCATTTAACCGCTCGTTCACCGTATTAAATTCCCGCTGAAGTTCTGCGAGTTGCGGTTCAAGACGCTCAAGCCTCTCAATCTTACTCGATAAGAGTTGACGCCGCTGGTTGAGTTCACGCAGGGCGTTCACGTTCGCGGTATGCTGATCAAGTTGTTTCTTTTGTGCCGCGAGTTCTTCCTGATATTTGGTTTTCTCTGCCTCTTTTTCGTCGATGAGCTGTGCGATAACCTCCCGTTGGACTGGCTGATGACAGGTTGGGCAATGTCCTTGCGTGGTATCGATTAACTGGCGCAAGGTTTCGCAAGCGGTGGTTAACACTTCAATTTGGCTCGTCAGACTGCCGACTTTCTGAATGATCTCCTCGCGCTGCGCCTCTAACCCTTGCGCGTCAGTCATTGCCGATTCAATCGTCTCAATGGTTTTGCGGATGTGTGAGGCGTCAGTGAATCCACTGAGAAGCGAATTGCGTTCTTCCGTCGATGTATCGATTTGCTGTTGTAGACGTGAACGGCTTTGAGTTAATTCAGCGATCAGCGTTGCATCGCTGCTGTCCGGCGATCGACTTGACAACCGTTCGTGTTCTTCTTCCAGTTGCTTCAGTTCCTCTTCAATTCGCTGAATTTCCTCACGATGACTCTTAAGTGTTGTGACTCGCAAGCTGCGCTGATGTTGCTGAATGCGAGTTTCCTCTCGTTTCGAGATGCGCCTTCCTTCAATGAAACGTTGGCGCACCTCTATGAGCCGATCGATTCCGAGCAAGGCGTAAAGGATTTCACGTCGATCTGCGGGTTGTCGGCTGAGGAATTCAAAGATTTCGCCTTCCCGCAGGAACGCCGTAGCAGAGAGATGATGATAAGTGAGCTGAAACATTTTTCTGAGTTCTTCGTCTGCCGAACGTTTCCCGGTAAAAAGGATTTGCCATCCCCCGTTTTGTTGATGTCGCAGTTGGATTTCTCCGTGTGTTGATCGAAATAGCTGGTAACTCTTTCCCTGATCTGTGAACTCAATTCCGGCTGTTCCACTAAGTGCTCCGGACTGGGTCATCGCTGCTAAGGGTACTTTCGGAACAATCGGCTTGCCAGTCAGTGTAAAAAAGATCGCGTTCACCAGCGTGCTCTTGCCGCTAAAATTGGGGCCAAAAATCAGATTGATGCCGTCCTTGAGCTCGAGATCTTCGCGCTTGAAACAGCCAAAGGATTTAAGAAAGATACGTTCTAAAAGCATAATAGTTGCCTGAGTAACAAGTTTTTACTTGAACAGCTCAGAGCTTGCCCCTCTCGATTCGTCGTTGATCATGTCGTAGAGCATTTGAGCGGTAACCTTGTCAACCCCGTGTTCGAGGGCTAGACGGAAAGCGCGAACAATTGCAGAGACATCCGATGCTCCGAGGATGGTATTGTATTTGCTTTTCGTCAAAGCAAGTTCCTCAACCTCTCGCTCGTAAATTTCAATAAGTTCGTTCTCAAATGTGGAAGGCATTTGCGCGGCTTGACTCCTTGATTGTAAATTGTTAATTCAGCGTAACTATTTGAGTTGGACTTTGGACAAATCCAAAATTGAGGCATGGTCATTATTATCACCAAATTCGCCCGGCTACCGGATTTGCTGTGGGGAGTCGAGCCCGGAGACGAGTTCCCACGGAATTATGAAGACTCCTCAATGGATAATCTGTAAAGTTGTATTTCAGTTCATTTGTCTATGGCAGCAGATCTGCGACCCATACGGCCGATTCGGGCATAGCAAGCGGTGCAACGGCGTCCGTTGAAAAGTAGATGGTGGAAGAAGTGTATCCGTATCCAAAAGGCTGATTGGACATGGGCGCAGGACGACGGTAGACTTCAAGCCGTTGCTCAGGCAGGTTGAGAATCCAGTAGTCCGCTATTCCCGCTTTGGCATAGAGGCTGGCTTTTTGCCCGCGGTCGTAGGCGAGCGTGGAATCGGATACTTCTACAACAAGCAGTGCCGTCGTTGGATGGAATTCTACATAGTCACGAGGTTTGCCTGACACAATAGCGACATCGGGTTCCGGGTCAGAGATTTCTTCCACACTTAGAGGCAATTGCGGTCGGATATGGAAGTTTCCAGAAAAGATTTCCCGTAATGCTTCATCAACAAGAACTACCCCACTCGCGTGAGGTCCTTTCTGTGGACTCATTTGAATAATTTCTCCTCCGATCAGTTCCGTTCGTTCATCTGGCGCAAGGATGCCCGCTTCAGCCATCGCCATGTATTCTGACCGCGTCCAAAGACGTCGGTCGGGCATTAAGTCACTCATTCCCCATGTCCTCCTCTCTTCTGTTCGGATACAGAATGTGATTCTGTTAGGTAACTCACTTCACTAATCTTAAGTGATATATTATCATACATTTAGCGTAAGGACAATCGAGAAATCGGGAAGTTAGAGGATAGACCGTTCCTTTTTTTCGATCTTCGATAATTCGTTCTTCAAGATTTTGCAAGTCTTCCGAAAATTAAATGTTTCTGAAGGCTTCGCTTTTGGCTTGACGATCGGATTAGGTTTATGTAGAATATAAGTTCTGGAAAGGGGGCTTTATTTTGTTGACTCGCTGCTCACTCGGATTTCTTCTCATTTCTTCCTGTTTGACATTGCTGGGTTGTGCGATTTCGTCGGATGAAGCGACAATCGATCAATATAATCAATTTGCAATCAGATCTGCTAAATTGGAGCTGTGGAACGAATCGATTTTTCGATGGGAGCAGATTCTCGAAATCCAGCCGCAAAATGCGCAGGCACATAACAACCTTGGAGTGGCCTACGAAGCATTGGGAAAGACTGATCAGGCCATCGAATCCTATAAGCGTGCAACGGAATTAGAACCAGACAATAAGTACTATCGTTTTAACTACAGAAAGTGTCGTCTTCATGTTCGACGAAATAGCAAAAATCAGCCCGACGTGGAGGATGAGGAAGCGGATTTTTCAGGTTAATTTTGCAACAAAAAAGGTTAGAGTTTGTCGAATTTAAGATTGATGCGCAGCATCAATCTTCCTGTTGGCTCGCTTTTTGTGCCTTCCTATTCATTTCCTCGGAGGTATTTATCGCCATGTTTCACCGCCTTTTCTCATTCCACAACAGCCCCATCAGTAAGACCTTGCTGGTCATGGCGTTAGTAATCGCCTGTCATGGTTGCGGGCAATCAGCAACGCGAGTGTCAATCCCGATCAAGGTTCAATCGGAAATTGACGTGAGTCGATATTCGAGTTTTGCCGTGTTGCCATTTCTTGAGGTAGAACTTGAAGACAAAAATGCTGAACCTTCAATAGAAATGGGGAACGAGATTTCGTCTATGATGCGTCGTGGATTGGGGCGTCATAAGAACCTCAATGTCATTGGAACTCAGGAAACTATGCGCATGCTGACGGGCGAAACGATTGGTCCCGACTTGCTGAAGAATATCGATCGGTTGGTTCAGCTTGGACAATACTTTGAAGTCGATGCAGTGGTTACAGGAAGCTATAAGTTTTATACAATCAGTCGGCCGAGGCGCTATTACGGAGAACGTTATTCAAGCTCATTGCAACGGTATGTGACGGACTATCAGGATTATTTGCAGAAAACCTATATTCTTTCGTTGCAGGTATCGATTGTTGATGTAGATGCCGAGGAATTTGTGTGGGAGGAGAATTACGAACGGAGTGCCGTTGAAGCCCATACTTTCGGCTCGTTTCTGGTGTCACAGGTGATGCCGCACGATAGTCTTACAAAAAACCTTGCCAAACAAGCTGTCAAGGAATTCACCCGCAAGGCCGCGCCGCATTATGAAACTGAAGAAAGATTTCTGGTAAAGTAAACTTGGATGAAATAGGAAAGGAAGTGAAAAGATGGTAGGAAGAAAGGAAGGATTGGTTTCACGCGCTTTTCACAAAGTATCCGCTAGTCTATCTGGATTAAATGGGTTGCATCGAAAGCGTTTTGATCGGATGCAATACGCCTCCCCCATGTTGGACGACATTTCAGCAATCAACCATCAGTCGTCGCGGACAACGCAAACCCCGTCGCTTCCCGGCACCATTTCCGATCAGTCCAATGTTCTACGTGGAAAGATTCACCTCATCATTCCTCTTTTCTTTGTCTGCTTGATTTCCTTTATCCTTGTCCCAAATGGCTGGACGCAGGGATTTGGGAAAAATAAAATTACCGATCAGAAATTCGATTGGTTGATTCATCGAACGGAACATTTTGATATTTACTATTATCCCAGCGAAGAACGGCTGGTGGCAATCATGGCGGATGTCGCCGAGGAGGCTTACGAAAAACATAGTGAAGATTTCGATCATGAGATTAAAGATCGCACCCCGCTAATCCTCTATCGATCTCATAAGGATTTTCAGGAAACGAATATTATGCTGCAAGAGATTCACGAAGGGATTGGTGGATTTGCAGAGATTTTCAAACGGCGCATGGTTATTCCCTTCACCGGTTCGATGGAGTCATTTCGTGAAGTCATCTTTCACGAGTTGGTTCATATCTTCCAGTACGACATCATCTATCAGAGACCCGCCGCCCGTATTTATAGCGGTGAATTTCTTTATTCGCCGCCGATTTGGTTTATCGAGGGGATGGCAGATTATTTCGGTAACGACAATAACGCTATCGGGGAGATGGTCTTAAGAGATGTGAGTCTCAACAATCGAATTATTCCCTTAACTCGCCCGCAGCCTTTCGGTTTCACTGTTTACAAGATTGGGCAATCCGCAGTTAGTTACTTGGTGGAAACATACGGGCGGGAAAAAGTTGGGGAAATCATGCACGAATTGAGGCATATCCGCACGAAAGACCTCAGTGAAGCGTTCAAAAACACACTCGGAGTCAGCCTTAAGCAATTTGATAAAGAGTGGCGTCAGAGTATCAAAAAAAGGTATTGGCCCCTAGTTGAGCATAAAGATCCGCCGGATTCCTTCGCCAAGAACCTGACAGAAAAATCGCGCTATTCCCATAGTATGAAGCCGGTTTGGTCGCCGAGCGGCGATTTGATTGCCTACGTGACGGGTAATGATGGTTTTGGGGAAATTGTGCTGATGTCTGCCAAAACAGGAGTCAGGCTTTCACGAATCAGCAAAAGCTTTTTTCGGAGTAAATACGAGGAGATTCGCACAGATGGGAGTGGGCTTGCTTGGTCGCCTGATGGAAATCGTATCGCCTTTATCGGCAAATACCACGGTTCGGACTATCTGCTAGAAATCAATGTGCTGACCAAAAAACTCACCCATCGCCTCAAACTTGATTTCGACCTTGCCTCGTCACCATCCTACGATGGAAGTGGTGAGCGGATAGTTTTATCTGCCTTAACGAATGGGAAAACAGACCTGTATATCATCGAATTGGCAACGGGAGAAATCACTCCGCTGACGAACGACTCTTTCAACGACACCCATCCTTCATGGCACCCAACGCGGGAGGAAATTGTCTATTCCTCAGAGCGGGAAGGAAAATCCAAGCTCATTGTAATCGATGTCAATCGTCGTACGCAGCGTCAGCTGACTGGCCCCGAACATAATGCCATTAGTCCAAGTTGGTCTTTCGATGGCGAAGATGTGATCTTCGCCTCAGATCTAAACGGTGTTTATGACATCTGCACGATAAGGTCTAACGGGACAGAACTCACTCGTTTGACAAACGTGATAACGGGGTGCTTTAACCCTCGTTTTTCACCAGATCGGAAACGAATCGTGTTTGCGGGTTATGAGAATGGCAAGTATGATATCTGCGTCATGGACGTGGAAAAGGCAATCAATGAGAAAATCGATATGCCACCTCTGGATATTCAGCCCGTGGTTCTGGAATCACCAATAGAGCGACCGTATCGGATTGCCCGTCGCAAGTATAATACAAAGGTCGTCTTAGACGCAATCTTCACTGATTTCAGTTTGGGGTCTGATGGTTTACTGCGGAATACAACCGAGATTGTCGCCAGTGACATGATGGGAAATCATCGTTTAGGGCTTTCTCTTGCCAATCAGGCCGGTTTCCTCGCGCCCGATTTCATTGCACGATACGGTTACCTCGCCCGTCGAGCTGATGTAGGTGCCGCTATTTTCAATTTCCACGAATATCATGTTTTGGGATCGCCCCGAGATCGCCGTGGGGTAGTCCAGCGAACGACAGGACTCATGGGATTCTTCAGTTATCCGTTCAACCGTTATCGTCGCATTGATTCGGAAGTGCTCCTGTATTCAACGCCTTTCACCTTTAACTTTGACACCGAGCGTGAATTTGACAGTGGTCGTGGATTTCTGATGCTTGGTTCTGTGGATTTTATCAACGATACAACCATGTGGAGAGAGTTTGGACCTTATACGGGTTCACGTTATAAACTCTCGGTTGAGAAGTCATTTCGCAAATTAGGCAGCGATCTAGACCTCACGAATGTCGTCTTCGATGGACGCAGGTATTTCAAGCTTGGTAGACGCTCGACGCTCGCAACGCGTTTGTTCTTAGGTGGTAGCTTTGGCCGGGATAAATCGCTGTTCTACCTTGGCGGTATCGATACACTCCGTGGGTATCGTTACGAAGAATTGGTTGGAACTCGCATGGGTCTGCTTAACTTCGAAATTCGCATTCCATTTATCGACGAACTCCGTTTTGGTTGGCCCTTCTCATGGGCGCTTGGCGGCATCCGTGGAATCATATTTTCTGACTTCGGTACCGTCTGGTCTGAAAATCAATTCAATGCTGACAATCGGTTTCATGTCTTCCGAAAAGAGCGGAATCACTATCATCTTGATGATGTCAAAGGATCAGTTGGCGTTGGACTTCGTTTACAACTTGGGGTATTTTCAATCGACTTCTCTGTGGCACGTCGAACCGATCTAGCTACCCTCGATCCGGACGTGAGGTACCATTTTGGATTGGGGCAATCGTTTTAGAATCGACCACCGGTGATTCCATCCGATGTAGAAATTAGACAGTGGCTAAGATGAACATCGCATGGAGAAGTATGGATGATGTATCTAAAATTCACCAGAGCAAGGTAGGTGGTGGAGAAAATCATGGATGTCTTCAACGATTTTGAATTCAAACAACAAAAGTACATGCCAGTCTTTCCAAAAGCGGTCGGCAAGTCTACGGTTTACGTCGAAGGCTACCCTTATGAGGACGATGAGCCAATGGCGGCAACAGGATTTCATGCAGAGCAGATTACTACTTTTAGCAGACAACTCAAGACACACTTTGGAACCGATAACCTCATTTATGTTGGCATTGACACCTTCATCTATTATCAGGAAGGGGATGCAACGAAATTCGTCGCTCCCGATATTTACGTCGTGCTCGGTGTTGAGGCATTTGAGCGGAGGAGTTTTTACACATGGGCAGAAGGTACTGCGCCTCATGTTGTTTTTGAATTCCTTTCCGAATCAACGGCAGCTCGCGCTCGAGGGGAAAAGGTGAAACAATACTTGCTTGACATTGGGGTCCAGGAGTATTTCGTCCATCAGCCTGAAAGAGCCAAGCCACCAGAGTTCCGGGGGTGGCGGCGAAGTTCTTCCGGTGAAATCGATGAAATGACTCCAGACGCGGAGGGAAGACTGTTTAGTTTCGTCTTGAATCTTTGGTTTCGCTGGGTCGATTTGCCTTATCTTAGAGTGAGGCTTTTACGACCCTATCTACCTGATGGAACTCCCATCCCAACTCCCTCAGAATGGAAAGCGATAGCTGAAGGTGCAGAACAACACCGACAGGAAGCAGAAGCTATTGCCCAAGAAGAAACTCAACATCGACAGGAAGCAGAAGCTATTGCCCAAGAAGAAACTCAACACCGACAGGAAGCAGAAGCTATTGCTCAAGAAGAAACTCAGCGGCGACAGGAAGCAGAAACTATTGTTCAAGAAGAAACTCAGCGGCGACAGGAAGCAGAAGCTATTGCTCAAGAAGAAGCTCAACGTCGGCGAGAGACAGAAGCTGCTGCTCAAGAGGAAACTCAACAACGACACCAACTGGAATCCAAATTACAGCAACTGTATGCTGAACTTGCCACATTGCGTGGCGAGAAAACCGAATAATCAATGAAAGAAGGTATATATTGAATCCACGTTTTACTCGACTTATCAGTCTTGTTATTGTTTTGGCGCTCATCTTCGGAGCCGTTTCCGTCCTGGTTAAAATTTACCCTAACATACTTTGGTTCGACATGGTCGGTTACGATGGCGTTTTTTGGAAGATTCTCAAAACGAAAGTCTTTCTAGGGCTTCTTGTTGGTGTAGTATTTCTCATCGTTACTCTCATAAACCTCTACCTACTTTATCGGTTCACTCCCTCTCGGTTGCTTCCAAGACTTGTGGAAGCAATTCCCATTGCCGGAGAACTCGGCTTTGACCTGCGGAAAATTATTTATGTGGTGCTTGCCATACTAGCCATTGGGTTTAGCACGCTAATGGGATATACAGCAACCGAAAAATGGGAACACTTTTTGCGTTATTTCAACGCCAAAGGACTTGAATTCCGATCGGCAACTCGCATCATTGTGGATGAGAATATAGACTCGGATCAGATTCCAATCTCAACTGTAGACCTCAATGCCAAGGGGCTAAAAGAGGGGGATACGGTTACAATCGAAGCTGGCAACCAAAGCGAAACCGCGCAGGTGAGGTCAATCGGGGTTGACACCATTCAATTAGATAAGGTCATTAAACTGGAGAAGGGGCAAAAAGCATATCTCATTGCAGCCACTCGCGATCCGATTCCGAGCTTCAATAAAAACGTAAATTACTACGTTTTCAAAATGCCCATGGAACGATACGTGTGTGGCAGTCTGTTTGCCTTGTTCCTGTTGATAACCCTCTCCACCGCTGTTATTTACTTTTTCCATGGTTCGCTCATCAATGAAAGCAATCGCTTTGAACCTTCACGCCGTGTCAAGGCGCACATGTTTGCCCTTATCGGAATCACACTTCTATTTCGTGCGTGGAATTATCGTTTCGCGATGTATGATCTCCTCTATACCACGAGTGATGTCGTACGTGGTGGGGGCGGGTATGCGGCAATTCGGGCACGTCTGCCTTTTCTACAGATTTTGTGGGGGCTTGCAATCATTTGCGCGTTGATTTTTCTGCTCGGTATTTTTTTGCGTAAAATCAGTATCAAAGTCGCCGTCGGTGGCTTTGCAGTCTTTTTCCTCGTCGGCTTAGTCGGGCAGATCTATCCTACTTTTGTACAGAAGTGGCGAGTTGAACCAAACAAGCAGGCACTTGAGGAAGAATACATTAACTACAACATCAAGGCGACACTCCATGCTTATGACCTAGAAGATAACACAGTGACAGAAGAAGAATATCCGTTGGAAGGTGAGTTATCCTACGCGGAAGTCACCAAGCAGGACAACGCTTCTGTCATTAACAGTATTCGCCTCTGGGACTGGCGTCCGTTGCGACGCACTTTCCGACAACTGCAAGAGCTACGCTCACAATACGATTTTGCTGACGTAGACATAGACCGTTATACAATGGAAGATGGCGAACCGCGTCAGGTGATGCTTTCCGCGCGTGAACTCAATATCAATGAACTTCCGCGCGAGGTGCGCAACGACTGGTATAAGCGGACTTATGTTTACACGCACGGCTATGGGGCTGTGATGAGTCCTGTCAATGAGGTCCTTAATGGAAAGCCGAAGATGTACATTCGGGATATTGATCCAATCGTCTACGAAGACGAGTGGCCCAATTCGTATCGGTTTAACGATAATCCGGGACCCCGTATCTACTACGGTGAACGCACAAATCATTATGTCATCATCCATCCAGACCGTAGCAAGGGACTTGAATTTGATTACCCTGAAACCTTCGGGCAGGATTTCGCCAAATATTCTTACCAGGGGAAGGGCGGCGTGCAACTTTCTTCTTTCTGGCGAAAGCTCGTATACATGATGAAATTTAACAACGAACTCAAGTTCGTTCTCCCCGGCGAAATTTCGTCGAAAAGTCGTGTACTCTACCATCGGAATATTAAAGAGCGCGTCACCAAAATTGCTCCGTTTTTGCGATATGACCGCGACCCGTATATTGTCATAAATGACGGTAGGCTAATCTGGATGATCGACGCTTATACGGTCACGGACCGTTACCCATATTCGGTGAGGATGGAGGACGCGCTTCGTTCCGAGATTGCCAGCCGACGCGGACGACGTGCGGCAAATCGCATCATAGGGGGTGAGAAGCCGTGGGAGAAGAATTATATACGAAATTCCGTTAAAGTCACAGTCGATCCCTACGATGGGAGCATTGATTTTTATATCATGGAACAGGAGAATGACCCAATTGTTGAATGCTACAATCGAATGTTTCCCGGGTTATTCAAGCCGTTTGACGCAATGTCTGAAAATCTCAAAAAGCACATCCGATACCCCACCACAATGTTTCTCATTCAAGCACGGGTATATCAGGACTATCACATGAAAGATCCAATCACCTTTTATGCTAGCGAGGATCAGTGGGAAATCGGCAAAGAGCTTTATGATAGTACCGATCGCACACTTCAACAAACATCTCCCCCTGTATCGACAAGCCCATTTGCGCCACGTCAACCAAGCCCAGCACTGCCACCAATTACGAATGAACAGGACGTTCAGCCGTACTACGTCATCATCAAGCAACCGGGCGAGGAGAAAGCGGAATTTATGCTCATGCTACCTTTCACCCCGAAAAATAAGTCGAATCTCACCGCATGGATGGCTGCGAGATGCGATCTGCCGCAGTATGGTCAGTTGTTAGTCTATCGCTTCCCCAAAGGGAAATTGGCACCTGGACCGATGCAGGTTGAAAATTTCATCAGTCAGGAACCTGACATCTCCCAGCAAATTAGCTTGTGGAATACTCAGGGATCGCGTGTGTTACGTGGCAATCTGCTGATTATCCCGATGAATAACTCCCTCCTCTATGTTGAGCCAATCTATATTCAAGCGGAAAACGAGGATTCTGCAATTCCTGAGTTACGTCGTGTTGTTATTGGCTATGGAGAAAAGGTTGTGTGGGGTGAAAGCTTCGATGAGGCATTGAGAAAGATGTTCCCAGCGGTGGAATCGGCAGTGACCGCTAGCTTGACGACAGAGCAAGGTAGCGACGAAGGCGTTGCAACAGCCTCAAAAACACTCGCATCGGATGAGACACCGATTGCGGATTTGGTGCGACAGGCAACCCGGTACTTTGAACAAGCCGAGACTGCTCAACGTGCAGGAAAGTGGTCGGAGTATGGACAGTACCAGGACCGCTTGCAACAGACTCTAAAGCAGTTGGAGGCAAATGCAAAATAAGAAGAAGAAGGGAAAACATGCCTAGCACACTTAACTTACAGAAGAAAGTGAGGGCATAACTATCTATGAACAAAGGTTCGATCAGTGACTATATTACAAAAGCGATTCAGTACGCTGTTTACGAATATTGCGAGGATACCAAAAGTTGGTGTACTTATGTTCCTCAACTCCCCGGCTGCTGGGCTCAAGGATCAACTGTAGAAGAAGCCACATCAGAACTCAGAGAAGTTATCGAAGGCTGGCTCATTTTGGCACTACAGTTTAATGATCCAATCCCTGTATTGGATGGATTGACAGTAGGTAGAGCAGATCAAGGAGTTAACGAAATTGCCGTTAGTCCCGCTGAAGCGGCGCAGATTGATTCGTAAGCTGAGGAAATTGGGATTTAGTGGTCCTTATCCTGGTGGCAGACATCAATATATGCGTCGAGGACCGCTGAAAATACGCATCCCAAATCCCCACAGTTCTAGGGATGTGGGGATTCCTATTTTGAAACAGATTTTGCCTCAACTAGATATTTCCGAAGAAGATTGGCATAAATTATGAGTCTTTCAATTATCTGATTGTGGTAGTCGGAAGGAGGTGAATTAAATGGGACTCGATTGGAAACCGCGTCATCGTGATATGATGATTGGAGATTTTGCGTGGTTAGCGCGAATTGCCGATAAAGCGCGTGCCAAATTAAACGGCACAATCGGCGATTACATTTACCCGTGACCGGCGGATAAAAAGTTCCTGGAGGAACACAAGATAAGTGCCGAAAAATTCGTCGAAATGGTAGAGAACAACCCATCGGATGATGACATGATCGCTGCAATGCGTTCTCTCACCGAATAAAAAATGTGCTGTGGGAGAGATAAATACCGCTCCCACAGCGTTTACACATCACGCATTTTGGAGATTTAATCGTTGGACTTAGCAGATTACCGTAAACAGTTGGATGAGATCGATGACCAGATTTTGACCTGCTTGCATCAACGCGCAGAAGTTGTGAAAAAGGTTGGGCATCTCAAAAGAGAATCGGACGTGGAGAACATTTATGTTCCTCACCGTGAAAGAGAAATTATCACGCGGCTGAAAGCGCAAAACAAAGGTCGATTTCCTGTTTCCGCTTTAGAAAACATCTACGCAGAAATTATCTCCGCATGTCGGTCTTTGGAAAAACCGTTGCACATCGCCTTCCTCGGTCCGGCAGGCAGCTTTGGACATGCCGCAAGCCTCAGACATTTCGGGTCATCGTCCGAGTTTATCCCGATTATTCCACAGACCGATATCTTTACGGAAGTGGAATCTGGTCGAGTGGACTATGGCATTGTCGCAATTGAGAATTCAATAGAAGGGACTGTTCGCGATGTCTTAGAGATGTTTCAAGATACGGACTTGCAGATCTGTGCGGAGGTTTACCTTCCCATTGACCACAACCTGCTCTCAAAATCCCCGCTGTCGGAGATTACCAAAATTTATTCCCACACGCAACCCTTTGCCCAGTGCCGCGAATGGTTACGCCAGAATTTGAAAGAGGTCCAACAAATCGAAGTTGCAAGCACGTCAGAAGCCGCACGTCTGGCTGCGAATGAACCCCAAACGGCAGCGATTGCGAGTGGACTTGCCAGCGAAATTTACGGCGTCCCCGTCGTCGGGAAATCCATCATGGATGATGCCAACAACACAACGCGGTTTTTTGTCATCGGGCACCATTCTGCATCAAGAACTGGAAATGATTGCACGTCTATTCTTTTTGCGATTGAGGACGAAGTGGGAGCTTTATGGGAGGTTCTCGGCGTCCTGAAAAACTACCAGATCAATATGAATAAGATCGATTCGCGTCCCTCTCGCACCAAAGCATGGGAGTATGTGTTCTTCGTTGATATCGAAGGGCATATGGATGACGACGATGCTCAAATAGCACTTACAGAACTTGAGAATCTGTGCGTATATGTCAAAGTTTTGGGCTCTTATTCGCGTGGCTTGTAGCGTCACCATAAATCGGAAGTCAAGAAAGCGTACTGTTTTTTTGTTGAAACTCAACAGTTTGGTTCTTGACATAGTTCACGCCAGGAGGACCGGTAAGATGGGTAATGAAACCTTTCCAGAAGAATCCAAAGTGACCTTGAGTATTCAACAGCTCGAACAGATCGTTCGTAAGGTAATCCGCGAAGAACTCATGCAATTTATTGCACAAGAACAGAGTATTCTCGAACTCGGTAAGGATTCCCCACTTTATGAGGATATGACCGACATTCTAGATCGGAAGCAATCGGGTCAGTTGAAGTTCTACACTCATGAGGAAGTTTGGGATGAATGATTACCAAGCTATCTATGAAGATCGATTTGTCAAAAATCTCTCGCGCTACCGAGGTATGCGCCAACGTTTCAAACAACGAATTGAGCAAATTCTAAAGGATCCTTACGCTCGGGCTTATGCAATGAGATAGATTAAAACTCTTTTTCCCTTCCATTCTTTCATCCTGCCATTCCGTTTTCTTGCACTATCCTTTTCCGAACCACATCACAAGCGAGATTAGGCTCATCAGGCTGTGCGTCATAATAGAAGGAATAAGCGAGCGGGTTTTATCGATGAGTA
>JADFGN010000125.1 GCA_022567695.1 Candidatus Poribacteria bacterium | reverse complement strand
AAACCAGTTGCTATATGTTGATGGTGAATTAGAGAAAGAGAGACCATTTGCAGGTCCCATAGCTAGCGGTGGTTCTGAAACAGAGATAGGTCATGCTGGAGATGGGGGTTTCATTGGTTTGATTGACGAAGTGGTGATTTACGACCGAGCACTATCTGCTAAAGAGATCAAACAGAATTTTGAGGCAAAAGGACTGGCTGTCAATCCGGCGGGTAAACTGGCGGCTCGTTGGGCAGAGATAAAAGTTTCGAGATAAGCGTTTAGGTTGCTCGGGAGGGGGTGGCTCCTGCCAAGCCCTGAACGGTTACGTGTTCATTTTAAGAATGAGTGAATCAGATTCCGTTTCAATCCACGAGGTATTTGAACACCGCTTCAAGATTATCATCCGGGGAATACAACTGATCTACCCGAATATCGTTATCAACAACGATCTCTGGCAAACGTGAATAAAATTCATCCGGCTTCAGGGTTTCGATCACGATGCCGTCGTCCATCGATTCAAATTCAACGCTTGCAACATACTCGAATCCCACACAAATCGATCCCAAAAGGCGCGGTTTATCGCACCGGAGATAGACTTTATGCGGGTGTTCGTCAATGAGTTCCCGAATATGAGAGATATTCCCTTCGGCAAGAATCCGCCCGCGATGGATGAGCAGGATGGTGTTTGTCATTGCCTCAACCTCATGAAGAATGTGGCTAGAAACGATGATGTTGACTCCCCGTTCTGCAAGTTCCTTGATGAGACGAATGGTTTTACGTCTGAGAACCGGATCCATCCCCGCTAGAGGTTCATCAAGGAAGATAAGTTCTGGCTCATGTACCAATGCTTGGGCAAATTTGATTCGTTGTCGCATCCCTTTACTGTACGCGCCAATGTGTTTATCTTTCGCCTCAATTAAATCAACAGTTGCAATCGCTTTTAAGGCTCTCGCTTCTGCCTCTTCAGCGGCATAGCCGTGGAGGGTTGCAAGGAATTGCACAAACTCCAAGCCTGTCATAAATTCGTAGAATGTGTCCTGATCGGGGCAGTATCCAATCCGACGATTGAATTCGGGATTATTCCAAACCGTTTGTCCCAAAACTGTTAGAGTTCCTTTGTTTGGTTTAAGCTGTCCGGTCATCAATTTGAGCAGGGTTGATTTTCCAGCTCCATTAGGACCCAACAATCCGGTGATTCCGGTGTTGACGGTCAACGTGATGTCATTGATACCGATAACCTGTCCGTACCATTTGGACAGGTCTTTAGTTTGAACAATGTTTCTGTCTGTCATTTTCATAAACCATAAAACGTGGTGCGTGAAATGTTATTATGGCGTTATGCGAGTTCCGCCAAACTCCGATAAATCCTGTATCTTGCCCTTCGGGTGGCGGACTCTAGCGCACCATTGAAAAAACTGCAGATTCCAAGCCTGCCCTCGAACGCAGTGAAGGGTCAACAACGACTGGTTAGGCAAAATCAAGCTGTCTAAACTTTGGCAAGTGAAAGCATTTTCGCTTGTACAGACTCCAAAATGGAATCCCGAATGAAGGCACTAGCGTTTAGAATTTCAATGCCGATCAATTCTCCTTTGTCATTCAGTTCAGCCGTGATATTGGGACTCAGTTCAATGCTCCTACCTTCTGGCTCGTCAGAAATTGCTAGATGTAGGATGTCTTCTGCCTCAAAGTATGCCATCTTCGTCTTATTCATGGGTGAACCTCCCCGTTCTCATCCGAAAATCGATCTGTTGGCGTGTGGTAACATGAATGGTGACTGGTGTGACTGAATCATTATCGGCTTCATAGGGAATCATGACCAGTTTGCTATCATGCCGTCCGACAGCAACACGACGCCCTGTTACTGTATCGGAATATCGTTCTAACGAATATCTGACGATATTCTCAATCTTGGCAAGTTCGAACCCACGCAACTTTGCCTTGTACTTCAGATAATCTGTCCACACTATCGTCATCGGATTTGCGTTTTGGTTAATTTCTGTCAAGGACTAAAATAGGAGATGTAAGGTTTATATCGTCATCTAAGCATAAGGGAATCAACCAGTTGAGGTTAGATACAACATTGAGGGGCAAATTATCACTCTTAAATTTGGTGATAACTTCCTTTTCTTTACTCACCGCGGAATAGATTTGATCCGTAAAGGTTTTGTAGAAGTGAACTTCGTATACATTTTGACGAATGTAATAAACGACCTCTGTCCAGTCTGCCGTGGTTGTCTCAACACCTGTTTCTTCTGCAAACTCTCTAATTATCGCCTCGAGAGGTGTCTCACCGCCTTCAATTTTCCCTCCGATTCCGTTCAGAAGCCCCCTCTGCCACTCTGGACTCATCTTCTCAACGAGCAACACTTCAGACTTATCTGAAGAAAACATAAAGCCGGCTACATATTTTTTCATTATTTTTCTCGATATATTCGTAATACTCGACGATATTCGTCCGCAATCTGATTCTTGCTAACTCTTGATTAACGTAGAGTTCGACGTAAGAATTCTGTGATGGCAAGGCATTGAGGCGTGAGGACTAGGGAGTGGTAGGATAAACAACCTCTTAAACTCCTAACACCCCAACACTCCATCACCCCATTTATTTATCGTCTCCGGGCTCGACGATCCCTGTGAATCCAGTTTCCGTCTACATCCTTCTACGCAACAAATTAACGGTTGAACTGTTAGGCATCACCTTTCTCATTCACCTCAGAATTGATGAGGAATATCCTTTTGTCAAATCCACCTCGTTCATCTCGTTTTGCTTGGCGCATTTCTTCGAGTCTGGTCCAATCGACTCCGATATGAGATGCTAATGCGTAAACCACCTCCATGATATCCGCTAACTCCTCAGCCTGCTCAGAGGTTAGAAATTCCTCAACTTCCTCCGCAAGTTTGCGTTTGAGTTCAGAAGCGTATTCATAATCAGCGAGGACGCGAGTTTTAGCGCGGCGATCGTCTGTAGCGATGATGTCAGGTATCCTGTCTCGAACGAGCTTGTTGTAGGTGACTCGCTTCATTTCTCTACCATCTAAGGACCGGATTCAGTTGCGGCGCGACTTTGCCGCCTTGTGTCTTGAATCTTGATCTCTATATTTTGATCAAAACCACGTGGTATAAAGCGGTGTGCCGATGATGATGCTCAACAGTCCCCAATAGCAACCGACGATAAAATCTCCCAGCACAAGCCCCATGAAAAATGGCACAATCTTCCGATAGGCTTTGACACCCCCATGTCGAAGAACAAGCAGTTTGATCGACCAGCAGGCGAATAGCGCAAACCAGTAGACATCAATGGTTCCAGAACTCACACCGAGGATATACCCGCCCGGATGGAACGGAAACCACAGGAAACGTGCTCTCATCCATGCCAACCCAATCGAAAAAAGAAAGGAGATGCCAATGACACTACCACCGACAGCATCAGGCGGTTGTGGGTGTTGCAACCAGCCGCCTAAGCTGTTGTACGCCTGCCATCCGGCTCCCAGCAATTCTCCAGCTGTTGCAGCACCATATTTGTAGAGGGTATACGGAAAAATCCAGAACGTAACAACCACACCGACAATAAGGGCAATCATCATCGCCCAGAAAAGTCGACGGGTACTCGCGCCGGTGCGTTCGGCGGATTTAAACGCTTCCAATTGATGCGGCATTGGATGGCTCCGGTTGAATCGATTGAACCAATAGAACAACGAAAACATCGTCAAATTCGCTGTCCCCAGTCTTCGTGTGCCGAGTGCTGCGACAAGAACGACTTGTGGATTCACAAGAACGATGGCGTGCAACGGAGGACCTAGCTCAGCACGCATACGTGTCAACGCAACGGCAATCATAAAATAGAGTCCGAAGAATAAAGGCACAAGCCATTGGGACATCCCTAGATATCCGCAGTATACCATCAGAGTGACCATCCCACCGATCAAGCACAACACCGCAGTTCGATAACGCATCGGCTCGTCCGTATCATCAAGCGTCGATTGGAGACCGATTACTTTTTTGAAGACTTCGATGAAATACCGCCGACCTAAATAAAGAGAAATCACGCATAGCCCGATCATTGCCCCCGTTGCTTGCTCACCGAAAAACGGGTATCGCGGAATGGTGTTCCAACCAACCATCGCCCCGAAGAGGCGTTCCAGTTTGCGAAAAAGGTAGAAGAACCATGTCGAAAAGGTCAGATCTAAAGGGATTAGGAAAGAGAGCCCAATCAGAAAGGGATAAAACCGGATGGGGAGCGTGCCGATTGCATTCCAAGGGTGATCTGTGAAATAAATACCTAGGTCATAACTAGCTTCCTTGATCGGGACACGGGGAATGCTCGGATAGAGAAAATTCAGCCCGTTGATGAGGCTGATACCTCCAGCTAAGCCGAAGCCCATCCACATGACCCGGTTCTGAAAGAAACCGGAGGTGGGTTCAGTCATTTCCAAAGGGATCTGGATAATTGGATACGCGAGCCGCTCGTTTTCTGTCCACTGTTTCCGAAGAAGAACATTGATGCAGAGAAGCATAAAAAAGAGAAGGGAGAGAAGGAATGACCACGCAATCGCTGGCGTAATCCAGAACTTATAGAAGCCAGTGGCCCAAAAGGCAGATTCACCTTTGTAGAAATAATGCACCGCATCAGCATCGCGGAAGACCAGCCAATTCGGTAGGTGTGTATGAAAGAGGTTTGCCCAATCGTTCTCAGCAGTTGCATAGAAAGTTGCATGCGGGAGAACTCCCATGAGGCATACCATATTGTCGTGCGCAGTAAATGCCAGCGTTGCTGAGATGATTGTGTAAATCATCAGCAGTTCACTTTGAGATAGAGGTTCGCGGCTCACGCCGCTCATAACCTGTCTGAGTCGTCCCGCAATTTTGTTGAAGATAATCAGCACAAATAGGAAGAAAATCGAAATCTGCGGCAGGGACATAGATGACCAGTGGAGCGAGTGCCAGATCATCTCCTCAAGTGCCACGAGGTAAGCGCATAGTGGCATGAGTAGCAAACCCAATAAAATTGCTTTTATTGAAATACGGGCATTTTCTGACTGTGTCATAGTTAAGGCGTGAAACGTGAAACGTGAAACGTAAGGCGTAAGACGTAAAGGAATAATTCCGACTTTCCAATTTTACCGATTTCCTTATTTCTTTCCATTCCTCCCTTGCTTCTACTGAACTAGCCGCAACGTTTCTTCCAGATTTTGAATCCCCGTCGTTGTGCCGATTGCGGTTACACACGCGGCACCAGTTGCAGCGGCGAGCTCGGCCGTTCGTTTCAGATCCCAGCCCATCTTCGTCCCTGCGAGGAATCCTGCGATATAAGCATCCCCAGCCCCCGTTGTATCAACGACATTGGCAGGATATGCCGGTACATAGAGTTCCTCATCTTTTGTCCGGACATAGCTACCACGCTCTCCCATCTTTAGCCCAACCGTTTGAATCCCATAATCCAGCAAGAACGCTGCGATGTCTGGCGGAGAGTCAAGACTCGTTACCTGTTTCGCCTCTTCAATGCTTGGCAGAAAAATGTCAACGTAAGGCAGGCACGGCTCCAACGTCCGAAGCCAATTTCCCGATACATCCCATACGGTATCTAAGGATGTGATGACCCCCGCTTCCTTCGCTCGGCGCAGGATATTTGCTGTCGGTTCGCCATCAAAATTTGGCATGACAAAGGAACCCGCGACGTGCAGGATTCTGCTCTTCTTGATGAGTTCTAAGTCAATATCGGCCTCTGAAAACGCTGCATTCGCTCCCATGTAATGCAAGAAACTGCGTTCCCCATCAGAAGCAACCACCACAAAGGTTACAGATGTGTTAGCTTTTGGATCGCGGACGATGCCGTGCGCATCGACACTATTTTTCTCCAACGTTTGCAACACAAAATCTCCAAAGCCATCCTGACCAATCTTCCCCATCGCCCCAGCAGAGATGCCGAGTTTTGCCAGTCCGATTGCTGTGTTATTCGCATTGCCGCCGGTGTGCATTTCGAGTTCATCAAACAACTCCAGTTGGCCCTTTTCCGGAAATCGATCGATAGGCCGACCAATAACATCCACAACGAAAATCCCAAGACATAAGACATCCATGTATTCACCTCGTTTCATTTTCGGCTCAATAGAGGAGTCCCCATCGAATCGGTATTTGCGAAATGTGACGCCAACAACTGCCAGAATTCTCGACATGGATATCTGGCTTCTTGTGTAAGTGACGATAGATCGAAGAAGCGCGTCCGGTGCTCGCTCGATCCAAGCTCACCACCGATTCTAGTCCCAAATAAATTAAGTCCATGCTGAGTTGATTAGATTTTGGACTGTAGTCTTCTGAACACCAGAGAAATCTGACAAGTTCGACTTCAAGGCCTGTTTCCTCACTGAGTTCTCGAATCGCCGCTTGCGTTGATGTTTCGCCTTCTTCCACACCACCACCGGGGATAATCCAGAAGTTTTCCTCCGGGACCTGTTCGACAAGTAAAATCTTCTTTCCCCTATCCTCGGGAATGATGACCCTTCCTGCGATGCGATAGTCCATTTTGTTTCCCCTTCATGTTTGAAATTACTTGAGATACAATATCACGAACGTTTCATCAACAGCATTCACAGGATGGTTTAGTTCCATCGGAAGGAACGATTTCCGCAGCCAGCCAACTAACTTTGCCCCCTCCTCCCGCATAAGATACCGCAGAACAACTTCGCTCGAAAGGATCTGTGCAAATTGCTTTCGTGTTCCAGATAGTTCTTTGGGAAATGGTCTAACCAGCGCAGAATTGAAGTCCTTTTTAATCTTTGCGGAAGTGTTAGTCGGAATCGAACCCAGATAAGAATATTCCTCACCATCAATTAACCATGCGTTTTCAAGCGTGTCGGGTAGATGATGCTTTATCCACTCTGTCGCGTCGTCATCTCCGCGCTCAACCAAGGGGAAAGACGGATGCGAAAAATCCAAGAAAGACTCGGCAAAGTAACCACTTGTCCGCCATGGACTTAAAGTCGCCTGTCGAAGTTGATAATCCTTCGATTCAACGAGATGCAGCGGCGACGTGGCAATCGGTGTCAAAGGCTTGATAACTGTCCCGCCGTTAAACTGAATCGACGTTTCAGAGTGTGCCGATGCAATTAGCCCAAGATAGCTCTGCAAATAAGCTCGCTCTCTTTCGGGATAAACCGACAGGATGGAAAAACGATGCACCAATATCAAACTTGGCAGAAAGTGTCGAAGGAGAAGAATAGCACAGGAAAAGAACATTGTGAGTAGGATACCACTCATCCAGTAAGGGCGTTTACCACTCCGCCGATGTCTCCCCGCCCACCATGTCAATCCGCCAAAACTTAAGAGATAAACTGAAAGAAAAGCAGACAAGAACCAAATCAAGGGCGCGTGGGTCGATGGCATGGAAGTCAGCAACTTGTGGATTTTTTCATGATGTCTGCGGTGAGGATTATTGCGAGCTTCAAGGCGACGTGGAGATCTGCCTGTCGTTTCAAAAAGCCAGCTCCAAAATTCTTCACTCCCCGACAGATTGGCAAAGGGCGAAACATTGTAGTCAAACGCAAGGCAGATAATCTGACCGCTTCCGAATGAACGTTTCACAACATACGCATTATCTCTATTCCCAACAAGTATCTGACTGCCCTCTTTAGGCTTGAAATCAATAAGATTAAAAAGGACATCCTCCTCAAGCTCAAATTGGTGCATCGATGCCGGGAGTTGAGCAACTGTTCTCAACTTGCCGAGATTGACAGGCAGAAGGGGCTCAAGAAAACTTCCACGTAAGTATTGCACATCGCTTCCACCCGAAACAATTAGCGTTCCACCTTCCTGAATCCAATCCAGAACGGCAGTCTGTTGTTTTCGGGAAATGTAACGCTCCGTCAATGAAACGCCACGAATGACCAGCAGCTCGACGGTATCATATCCCTTCCAATGTGTCGGAAGGAATTTTTGTGCTTCGACATAAGCAACGAGTGTCTGTCCTTCTTCTGTTCCAGAATGTCCCCGTACTATTGGCTTTCCATCCCGGCGGCTTAACACATCCCGATTCGGCGTTAATGCGAGGACGAACAAATCCTTTGCCTGCTTCGGAAGTTCCGGCACAATTTCCCGTTGGGTTTGTATCCTCCCATCCTGATGGGTCAACTTCAGGTTTAATTTCGTGGAAGTGCCGGGCTGGAAAATGTAAAGAACCCGGCGTTGCCGATCTGTCGGCATCAAGGAAAGCGGAGTGGAGTATGTTTGAATCTGTTTCCCCGAAAAAATGTCGCTGACTTCAACGATGATTTCTCCGGTGAAGGTTGTTGCCTCATCCTGACTGACGACCGAAACATGCAACGGTACCCATCGACTCCGCTTGAAGTGTCCCTCGAATCCGAATTTAATCCGCTCAAATTCGATGGAAGCAAAAGCAGAGGAACTTATCCATAAAAAGAAGATAATGCAGGAAAGGTAAGTCATACGTATCGCGTAAAACGTGAAACGAGGATGGTTGACACTTTGACAAAGGAATTGACTATTGAAGGACCATATTTAATAGTCAATGGAAAATATTCCCGTGTTCCCTGTGGCGTGAAGGATTCAAGAAGACAGCGGATTCAGGATTCACTTGCATCTTGTATCTTTGCAGAGCGTTTCGCATTCAAAGTGAGTTGTTCATTTTGAACCGTTAACGCTGATGATTCGTCTATCGGCAGGTAATCCGAATCACACCATCGTAAGGTGTGGTGGGAGTAATGAGAAGTCGAGCCGTTTCCAAGTTTACCGTCCAGTCATCATCAAAACTGTAAATCTGATGTTCGGTTCTACCGCCATCGATCTGGATTTCATCTTCACCAGAGACAATTCTTGCGGGCTCCTTATCAAGAAATACCAGGTCCGTTTGACTGAGGTCGTATTCCATATTTCCGATATACAACGTGCCCTGTTTCCTCAAACCGAATTCAAGTTGAAGTGGGATTTGTTCATAACCGTACGTTGTGAATTTAAGCTCAAATCCGTCGTCAATTCGCTCGATTTCTATAATAATTTTAAGCTCTAAAGGTATTACCTCACGTCTTTTCGGAGTTGGGTGGCAGACCCACTGAGTCACTTCATTTTGAATGACATACACATTTCTATCAACCACTAACGCGGTGGGTTCGTAATCTCGGAAGCCGTGGTAGAGGTATTTAATCCGAAATCCATCGATGATTGCCTTGCCGTTCTGAAGTGCAAATAGGATGTTATTGCAACCAATAATTGTACCGCTCATCTTGTCAGACCGGATGCGTGCGATACTGGATTGTGAATATACCTTCTCATACTGTCGAGGTATTGGTAGACGGGTGATCCAATCGTTGTTTAATTCGGATTCGATTGCAAGCAATTCACCAATATCGGAGGTCATGAATAGACGCGAACTACCCTCTTTCTTGAAACTCGGATTGGGATGGTTGAGGTACGGTTGTAGAAGTCCATTATGAACGCGCCGCAGGTAAGTTGTGAGTGTCAAATCGCCAGCCGCTGCATAGTAACCGTTGTGGTCGATAATTGACATACGCTTCCAGACACCGTAGCCCGATGGTAAACCGCTTTCTATTGCTTTGTGATGAGAGAATTCGGTGGCAATTTCACCGCTAGCGTGGAAAGTGTAAAGCGAAAAATTGAGGTTGCGCCGGACGAATTCCAACAAGACCGAGCGATTCAATCTCTCTCCGACGCTTAACAACATAGCGTTTGACAACATGCTGTAATGGGGACTCTGCTCGCTATAAACGCCATCATTGTTAATGTCGATACCATCATGAAGGTAATTCTCCGCTTTCAACGTCGCTGCATAATCGACGAACAGCTTGTCGAATTCAACGAGAACAGCAGCGGCAACCCAACAGTGGTGAGAAGCAAATAGTGGTTTTGTCTTGAGCGCATTTACCCCTTTGCGAAGAAAATTTTCGATTTGTTGAAGAAGCCCTTTATATTGTGCCTGTTTACGACTCAACCATCGATACGCTCTTAAAAGTGAATACGAAGCGAATGCCACATTGGAAGCCGACCGCATATCTCCACAGAAATACCCATCGATTGTGCCGTCTTCATACTGAGAGCTTAGGACAAATTGAAGCGCAAGATGCATTCGCCCGAGTAGTTCTGAAGAATGATAATATTGAGAATCCGGTGTCAAATAGAGAACCACCAACGAGGTGAATGTATTGGCAGCGGTCCATGGTTCACAAACCCATAGTTCGGGACAACTGAACCCTCCATAATTCCGATCGGATGGATCCAAAACCTGCATCTTTAGAGCTTGTTCGGCAAAGGCTTCTACAGCGGTTAACACGGCTTGAAAATGAATTCTTGTCGTCATTGATTTCTCTTTGATTGTTTTTGATTTTTATCGAATCTTCGCCCAAAGCAGTATGGATAACATCTCTTTTCTGCAAAGCCCTGTGCGTGGGTTCATTGTATTCGGAATGCTCAAAAAAGTCAAGATGTTTTTGGGAAAGGTTTGCCATCTGGCGAAATCGATTTTGAGATTTCAAGTCTCTCCTTGCTTTCAGCATACGGATTTGATATAATCAGTTAGTTTTTCGTTAAGATAGGGAATAATACACAGAAAGGAATCATGATGAGAGCAATTGAATGTGTGACGGAAATTTCACCTGACGGATATTTCTCGCTACCTAGCGAGGTAATTCAAGAGTTAAATCTGAAAGCTAATTCAAGAGTACGGATTCTGATCCTTTATGAGGAAGAAACTAAGACAAAAGGACTTGCTCGATTTCACGGAAAATGGCAAGATGATCGAAGTGCAGATGAAATCGTTGCAGAAATTTACGCGGATCGTTGTAAAAATTACCGCTCAGAGGGAGTCGAATTATGAGCACCAAAACAGGTTATCTGATTGATACAGATATTATAATCTATTGGCTTGCAAAGAAGTATCCTCAGATTCACCAAAAAATGACGCAGATTGACGAATCCCAGATATTTCTATCGTCAGTCACTGTTGCAGAACTTTACTTTGGTGCTTACAATTCCTCTAAGCCAGATGAAAATTGCGAGTTACTTGATGAGTTAACCTCGGAATTGAAGATTATTTCTTTCGACGGAAAAGCTGGAGTGATTTTCGGAAAAGTAAAAGCAGACCTCAAAAAGAAAGGTGAAATTGTCAGCGATTCAGATCTTTTCATTGCGAGTACCGCCATTTCCCAAAACCTTACGCTTGTCACGAATAATGAACGACATTTTAGGAGAATTGATGGACTGAAAATAGAGAATTGGACGAAACCATAAATCTATGGACACAATCATGCTATTCCCCGCGTACTTGAAGATGGAGAGATTAAACCTTAATATTTTGAGATCCCTATCTGTTCCAAAAATTCCTCGTCGAATCTGTGCAACTTTACTGATTTACCTGTTTTGTCCCCTGTCGCTGATTTTTGCCCAAGGGCCAAATCCCGTTACGTTCACAGATGTCACCGAAGCGGCGGGTATCCGGTTTGTTCATTCACACGGCGACCGCACATCGTTGCTTCCAGAAGACATGGGGTCAGGCGCAGGTTTCGCTGACTACGACAATGACGGAGATTTAGATCTATATGTTGTCAACAATCCCGGGCCGCTCAACGCGAAAGTGACAAAGGCATCAGCAGGAAATACACTCTATCTCAACAGCGGTAATGGTACGTTTGTCGATGTCACTGAAAAAGCGGGTGTTGGTGATAAAGGATACGGGATGGGATGTGTTTTTGGGGACTACGATAATGATGGCGATCTCGACCTGTACGTCACCAACTACGGGCCAAACGTCTTGTACCGCAACAACGGAGACGGAACGTTTACCGATGTCACTGAAAAAGCTGGCGTCGGCGAGGCACGGTGGGGGGCGGGTGCGGTGTTTGGTGATTATGACAACGATGGCTTTTTAGATCTCTTTGTTCCCAACTACGTCGAGTATGACCTCAGTAAGTTGGACGCCGCCAAAGAAGAATCTCAACAGTATGGACAGAATGTACCGAGTGCGTTAAATCCGTATCTCTTTGATGGGCAGGAAAATGTGCTTTACCGCAACAACGGCGACGGGACGTTTACTGATGTCACGGCAAAGCTAGGTCTGGCAGGGCATAACGGCAGGAGTCTGCAAGCGATTTTCACAGATTTCGATCTGGATGGGGATTTAGACCTCTACGTTGCAAACGACTTGACGCCGAACTTCCTCTATCGTAACAATGGTGATGGGACATTTACGGATGTGAGCGGGGAATCGTGGGCAGCGGATTTTCGCGGTTCGATGGGATTGACTACGGGAGATTACGACGGGGATGAAGATCTCGATCTCTTCATCAGCCACTGGATCGATCAGGAGAACGCGCTTTACAGCAATCTGTGGAAAGAAGAAAGCCGACTGACCTCCGCATCAGGGGACAAGGGGACAGTTAGACCGATTCATCTTGTCGATGAGTCGTACAGCGCATCCCTCGGTGAGGAGAGCCTCGACTATGTCGGCTGGGGCACCGATCTTTTTGATTACGATAACGATGGCGATTTGGACATTTTTGTTGCCAATGGGCATACGTTCCAGCATCTCGACAAACCGCAACAACTTATCGCTCAGAAAGATCAATTGTTTCGGTACGATGGGGAGGGCATCTTCACCGACGCGACTCAAAGTGCGGGGATCGCTGCGCTACCGTTGCGCGTTGGACGCGGTGTCGCTTTCGGCGATTACGACAATGATGGCGATGTCGATGTTTTCATCGTGAACAACCATAGCCGTGCCATTTTGTTACGAAACGACGGGGGCAATCGTAGCAATTGGCTGCAGGTGAAGCTAATCGGCACAACAGGAAACCGTGACGGCGTCGGGGCAAAAATTCGTCTTAAAGCGGGTAATTTAGTGTTACTCCGTGAAGTCAACGCTGGTTCTAGCTACTTGTCGTTTAATAGCTTGATTGCCGAGTTCGGACTCGGTCAACACACGACCATCGATTGGCTTGAAGTGACTTGGCTAGGCGGAGTGACCGAAAAATTTACCAACGTCCAAATAAACCAGCGCATTGTGATTACTGAAGGGAAAGGGATAGAATGAACCTTTTATGTAAGCGGCCAATAGACCAGAATCATTACTCTCGTAGCCTAACTAATTTTCAGGAGGCGTTGCGTTTCGCATGCGAATCATCGAGAACGGTAGGGTCGAATTGACAACAGCTTTGTGTAGCGGCCAGAGCGACGGCGTAATGCGCAATTCAACGCCGAAGTCTATCAATGCTTTCAGCAAATCCCCAACCGGTTCAACAGATAATGGCTCCACTGGCTTGTGCGAGGCGTAATAGCCAGCGATTCCATCGCCCACCAACTTGAAGGTCTTCGCGGGCAAGTGATAGCGATATAAGTTTACCGTCCGCATTCTTTCCAACCAGCCCGATTCAATAGCAACGATCCACTTCGCTGTCGTATGCCCAAGCAAGCGTTCGACATCCTCCGGCGAACTGTTTTCATCGGCATAAAATGTCACTCTGGGGCAGTCGCGGGGCAGAAGGTTTTTGTACATCGCTGTTGCTTCGATTGCCCATACCACTGAACCAAGCTCCGGCTCACGATGCACTGGCCGCGGCTCGAAGTACGTGATGTTCGGGTTCTCGCTGAAATGGAATAGGAGCTTGCCCATCTGTTCTCCTCCACTATCTGTTTGATTTGAAAACCAACTCGGTATTTGCCCAATCTCTTATGCTAATGGGCCAATCGCTAAGGAATGGCGATTTAATAAATCGAACACATCTGTTCGACCCACAGCGTAGGGGCGAGGCATGCCTCGCCCGAAATGTAGGAGTTATTTCGTAGCGATTCCTAAGCGGTTGGCAGGACGATGATTGCTTGCTGATTCAAGGAGTTTCGTCAGGTTGTCGTAAAGCCAACAATCTTGAATCATCGTCCGATTTTTCTCGATTTCATCTGGACGGCTCGTTCCTGCTGTGAGTTGTCCAGAAAGGGCTATGTCCAAGAGCCACGGTAGACTGTATAATTTATCAGCGTCGGCAAACCATGCCGCTTCATCAAGGAATTCTTCCAACGTCACGCTTTCGCCGCTCAGGTTATTATACTGATTCAGGAAGCAAGATGCGATTTCCTTGGGAGATAAGGGACAGCTCTGTAGTTGCCCATCAATGACGTAGCTGATGTCAGCAAAGCGGTGACCAATCTTAAATCCAAGATCAAAGACCACAATTTCTTTTCCCTGATCAGTGACGCGCCAGCCAAGATTGTGATCGCAGGCATCGCCCTGGGCGAGTGCATCCTTAGATATCCTCGTCGTTTGTTTGTCAACATGGGACTGATAATCTTTTAAAATTGCAACACCTGAAGGATTATCATCGCACAATGCCTTGATTTTGGCACCAAGTTCGCCTTCCGTCCCTTTCTCCCACATACGTTTGAGCGATAGTGCCCAATTTTGTTGCCACCTTTTATCCCGTTCGGCTTCTGCCTCCAAAATTTCACTGTTTATCTTAAAGTGCGCGAAAGGAAGCGGCATCGCACTGATTCGTGCAAGGAGTCCGAGCCACTCCCGAACTTCAAATTCATCCTGAACATCAAGCCCAATCTCCGGGAGAAATTCCAGAAAGAGAATCTCTTCACCATTTGTTCCAACAAGATGCCCATAGCATTTCGGAGTCGGTATCCCCACTTCTTCAAATGCCAAATAATTATCCGCTTCACGATGATCGGCGTTCAACTGACGTTTGACGAAGATGGTAATTTTCCCAGACTTGCCCCTCGCCGTTTGGTAATAAAAGGTGGGGATAATCGTTACCGACTGTGCGCCCTTGTGTTCTGTCTCATGCGCGATTTCTATCTCAAGCGATGTGATGGGACCATCTCCAATGGCAGCCTCGACGATAGGAATCAGATCCGCTTTGGGAACGTCGAAGATCGCTTCTACAGTTTTGGGGGTGATTCTTTTTGCAGATGGCATACTCATGACCGACTGCACCATTGATTACAGCAAGCCTAACCCTGTTGGCAAATTCATCTATGGTACGTCTTGGGTAAGGGAGGGTGAGGCTCCTGCCGAACCCTTTGAATAGCTCGGCAGGAGCCTCGCGCTCCCATTATCCCATCGGAAAACTGTTTGCAAATCGACGGGTTCTATGTGATGAATGCGGCTCACGAGTGCTGGAGTTGCTAATCTGTCAGACGTGCGGCGATCTCTTTCTGGGCGGCTATAAACAGCCGATCTCGGAGAACTCGCAAGGCTGGTACCTCAGCGGCGACTATCAGGCGTTGGAAGGGCTGCCTGAAAAGGGGGTCAGGGATCGGAGCTACGAAACTTACGCAATCTTCTGGCAGAGAAAGCAAACCCCCGATCAACAACCTTGGGAGAAAAACGGTCTCAAGAGACGTTGGGCACGCGCACGGTTCTCTCCGTCCGATGGAACGCTCATTCCAGATTCATCTGCAAACTACAATGGCTACTTTTACAAAATCGACCACCCAGATGAGTCGTGTTCAGAGATTCCCAAGTATTGCCCCAACTGTGGCGATGCGTGGGATTTTTCACGGCAAAAGACCCTTGTCAACGGCATTGAGCAAGCGTATTCGCCGATTCGTGGGATGGGCACAGGGCTTCAAAAGGTCATCCAGATCCTCACCCAGGCTTTGCAAGCGACCATCGAAGACCAATCCAAGCGAAAGACAATCATTTTCTCCGACAGCCGACAGGACGCGGCGAAATATTCGGTCGGGATTCAGTGGTCGCACTATCAGGACATGATTCGACTCATCACCGTCGAAGCGATGAGAAAACAGGGAGGAGATGAAGATCTAAAAATCCTTGGCGATTTCCAAAGTGGCAAAACCGATTTTCGATCTGCCCGCGCAGCAATTCGTCGGCTCCACGATAAATTTCCAGATCAACGGGAATTGCTCGATTTAATCGAAGACGCATTTTATGATAAGGAGCCATTAACA
>JADFGN010000124.1 GCA_022567695.1 Candidatus Poribacteria bacterium | reverse complement strand
TAAGCGGTCGTGCCGGAGCCGCAGGTTGGGTCGAGGATGAGGTCGCCGGGGTCGGTGGTCATGAGGATGCAGCGCCGGATAACCAAACTGTTCGTCTGAACAATGTACCACTTGGATTCCCCAAAGCCTGTGAGTGACGTATCAAGCCAAACTGACTTCAGAGGCGTACCGCTCGCTTCGTCTGCATATACTTTCCACATTAGACTTTTTCCAATCGGAAAAAGTCTACTAGCCGAACCGACAGAGGGAAGTCGTAGTGGATCAATACTCCAATGACGGTCTTTTCCGGGATGAAATCTCTGCCCTTGATATTCAAAATCTACAGTCCGCTTCTCAGTAGCCCCTTGTGAATTACAGGGTACAGCTCGAAAACGACGCCAGCCCTTTGGGATACCGAGGGGATTTATAACTTCCTCTTTCTTCATTCTACGATACTCACCATCAGGTGATTGAATGAAAACAAAATCCTTATCAAAATTCCTGTTGTTCTCTCGTGGAACTGTCAATTGTCGATATTTTACTTTTGAGGAGTCATAAGCGTACCATAGGATAAAATCGGTTACATGTTCCAAAATTGTAGTCGGTGAACTCCCGGAAGTTTGGAATGAAATCATCGAGATGAAATTCTCACTCCCAAACACCTCATCCAGCAGACACCGCACCAGATGGACATTCTCATCGCCAATCTGCACAAAGATACTCCCGCTCTCCGTCAGCAGTTCCTGTGCAACAACCAATCGATCTCGCAGGTAGCTGAGGTAGGAATGGATGCGGAGTTCCCATGTATCCCGAAACGCCTTAATCTGCTCCGGTTGGCGGGTCACGTCCTCGGCTTTGCCGTCCTTCACGTCGCGCTTGCGGGTGGAAACCTGCCAGTTGCTACCGAACTTGATGCCGTAGGGCGGGTCGATGTAAATCATCTGCACCTGCCCCTTGAGTCCTTCTTTCTCTGCGAGTGAGTTCATCACCAGTAGCGAATCACCCAAGATCATCCGGTTCGTCCAATTTTGTTCGTGCTGGTAGAAATCGATAAGGTCTTCAAATTCGATGCCGTTGAAATCGCTAAAGAAGTCGAGTTGATCGTCGGGATTGTCCGTTTGTGACTGCCTCCGCACATCCTCGATAATCGCCTGCGGATAGATCTTCTCCTGAATATAGATCGGGACAGACTCAACTTCAAGGTCTTCGGCGTCCTGTTCATCTTTGCCCTGCCAGACCAGTTGCGGGTCGAGCGACGGGTCACGGGGATACAGCGTCGTCTGCGGTGCTTTCTCGTCATCCACGACGAAATCGCGCAACTCCTCGGTGGGGATATTTGCCCGTTTGTCTTCATGCGTGATGCTTTCGATCTGGATGGGTGTTTTCTCTCGTTTCCTTCGTGCCATTTGTTCCTCTGTTAGGGTGTATGGGTCACAGGGTTAATCACAGCCAATCCTTCAGCTTCGGCGATCTGACACAGATTCGTATCCGCGCACACGAAATAATCGAGTCCGTGATTTTGATGCAGATCGAGTGCGACTGCCAGTTGGATGGCGTCCAATGTTCGCAGGCTCTGAGCAAGTGCGTGTTGGCGGATTAATGTTTCCGCCCGCTGGAGGTGTCGAACCAACAAGCGAAGGATCTGAAACCGACTATTGGTGATGTCGGTGCGGAACTTAACGCGGTAGTTCTGAAAATCCGTCACGCTGATGAGGTTCATTCTGACATTCTTTGCTAATGCAGACTCCAACTCGACACCTGATAGTCGTGAGAGAAAGTGACTGCTATTTGGCTCTGCCAAGAGGTGGTCAACAATTGGCGTGCCGACTTCTGTGTGGTAGTGTTTAACCAACGCGCTTGTGTCGTGATAATACACGGCCATCAGAATCGATCCTCGCGTTCAGAAATGATGAGGTCACTCATTGACCCGGGAATCTTGGCGAGTGCTTTGCGTACCGATTCCAGTGTAATCGAGTCATCAGCATCTCGGCGTGCCTCTTCCATATATTCCGTATCAAGCCAATCGATTTCGTTTTCCGCCTCTGTGATGTCTGCCATTGTTTCTTTATCGCCGAGGATTTCTGCGGTCTCTCTCCAAGCGTCGATTGCCTCGTCCACAGCCGACCAATCGCCGCTGATTCGTGCCTGTTTGGTAGCAGATGCCAACTCATCGAAAAATTCGTCGCGCTCTGCGTCTGCGAGATGACGTGCCCACGGATAGACCGATAACAGGTCTGCCCGTTCCATTGGCTTTTGCGCTTTGAGTGCTGTCAGCAGACCAACAGCAATCGACAGTGTTTCGTCGGAGAGTCCATCAACAATTTGTTTCGCTTCAGTTCTCAGGTCAATGCTTGCCATCTATCTGTCTCCTTTTAGAAGCGATTATCGCGATCAGCGATAATCGTATCACTGAGATTCCCTTGAATCTTTGCCAATATCGCACGGGCTTCAGAGAGCGATATTGCCTCTTTGACCTCCTTTTTGGCAGCCTCCATATACTCGACATCAAACCAGTCCACGAGAGCTTCATTGTCCTGTAACTGTCTATCGATGTCTTCTCTGAGTTGTCGGAGTTCCTTTGGTGTCAACTGGCGAAGTTCTGCGCGTAATGTGTCGAAAGTGGTTTGTACATTCATTGGCCCTAGCCTCCTAAAGTTGATTGAGAAATGCGCGAATGGTGTTTTGAACGTCCCACGGGTCAGAGATTTCGAGGAACGCCCACCGCCCGAAACCGCCGTGATTGTTGACCGCAGGCGTCCAGAGATTCCGCGCCGTCGAAACCTTTGTCGCTTTGTCCTCGTCCCGTCGCCCGGTGACTTCGAGAATCAGATTCAGCGGGTCACCATTTCCCCTGTCAATCTTGACGATGAAGTCAGGGATATAGTGCCTCGTTCGTTCGTAACCGATGTAGGGAATCGTGAAACCGAGATTGTGATTCTTGACGTAGTAGATTATCTCGTCCATCTCCTCTAGCGATTGCGCCGTTTTCTGCTCCCAAGATTCGGTGTCCGCAACGACATGGGAAATATGACATTTCTTCGGGGCGGTGGGATAGACGGGACGCGCCGTGTCAAAAGCGACGTAGCGAGTTAACCCGACGGATTCATAGGGACGCAAGATCGGCATGAGCGGCGGTTTCTCCTTCGATTTCCCCTTCGCATGCTCTGCCTTAACGACCGCCTGATAGATGCGATGGGCAGCGGCGTGGGCGTATTGTTCGATCATGAACATCTGCGGATAGGTATTATCCTTGTAAGTGACGCATGCCTTCATCCAGAGCCGGACAATCTCCAGCAATTGCGGAAACAGCCACGGCTTTTCATTGCCCATCTCGTCACGGAAATAGGTCTCCAGCGTCACCCTTGTCAGATAGAATTCGACCTCCTGAATCCGATGGTCACGATACGTAAGATAGTGGGCGTTGGCTTCACCGAGAATGGAAGCTGTTACCGTCTTCGTCGGTGTTTCAATCGTCGAGAGTGCGTAATGCGAATCGTCGTCAAACGCGGCGGAGATTTTCTCTGCGGCGAGATGGTATCGATAGCCAGTGAGCCGTGGAAAGGTGATTTCGCAGTCGATGCGCTCCTCCAACGCCCGGACATGCGTGAAGGTTCGACGCGGCTGGATTTTCGTTGTGCCTGCGGAAGGAATGAACGAAAACGGGATACCATAAACTTCAGCGTATTCGGGCGGGAACGCTTCAAACTCAACCGTCTTTCCATTGACATCGAGTCTCAACGGCTCCGTCTCATAGCTTGCCCGACGCAGACCTCGACCAACGACCTGTTCGCAAAGCAGTTGCGTCCCGAAAGCACGGACACCAAGGATGTGCGTGACGGTGTTCGCGTCCCATCCTTCGGTGAGCATTGACACTGAGACGACACACTTAATCTGTTCACCCAACTTGTCTGGCTTGCCGACCGTGTTCATCACCTCGCGTAATAGGTCTTCATCGGTGATCTTTTCAACGCTACGACCGGGAAAACGGCGTTGATAATCTGCCTTGAACTGCTCAATCTCACCGTGGGCGATCTGCTTAAACGCACGGCTCATGGCTTCGCCCGATTCGAGTTGCTCGCTGTCTATAAGAATCGTGTTAGGGCGCGGAAGCCATCCGCCATTTTCCTCGTTACTGAAGATCGGCAGTTGCCCCGGCACGACCACCATCTGACCGTCAGGCCTCTGCTTCTCCCACCCGGCAACCCAATCGTAGACCAGCTTCGACACGCTGGTGTTATTGCAAACGATTATCATCACTGGCGGCGTTTGTCTCTTCGGATTGGCTTCCCATCGGCGATAATACTTCTCATAATTTCCGTAGAGACTGTTGAGTGCGCCCTGCAATTCGGCAGGCAATCTCGGAGCTTCGTTATTCTCTGCGTCATTTTTACGGCTTCGACCGCGCTTGGGAAGTTCGTCTCGAATCCGCAGCCAGAGGTTACGATACGTGGGCTGCTCACCAATCATCGAATTGTCATCAACAGGGACACGCGGCACCTTGACGATACCACTCTCGATCGCGTCGATTAGCGAGAAATCACTGACGACCCACGGAAAGAGTACGCCTTCGGTGATTTTCTTTCCGTCCGGTGTAATCTGGCTGTAGCCGGAGCCTTGCAGGAAGAACGGCGTCGCCGAGAGGTCATAGACCACTTTCACGCCGATTTTTTCCTTGACCGCCTCTAGCCCGGAAATCCAGACGCGGGCGTCCTCGTTGCGTTTTTCGGCTTCTTTGCGTTCATCGCCTTTGAGCTTAACATCATCCGGTTTGCGACGATAACAGTGGTGTGCTTCGTCGTTGATGACAATGATATTCTTTTTGTTTCCCAATTCCCGGCAAACCCGTCGTACCATCTGAGACGGGGTTTCGGTAAATGCCCGCGGTTCGCCTTGATTTAAGATCGATTGGGTCAGTTTACTGGCATGAGTTTTGGTTCGCAACATAAAGGCGTGAAAGTTAGTGACAATGATCTTTGCTTTACCGAGTTCCTGCCGGTAGTCTGGCGGGAGAATGTCCCGTCCATCATAAGCGTTCTGCGGATCATTGGGCAGTAGAACACGCAATCGGTCCCGAATGGTTAAGCCGGGCGTGACAATCAGAAAAGCATCTGAAAACTCTCTCCTTTGTGGATTGGCAATCTTATTGAGGGTATGCCACGCAATCAGCATCGCCATGACACCCGTTTTCCCCGCGCCGGTAGCCATTTTGAAAGCTATCCGAAAAAGCAGGGGGTTCGCCATCTCGTTGGCTTCACGGAGTCGATTCTTGATCCAATTGTCGCCGTACTTGTCCGCGACCTCCGTGAGATAGATCGCCGTTTCAGCCGCTTCAAGCTGGCAGAAGAAGAACTTCTTCTCACGGTCGGGGGCTGCCCAATACTCTAGCAGGTGTCTCGTGGTCGGGGTGATGCCGACATAACCGCCACGTCTCCAGATTGCGACTCGTTCGCGAACATCGTTGATAAACTTGTTTTCTTGTAAGCGATCGCCTGTCCACTCGCCTTGGAGATCGAGTTCCAGCTGTTCTTGTTTGCCCCGCCGCTTCGGTTTCGGAATCGGAATGAAGTAGGCACTGTTCCGCCGCTTTGAAACAATCTCGTTCGTGATGCCTTGTTCGTCGAATTTGAAATGCCGTTGCGGTTCTTTAAAAGGGGAGTTGATGACGGGATTTTCAATCACAACTTGTCTCATTTAGTCATGTCCTTTCATTCCGTTGCCTTCTACGTCGGGCAATTTCAATCCAATAGCTACAGCACCTAGTTTTCGCGCAATGAAAAGGTGTTTTATTGATTGGGGGAGCGTGTTTTTTTGTGCTTGATAATGTGCAAGCCTTTTAATATAATGGTGCCCGAACATTTTCACGAAACAAAGGAGCGATAGGTCATGTGGTCCCGCCATCGGCGTATGATTGAGGATTTCTCCTCACGTCAGGCAAGCGAGCACACCACAATTATTGCGTGGTGCATCCTAGTCATACTGGTTGTCATAGTGGTTGTAGAGATAAAGCGACATCTGACACATTATCTACACACAAAGAGAAGCTAATAAAAGGAGAAGTCATTGTCACGCTCTCAGATCTGGAGGATAAAGGTGTTAATGTAACCGGGACGGTTTTTATTGCTTGCCAACCTCAACAAGTGTGGTCCGTGTTAACCGACTACAATCACTTAGCCGATTTCATACCGACGATGTTAAAAAGTCAGTTAATCAGCAATGGCGGCGATGAGAAAATAGTTGAACAGATTGGCAAATCCGGGATATTTCTGTTTCACAAGACCGCTTATGTCAAGTTGAAAGTCAAAGAGAAATATCTCAAACGCATTCACTTTGAAAATATGAGCGGTGATTTTTTGGTTTATACCGGAGAATGGATGCTTGAATACAATCCGCGAGCCGGAGGCACAATACTTACCTATAAAGCCAAGATTAAACCGGATTTCTTTGCCCCTCGATTTCTAATTCGCCATGTTCAGAGCAAAGATTTGCCTAAAATCTTGAAAGCAATTAAGCGGCGAGTGGAGTCTGTAAAACAATCCGGGGAAAAGGAAATAATTCGACACCAGGAGATAAAAAGATGAAAGCTCAAATTCAATTGCCATTGGTAGTCATTCTGTCTACGTTCATTTTCACCGGCTGCGCCGTGCTACAGCAACCACCTGCCGTTGCCGTCCACCCCGCTCGGCTCGCTTGTCCCGATGCGCCACAAATCGTTGACGGCAATCTTCAGACGGTCAGTGCCCTTGCAACCGACGGTTATATCGAGAAACGAATCTTAGTCGATTACCGCCGAGGAAAGACGTTAGTCAACGACCGGCAAATCGTCGGCACCAAACGTGCCGGCGCATTGATTGTGCTCAAAGAGCCAATGTATATTACCCACATCGAAGTCTATACCGATTCCGCCATCACTGAACCGCTTATCGATGTTGCGACCGATAAATCTCTGTCGAGTCCACTGAAGTTCATTCCCATCAAAGACCCACAGATAGGCAAGCCAATCAAACCGGGGCAGATGCGCCGATTCCGAGTGGGTCAAAAAATCCGCTACCTCCGTATTATGACTGATGCGGTTAAGGATATGTCAGGCATCAAACGCTCGACTATTGTCAAAACCCAGGTCACGAGGATTCCCCTCAAAGGACCGACGATACGGGAAATAAAACTCTACGAGATTCCAACAGAAAGTCGCTCTCGTTAAGAAGAAGTTAGCAAATCACATCGGCGCCATCAAGTATTTCATTTGCCACTACAATCGCCAAAAAGCATTACATGTATAGCACTACCGTATTTTTTATGCTTCATGATGTATCAACGAATAATCTTTGGTTGGATGATTACGATGAGTTCCGTTTGTTCCGAACTGGTGTTGCGACGGGTAAACAACAGCCCGCCGAGAAGGGGAAGGTGACCGAGTAGCGGTATTTTATCCTCGGATACGAGTTCTTTTTCTTGCAACAGCCCACCAATAATAATCATCCCCTGGTCTTTGACACGGATGACCGTGTCTATTGAACGCTCGGCGATGGTTGATTTTTCCCGCGAAATCAAATCCGCATCCCGTATATTTGGTTTGATGGCCATGGTGATTTCCCCCGCTGCGCCAATCCACGGGGTGATCTCCAACTGAATTCCGGTCTCAATAGTGTTAAACGCTCGGCGGGTAAAGCCACCGACCGGCACATCGACGCCCCGGTAAATCTCGGTGGTGGTTTCAAAGAGCGTCTGGACGCCGACGTTAATCGTTGCCGTTTCCCCACTGACGACAGCGACGAGCGGACTTGACAGCACCCGA
Organism: Candidatus Poribacteria bacterium; assembly: GCA_022567695.1. Lineage (GTDB taxonomy): Bacteria > Poribacteria > WGA-4E > WGA-4E > PCPOR2b > JADFGN01. The sequence continues at coordinate 8,141 of JADFGN010000124.1, read as the reverse complement.
CCGTGATTCTCGTTGACTAGAGCGTTTAGCGTTGCCCCAAAGGCTTCGGGAACACGTTCCAACGTATCAAAGCTCAAACCGAACCCCGGCCCAAGGCTGATTGTGGTCCGGGATTTGCCACCGTCGAGGGAGAGGCCTAACTCTTTGCGGCTGCCGTGCGTGAGTTCAAGCAGATAGACCTGAATCATCACCTGTGGTGTGGGTCGGTCGATTTCCCTCAAATACGCTTCAATCTGTGAGACCATTTCCGGCACCCCCATGATCATCACCGCGTTTTGGTCAGGAATCACAGTGATGTTGGCATCTAGCACCGTGACTGGCAAAAGTTCAGTGACTTTGGTCACATCCAAATAATTCAATGGAATCTGTTTTGATATCACCAGTGGGTTTATCCCCCCAGGTGTCAACTCACCTGTCCCCACAATGTACAGATCTACCCCATAATGCTGTTCCAATTTATATGTATAACCTGTTCCCTTGAGGAGTGCCGATAAAACGGCTTCGAGTGTGGCATCAGCCAACCGAAGACTCACAGTGTTGTACAGGGCCGTACGCGCCAAACGGCGCGATGCCTGTTGGGCAACTTGGGCTTGCGCTTGCTGGGCAGTTGCCGGTGTCCTTCGAGTCGATCTCACGCGCTGAAGCGGGGTCGTTCCCCCGCGACTCTCTCCTAAGATCAGGACATCGATTCCTGTTTGGATGGAGAGTTCGCGCACCACCTGTTGAATAGGAGCATCCTTGATATCAACGGTCAATCGTCCAGTTTCAGAGGCAACTTCAATGGAAATCGCATAAGGTTGTTTGCGAGTGCGGATGGCTGCGTTGTCGATGTCCAGTTCCGCGATAATCTGCTCGGTTTTTTCGATGGTCTCAGCAGTACCGAGCAGAATGATGGCGTTGTGGTCCGGGGCAAACGTCAGACTTTGCCTGGGGATATCTGCCGGCAACATCGAGGAGATCTCCTGCGCGTTGAGATGCTTCAACCAGATAATCTTGCGTTCGAGTAAAGGATTGGTTTCACCCGGCTGGATGACTCCCTTGCCGATGAAGTGAATATCTCCCACCTGTCGATAAGCATTGCCGGTCATTTTGGCAATGTCGTTCAATACCTCTTCCAGCGTTTTGTTACTCAGCCTAAGTGTGACCCGCTGTTCCACATTGCCCACCGTCGCTAAATTAATCTTGGTCCGATCAGCCAACTCCGCCAGCAGTTGGGTCAATGAGGCGTCATGCGCGAAAATGGACACTTTATCATTGGTGATAAAAATTGTCAAGCCCTGCGTCTGTGCCATCTGTCGGCTCGCAACCTGGTAGATTCCATTGACTTCGTTCAAGACGAAATCCTCGCCGACAAATAGTGCAGGGATGGCATCATCGAGAGGGACCTGTGTCAGATGAGCAGTGATGCTGCCAGCGAGGTTAGGTGTGGCCACAATATTTATTCCGGCTTGTGTGTTCAGAAGTCGGATGACCTGATTGACATCTGCATTGTTGACAGAAATCGTCAGTTGACCGTCTGTCACAGTGAGTGTTACTCGTTGCACATCGGTAACTTCACGCTGGATAAAGTAGATGTTGTTACGATTCTCGAATGTAAAGCCCAAGGGTTCTAACAGGGCACGAAGCCCATCTTCGAAGGGCACGTCATTGAGATGAATCGTGACTGTCCCCGTGACGGTATTGAGTCCGGCCAGGCTCACACCGTGCTGTACCGCAATCCCCCTCAACACCTCACGCAAGCTGGCGTCCCGACAGCTCAAATTCAGTGTGACTGCCTCGTCAGATTGAGCGCCGGTTATTGTTGGGGCACTCCCCAGGGATAGGAAGATTATGAAAATGAGAATTCGTGTAATCATAAGGATGGCTCCATCTCGTGACGGAGAATGATACCATTTTGCGTTTCAACAAATCATCGTTTATTGCTTGCCTCCGTCCGTTTCCATCGAATAAAAAATGGTCTTTGTTACACGGCTTGCAATAACTTGGACATTTCAGTCCGTCGTGTGGAGCATGCCGGTCAGTCAAATCTGCGAATGACTTGAATATTATCGAACTGAACGGGGACAGAACTCGTCCACTCAAAGTATTCCAAGTGGGTAAAGGCATCAAAGAAGAAGGTCTCCGAGGTCGGCGTAACGCCATCTAGCACAATCGTTCGGGACGCGACCTCATCATCGTCATAAAATCCGACAAAGGTAACTTACCATTGTAGCAGAATTACCAAAAAAGTCAACAGAAAAAATCTTGCGGGGCGGGTGGCCAAGTCAATGGATTCTGAAGGCTCAACTGGGTAGTGTTTCTGAAAATGTTGATTTGCTAACTTGAATGGTATTCTGTTTTCAGTTGATTAAATATGCCATTCATGATAACATCAGGGAAATTTCACCCCGTTTCGACTAACGGAGCAAAAGTTACGCTCCAAACCGTCCAAGGAGGTCATCAACATGAAGCGCGTAATCACTGAATTGACTTTCGTCTGCGCCAGTTTCATTGCAATGGGTCTAATTTTTACCGGTCTAAGCGATGCCAAAATCGACCCCAAGAAAGATATCGCCGCCCTATGGCTCTTTGATGAGGGCAAAGGTAAGGTCGCCACGGACGCCTCGCCAAATGGTAACGATGGCGAATTTTTCGGTAGCCCCACATGGGTGGATGGGCAGTTCGGCAAGGCTTTAGAGTTCAATGGAACCAGCGATTATGTGCAAGTCCCAGATTCGCCGAGTCTCGATATTGAGGAGGCGATTACGATTGTGGCTTGGGTGAATTGGAAGACATTCAAGGATGCAGGTATCCTCAGCAAATCCCAAGACGGCGGCGGGGATGGGAACTATTTCCTCAGCACGGGCTGTGGAGGTGGGCCCACGCAAGCCAAGTTCGGTGTGATATCAGCGGCGGGACACACCTGTGGCCCCGCGTCTGCGGCGTTAAAACCGGGGCAATGGTACCACGTTGCTGGTACATTTGATGGAAAACAACTCGCCGTATATATCGATGGCGCGCTAGAAAACGCGCAAAATCATGGCGGACCACTCACGACGAGCGATTGGCCGGTGATTATCGGTAGTTATGCAGGACTCGGTTTTAAGTCCAACGCCATCATTGACGAACTCGCCGTTTTCAATGTCGCTTTAGATGAAAAGGACATCAATACCATCATGAACGAGGGGCTGGAAAAAGGCGCCGGGCTTGCCGTCTCACCAAAGGGAAAATTGGCTACGGTTTGGGCTGAAATGAAGACACAAAATTGAAGTTTAGGTCGCTTTGATGTCTCCGTGTCGGGGCAGGCGGCGAGTCGTATTGAATGAATGAGCAGAACGAATATTTTGCCCCTGTATGTATGATGCAAAAAATCTCATCATCACAGTTAGAAGGCCGTCCCGAAGAGAACCGACTGATTTTCGCCCTCACGCTGGGACTGATCTTAATTCCCATCAATGCGTATTGGATCGCCCTGGTCAGCGGGCTGTACCATTCGCTGAATCCAGCCTATGCATCGTTATTCATCGCCCCGGTCGTCAACCTATTTCTTCTGGTGTTACTGCGGCTGTTATTGAAGCGGACTTTCCCGCGATTTGCCCCGCGCCGCCCCGAAATGCTCCTCATCTATCAGATGCTGGTGATGCTATGCTTGGTGGCCGGGCATAACCCCATGGATTTCCTGTTGGGAACGCTCGTTCATCCTTTCTGGTTTGCTACCCCTGAGAATGAATATACGACGCTCTTCCACCAGTATATTCCACAATGGTTGACCATTCAGGATAAGGCGGCCCTTTCGGGCTTCTTTGAGGGAGAATCGACGTTATACACCGTCGAGCATCTCTCCGCATGGGCGGGTCCTGTGCTGCTTTGGTCATGCATCACGTTCGTGCTCTTCTTCATCTTGATCTGCATCAATAGCATCCAACGATTGCAGTGGACGGAGGGTGAAAAACTTAGCTACCCAATTGCACAGTTGCCCATTGAGATGAGTGCCCCCGGTTTTTTGCGTCATAAGCTGTTGTGGGTCGGATTTGCCGTGGCGGGTTTGATAGAAATATTCAACGGCATCCATTTCCTGTATCCTGTTGTCCCCGGCGTCCCCCTGAAGATTCCTAACTTTGGCGCAACAATCTTCACCACGAAGCCGTGGAGTGCCATCGGCTGGCTGCCCCTCTTTTTCTATCCGTGGGTGATTGCCCTTACCTTCTTTGTGCCTTTAGACCTGTCCTTTTCGGTGTGGTTCTTCTTTCTGTTCACCAAGGCGCAACTGATTCTCGGCAGCATCGGCGGATGGAAGTCGTTGCCCGAATTTCCTTACTACAACCATCAAGGACTCGGCACCTGGCTGACGTTAGGCATTCTGGTGCTATGGAGCAGCAAGAACCACCTCAAGCGTGTGTTCTCCACGGTGCTGAATAAATCGGACTCAATCGATGATTCTCAAGAACCGTTGAAGTATCGAACAGGAGTGCTTGGAATATTCATTGGCACGGCTTTCCTGGTTATACTTTTCCAGCAGGCTGGCATGTCAATTGGCATTGTCTTGGCGTTTTTCGCGCTCTATTTTATCATGGCGATTGCCATCACCCACGCACGAGCGACCGTCGGGCTGCCGTATCACGAGATTATTTGGACGCACCCCCAACTGATGTTGGTTTCCACTTTGGGCACGCGCCGCATTGGCGGTGCGAATCTGACGCTCATGTCTTTTTTATATCCCTACGTTCGAGATAACGTCTCCCACCCAATGCCTAGCCAACTTGAGGGTTTCAAGATCTCCCAGAGAGCGAGGATTGAACATCGACAAATGGTCATCGCGATGATGGTGGGATTGTTCTTCTCGCTTTTGGCCTCGTTTTGGAGCTACTTGCACGTGATGTACCAACACGGTGCAATTCAATCAGAGGGCTATATTCTTGGATTCGGCAGAGAAAATTTTGGGGGGTTACTGTTACCCTGGTTGCAACATCCACGTGATGTTGATGGTACGGGTCTGAGCTTTACGGCTTTAGCGGCTGTGTTTACCATTTTCTTGATGTTCATGAGACGTCTCTTTATTTGGTGGCCGTTCCATCCCGCTGGCTATGCGCTCGGTTTGTCTTCCGGGACCGTCTGGATCTGGAGCGCGGTGTTGATCGGCTGGGGCATTAAGGCGATTGTCCTGAAGTTTGGCGGCGTTTCGATGTATCGCAAAGCCGGCCCTTTTTTCTTTGGAGTGATTTTGGGCGATTATGTGGTGGGGTCGGTTTGGAGTATCATTGGCGCAATATTTCAAATGCCCGTCTATCGGGTTTGGTATTAGCTTGACGGCCCCTAATTGCGATTATCATCGCGAAAGCATCATATCATTCAAAACCGCTCCAACAGCACTTATGACGTCAACCGTCAATCCTTCTGCAAGTCGCTCGCAGATCGAATCTCTTTGTTAGATTGCCGATTTCCGTACCAGTCCGGCATTATCTGAACACGCCGTTCCCCAGATCGGAATATCAGCCAGTGCATTCTGACATTCATCGGCTTTCCCCAGAAACGGATGCGGCATCGCTACAAACCGAGTGCCAAACCGAATATAGGCTTGCATTTCCATTTTGAGCTCATTGAGAGCATGATAGATATTTTTTATCGATTCGGTGATGAACAAGCAAAAGAGATTGAGGGAAAACAATGGGATTTTGTTTTGCCGTCGTCTGCTTATCAGTGTCAGATTCCACTTCAGCCAGACCCAGATGTTGGCTAATAGAAAGGCGATTGAAACCAATAACAAGCGTAACGAAGGATTCTTCGACGTCGTCAGAGCACGAGTCTGATTCATAATCCGATAGCTGGTTTCAATGCCAAAGCGTTGACGATATTCTTCGGCGACCTGAAGGATAGGGCTCTTACACTTGCCTAGCACGGCAAAAAACAGGTACGCCACCCCATGCTTTTTCGCTTTCCCTTTCTGGTAACGACATGCCATCCACAAGGGGAAGGTGGCCGAACCCGACTTGGGACTATTCATGGTATAGGTTGTGGTCGCGCTTTTCTTGCCCCGCTGCATGGCTTTGAGCCGTTCTCCTCTCTTGGGAAGGGCGATAATACTCACATAGATCTGCCGTCTGAGATAGCGTATCACTGAGACTTGAGCAAAGCCTCTATCAAGGTACAAGCGCTTAAGGTGAATCCCAAGCGACCTGACCCGTTTTAGCAAACGCTTGAGTATTTCCAAGAGGGTATCCTCTGGTTGGACGTATGTGAAGCATATTGTCACTCGCTTATTCTTCTTAATGAGATAGCCACTCGCATAGCAGAAGAATTTGGTGGTACTCTTCTTCGCTTGGGAACGGTAGATACCCGTGGTAGTTTCGTCACCATAGTAAGGAATCAATACCAGGTCGAGGGCGAGTTTCAAAGGGGATTTCTCAAGCCGTTTAGGAAAGGTATCTTTGAGTGTGTCATTACCTTGCTGTTCGAGTTCATCAAGCGAGTAGCTCTCAAAGAGTTTGGTCTTCAACATAGTGTAAACCCAGTTGTAGGAAGGTGCATCGACCAAAGATTCGCACGACGTTTTGATAGAAACCCCATTGGTCGAAGCGTAAAGCAGTACGTCCCATATCTCGTTGTGACTATACTTGTAGCCGTTGATTTGCAATGCATCAAAGTTTGAGTGAAGTACGGTTTGAGTCAAATTATGGACTTGCTCATCAGTTATTCTCTCAAGGTGCGGGTTCAATTCAGGAGCAGGCATTATTGATTCCTCGTCGTTGTTTTTATCAATAATACCCCGCTTCCCAATCAAATTGCGAATAACTGGGTCGGGTTGAAGCGGAATCTGACACTGATAAGCGGGCGATGGCAAAACAAAATCTCATTATTTTCCCTCAATCTCTTTTGCTTGTTCATCACCGAATCGATAAAAAATATCTATCATGCTCTCAATGAGCTCAAATTGTGAACTACTGAGACTGTAAATGTCTGATAGTTCGGTAATATATGTATCGGACATATAATATTTCATTGATCTAGGATTCTTGGAGTGTCAATGTGTTCTGCATTTTATTGACCTTGATGGTCTGCGTTCTGCCCGTAGCGAGTAAAGATCTCCTGGTATGTCTTATTTAATGCTTTCAGAATTTGCTTTTTTTCTTGAGCAGTTGGTGCCCTAATGCCATTTTCTAGGTCCATAAGCACGTCTTCATCTATATCAGGTCCAGCATCAGCGGCAAGCTCTGCCTGCGATTTCTCTTGAAAAGTTCGTACTTCAGCTATTCTATTTCTAAAGAGATAGTCATAATCAACTCTATCAAATGTCTTTAATAAAGCCTCCTCAATGGTTTCGTTCGTTTCGCGAGAGCGTTGAGCGATTTTGATTGCTGTTACCTTATCTGGAACTTGGATACCTCGTTCAATTTGGCTTAGATTGGAAATTCCCAACTGTTTTGCAAATCGCCCTTGAGACGTGCTTCCTCGTAAACTGGCTATACGATTTCTTAGTATTCGCAATTCTGTCCCTCTCGATCTTATGGTTGGAATGTTTGGATTTTTCCATAAATTCTAACAAATTGTATCAAAGTTTCATCATAACATCAACAAGAATTTTGCGGGAATGTTGCAGAATCCTGATAAAATCTTAGAGACATTTCAACCATAAAACCGGAGCCGCAGATATGGGATATATTAAATTAACGTCAGTTCGATAGTGCGATGCAGACCACGAGCGGGTCGCAAGCGATAGAAGTCCTTCACGCATCTGTGAGGAAGCGAGTGGGTGGGTCTTTCCTCGCTGGCGTAAAAGTAACGAACGTGCATCCATCCGCACCATTGGCGAGAACCCGTTTTATGACTGGATTTGAGGTGTATGCTTCTGATTGAAAATCGCAAAAGTACCGACTTATTGCGTCCCGGTACCTTTTTGCCCCCAAACACCGATTTATCGGTTGTTTTGCCATGTGGTTTTTGAGGTGGACGCGCGGGCGCGATTTATTTGAGTATGAGGAGTTTGCGGGTAGCGGTGAAGGAGTTTGAGGTAAGAGTATTTGCCGTTAGAGTGTAGAAGTAGATGCCGCTTGCGACTTGCTCGCTGGAGTTGTTGCGCCCATCCCACTGGATTGCTCGCGTCTTAGATTGGTACACTCCGGCTGGCGTATGACCAATGTTGAGGGTTCGAACGACTTTACCGGTTA
>JADFGN010000123.1 GCA_022567695.1 Candidatus Poribacteria bacterium | reverse complement strand
GGCTCGCCATGACGCCCTGTTTCGCCGTCTCGACGAAGTGATGGGGCATTATCCCGAAAAAAAGGTGCTGGTGTATACCCACTTAGCCCTAGAGCAGGAAGTTCAACAGAAGTACAAGGAAGTGGCAACACAGCACTTCTGGTCAGGACGGGGGAAAGATGAGTTCAAGGATTACGACGTGGGGGTTATATTTGGAACCGCTGAACCGAACCCCGCCGAAGTTTTTGATTTCTGCCGCGCCCTTAATGCCGATGACCCCGTCCCGATTTCCCCAGACCCTTTACCTGAAAACCATCGCCACCGAAAAGACGAGCGGTTGGAAACCCTGCTTGCTATGCGACGTGAAGAAGAGATGGAACAGGCCGCCCATCGCTTGCGAGGAGTCTGGGCAGAAGGCAACCCAAAGACGATCATCATCATGTCTCACCTCGACCTGCCCGGCTTACCCGCTGACGAGGTGATCGACCCAAGGGGGATTGAACAGATGAACCGTAAAGAACTCTTGTCTCAGTTTATCACCGACTGTATGGACCAGATGGGATTCTACGGCGAAGCGCTCGCGGAACTTGCGGGGGTCGTCTCTTTTCGCAGTAAAATGCTTGATGAATGCAGAGAGCGTCTAGCTCGGACGGCTTCTCTCATAGAAAACTCTATAAGACAATCCGTCCGAGCCAGTGATGACGCGGGTTCGCTCTATCCGCAGAATCGAAACGCCTATACGAAAAATCGAAACGCGATCCTTGAGGCCATGGAATTGGAGGAAGAAACCCTTTCGTTCGACCGTGGAAACGGGAAGTGGATCACCATCAAGGTGTGGGGAGATGTTACTCGTGCAGAAGCGTTTTTCCGCGCCTTGCTCTCGGACCAGTTTCCTCAAAAAGAGCCGTTTTCTGAAGATAATCTCAAAGCGGTGTGTCAACTTAACGATATCGAGTTTACCGTGTTGTTTTTAGCCCCAACAAGAGCCGATGCCTATTATCCCTTGTTTTCCATCGGCACAAGGAAGAGCCAGATGCGACCCTTCGGGTGGGAGGACGAACCTCACGCAAAAATTGATGTTGACAAATAATACTAATTGTGCCAAAATGTTATAGGAAGGTTCGGGAACAAAATTCCCTCCAACAAAAACACATCGACTGGAGCAAGCTGTGGAGATAAAATTTGATGAAGTAAAAGCACTTTTGCCACAGAAGTTTCCATTCTTGATGGTGGATAGGGTTATCTCCCTTGAGAAAGGGAAAAAGGCTGTCGCAATCAAAAATATTACGGGAAATGAAATCTTCTTTCAGGGACATTTTCCCAATATGGCAGTAATGCCCGGCGCTTTAATTATCGAGAGTATGGCTCAAACTGCTATCATACTTTTTCGGAAAAGCTATGAAGATGATGATGCAACACTTGAAGATGAAGATACCCTTTTCTTCTTTGGTGGAGCCAAAGTCAGATTTTTCAAACCTGTTGTTCCCGGCGATCAACTTCAAATTGAAGTCACGATTACAAAGGCTACTTATGAACGAAGAACGCCAAACACGTAAACTAACCTATAATGGAGGGAAAAAGAATAAATGACTGAATCGGAGATAAGAAGAAGAGTCAAAGAAGTCATTGCTGGTGTAAGTGGTATAGATATCATGGAAATCGGGGACAATGCTTCATTTGAGGAAGACCTAGAACTCGATTCCCTTGCTCTACTTGAGATATCGGTCGATATAGAGCTTCGGTTCAAAGAGTTTAATATCCAAATTCCGGATGACGAAATTGCAGAGCTTCAGACTGTACAGGATGCCGTATTAAAGGTTCATGAATTCTTAATCTAAGAAGGTAGAAGAGGCATAAATATGCAGCGAAGAGTTGTGGTCACTGGTATCGGACTGGTTACCTCCATAGGCACAGGGCGTGAACAATTTTGGAATAACATTCTTGCTGGTCGCTCTGGCATCAGTCCTGTTGAGTTGTTTGATACCAGTGAATACAAAGTCACCCAAGGCGGTGAGATAAAAGGATTCAGCGCCGAGGATTATGTGTCAAGTCTTGACCCCGCCTACATGGGCCGCGCATCGCAGTTTGCTATAGCTGCTGCACGGTTGGCTATCACAGATGCTCAATTAGATTTGCACGCTTACGATCTGGAGCGGGCAGGTGTGTCGATGGGTACCACATCAGGCGAACCGAGGGAAATTGAGCGATTCGATGACCACTTTGTGGATGGGTCGTTAGACCAAGTTGGAGCGGAGTTCATATCGTTGTATCCCTGCCATGTGATTCCAGCACATGTTGCAAGCGAACTGGGTTTTGCGGGAATCAACACGATGATTCCTACCGCGTGTGCGGCTGGCGGCTACGCTATCGGGCACGCATTCGATGCATTACGGTCCGGGCGAGTTGACCTGATGCTGGCTGGGGGTGCCGACTCATTTTCACGTATAACTTACACAGGATTTGCCCGGCTCGGTGCAATCGCACCTGAAGTCTGCCAGCCGTTCGATCGGAACCGAAAGGGCATGATTCCGGGTGAGGGGGCAGCAATCCTTGTGCTTGAACCATTTTCAGTAGCGATCGCGCGTGGAGCACGTATCTATGCTGAAGTCGCGGGATACGGTCTGTCATGTGACGCACACCACATCACAGCGGCGCACCCGCAAGGTGATGGGGCGGTCCGCGCGATGAAAAAGGCACTGAAACATTGTGGTATGAAGCCACAAGACATCAGTTATATAAGCGCACACGGTACCGGCACACCAACCAATGATCTTCGTGAGACCATCGCTGTGAAAAGTGTATTTTTGGATACAGCTTATCAAACACCGATCAGTTCGATCAAATCCTCGCTTGGACATACAATGGGTGCAGCTTCCGCTATCGAGGCCGCTGTATGTGCCCTGGCGATATCCTCTGATCGCATTCCGCCGACGACTAACTTAGAGGAACCCGATCCGGATTGTGACCTTGACTATGTACCGAATAAGGCTCGTGAGCAGGTGGTTGATGTGGCGATGAATAATGCTTACGCATTTGGCGGCAATAACTTGTCATTGATATTTAGGAAATGTGAGGTTTAGAACCAATGGAACGTAGGGTCGTTATCACCGGAATTGGCGTCATCTCGTCACTGGGCGATTCGTCGACTGAGTTGCACGCCGCGTTGTGTGAGGGCCGTAGCGGCACCCACTCTGTAGAGTTGTTTAACACTGACGGACTAGGTTGCCAACAGGCTGGCGAGATCTGTTCCTTCGACCCAAGGGCATATCTGGGGAAAAAAAACCTTCGTCCATTGGACCGTACATCTCAGCTTGTAACTGTTGCAACGAAATTAGCATTGGACGATAGCGGTTGGTCAGCGGAAATGCGGAATTCTGATGAAGTCGGATTGGTCCTCGGAACGATGTTTTGTAGCGTGCATACGATTTCCGAGTTTGACCGGCGTGGACTTACCCTCGGACCGAATTACGTCAGCCCGATGAACTTCGCCAATACCGTAATCAACGCCGCTGCGGGACAGGCCGCAATCTGGCACAATTTACGCGGGGTGAACTCTACAATTGCAGGCGGAATCACTTCCGGGCTTCAAGCAATTGCCTATGCGACAGACCTCATCCGGAGTGGACAAGAGAGCACCATCCTTACTGGAGGTGCAGAAGAGCTCTGCTTCGAGTCATTCTATGGATTTGACTGCGCCGGACTGCTGTGCGGGTCAAACATTCTGGGGAAGGGCAGTCTTGTACTCGATAGGTTCTCCCCCTCGTTGCCCACAGGGGAGTTCCCAATTCCATTTGACGCCAGGCGAAATGGTTTTGCGCTGGGGGAGGGAGTTGCGCTTTTGATGCTTGAAGACGCTGAATCTGCTGCCGCACGCGGTGCAAACGTGCTGGCTGAGATTAAAGGACATGGCAGTTGTTACGATTTATCATGCGGTAAAGATGGTCAAGCATCCGTTGAAACCATCGCACGATCAATTCGGCTTGCGTTAAATGATGCGCAAATGGCCCCTGATGAAATTGATTGCTTAAGTGCATCTGCCAATGGGAGTGTGTCGGGAGACCGTTACGAGGCACAGGCCGTCGCGGATGCATTCAATGGGAGAACGTCAAGTTTCCCGGTAACCGCGATTAAATCAATGCTTGGTGAAACACTCGGCGCGTCGGGAGCAATGCAGACTGTTGACCTACTTGAGACTATGCGTGATGGCATTCTGCCTGGCATTCGGGGTTTGGAACAGCCCGAAGAAGACTTCCCACTTAAAATGGCATGCCCACTCAACCAGCAGATTGACCTGCGTTGCGGACTGATAAACTCAGTCGGTCTTGATGGGAACTGTTGTTCACTTGTTGTTGCACGATGTGATGAAGGTTAAAATGAGGAAGCAAGGATAGGCTTTGAATTCCACCATCCCCGATTAAGAATACGTATTCAGGAGTTTGATATATGACCAAATCGACTCTGTCCGAACCGGTAGCAGTGGCGAGGCATTTGGATCTAGTTCCACGCTTGAAAGCACAAGGATACCGAAAGAAAGACGTTGACCGTCGCCGCAAGTGGGTCGAGGAAAAAACAGATTGCTGCTTGGCGCATGTCAGCACTTACTCTATACCGAGTGAGGAGATGCGTGGCAACATCGAGAATCCGATCGGCGTTGCGCAGATGCCATTGGGAGTTGCCGGACCATTGCTGGTTAAAGGGGCACACGCTCGCGGCGAATTCTATGTGCCATTAGCGACGACGGAAGGGGCACTTGTTCGCTCGTATGAGCGCGGAATGGTTTCGCTGAATCGGGCGGGCGGAGTATTCGCCCGTGTGTACATCGATGAGAATCGTATCTCGCCGATCTTCTTTTTCAATGATGTTCGGGAAGCGCACGGTTTTGTCCAGTACATACGGGAAGATTTTGAAACAATTCGCGCCGAGGCTGAATCGACCACACATCATGGCAAACTCCTGCGCCTTGAACCTCACCCTATTGGGCGCGAGGTGATTGTCGATTTCCGTTACTTCACTGCTGATGCACAGGGAATGAACATGATTGTTAAAGCCACGGATAAGGCGTGCAAGTGGTTAGTAGGCCACACTCAGGCTTTGCGCTACTACATCTTCAGCGGGTTCAGCTCCGAAAAACGAGCAAGTGGCGTTCTATTTTCCGGGGGAAAAGGCAAGAAAGTAAATGCGGCGGCACGGCTTCCCGCGAGTATAGTGAAGTCATATTTACACACGACGCCCGCGCAACTGCTTGATGTGTGGCACAACACAATGCTTGGCCATGTTCAGGCGAACGCGATGGGTTATAATGCGCATTATGCCAATGGATTAACAGCCATTTTCATTGCGTGTGGTCAGGATGTTGCCAACGTTGTGAATTCGGCCGTTGGTATCACCAACTTCGAGGTAACTGACGAGGGAGACCTTTACGCAAGCGTTACGCTTCCTTCTCTATCTGTAGCGACGGTTGGTGGCGGTACGGGGCTAGGGACAAGCCGTGAGTGTCTGGAAATGCTCGGCTGTGCAGGTAGTGGTAACGCCCTAAAGTTTGCTGAGATTGTTGCTTCGGCGCTACTTGCCGGGGAGATTTCTATGGGCGCGGCGATTGCCAGCGGTGAGTTCGTGGCAGCACACGAAACTTATGGCAGAAACCGTCCCGAGAACTTTTCATTGATGAACTCATAGTGGGCATAACCTCGACTGTAATTTCCTTTATCTACTAACGGTGAAATTCAAATGGCAAGACCTTTCAAAGGCTTAAGGAACGGTCCACAGGATTCATACAATGTCATTGTAATTGGCGCGGGTATCGGTGGGCTGATCTGCGCGAATTTACTAGCCCGCGATGGGTTGCGGGTTTTACTCATTGAGCAGCATTATATGGTGGGCGGCTATTGCAGTACCTTCCGGCGCAAAGGCTATACCTTTGATGCCGCTACGCACTTCTATCCCCTGCTTGGCAATCCAAATACCATGACTGGCAAACTCCTATTAGATCTTGGCATTACCACCAAGTGGGTAAAAATGGACCCAGTAGATCAATTTCACTTCCCGGACGGATCGTTTTTTTCCGTTCCAGCGGACTTCGATCGGTACTTGACACAGCTCAAGATTGAATTTCCAGAAGAAGTGGGCGCTCTCAATGATTTCTTTGCAGTCGTGAAAAAAGCCTATATGTTGGGGTTGCTTTACTACTTTCGTGGACGCGATACGCCCCGGCTGGATGCGTATCGAGACCTGACCGTCCAACAGGTACTTGACCAGCACTTTCGATCGCGGAAGCTCAAGCTGTTGCTCACGGCGGATTGTCCCCACTGGGGGTCGGCGCCATCTCGCACGTCTTTCGTGTTCGATTCGATGCTCCGCCTCTCCTATTTCCTCGGTAATTACTATCCCCGTGGTGGATCTCAGGCGTTTGCCGATGAACTGGCGCAACGCTTTGAAGAACGGGGCGGTCACATCCTGATGAGATCGCTGGTAAACCGGATTCTGGTGAAAAATGGAACAGCTTTTGGCGTAGAGGTGGAGACTGGACGCCCGCGCAATCGCTATGTGAAACGAGTTAGTGCCGATCTTGTTGTGTCAAATTCTGATCTGCTTTACACCCTCGAACGAATGCTGGGCCCCAAACACCTGGACGCCGATTATCTCGCGCCTATCCGAAAGCTGCGTCCTAGCTACCCCTGTTTTCTGACGCACATTGGACTTAAGGGAATCGATGCCGAAGTCCTCCGTGAAGCCCACGGCTATTACTGGAACTCGTGGGATGCGGGTCAAGTAGGGCGCAACGGACTCAAGTTCAAGGTGTTTATCCCCACCCTGTACGAGCCGAGGATGGCTCGACACGGTGGCCACGTAATGATCATCCAGAAGGTTTTGGACATCGACTACCGCGCCATCAATGACTGGGCATCTCACAAAGCAACCATTGAGAGGTATGTGATGGACAACCTCGAACAGATCATCCCTGGCATTAACGAAAAGGTCGTGGTCAAGTTGAGCGCATCCGCACTGACCTCGCACCAATTTACGCTCAATTATCAGGGCGCAATGCTCGGGTGGGAGATGTCACCGGATCAACTCGGCGATCAGCGACTGGATGTTGTCAGCCCGATCAAAAATCTCTATTTTGTTGGCCATTGGGTACAACCCGGTGGCGGAATCACGCCAGTCATCGTGTCAGCTATGAAGGTGGCCAAAATCATCACGTCACAATTAACGATTGATAATTGTCAGCAGGAGATGCGGTTGTGAAGAGAAAAAAACTCAAAATACTGTCTGGTGTTATGATTATCCTCATTGTCATGATCGGCATGAGTCTTGCCGTCGCAAACCGCATCATGGCAAAAAAAGACGCCGAGCACGCAAAATTTTTCAACATCGGAGCAGAGATTAAGAACTTCATCGGAGAATATGGCAATGCCGTCAAAGATGCCTCCGCGGCTGACGACATAACACTTATCGCAGATTTCTATTCTGACGACTATCCCTTTAACGATCTACCTTTATCTGAAATCGGCCAATTGAAACGCGGACAGTGGATGTGGAAAGGGGTAGAAGAAAGATATTATGCTTCAGCTTTAAAACATGGAAGTGAAAATGTGTCGACCTTAAAGTTGGAGAGTGAAGCACCCTGGTTGACTAGCAAAGAGGAAGTGGTTGATGACCTGGCCAATTACCTTAATGGTGTGGAAAAAGTAGCGAGGATCAGAGCGAAAATCGATATGATCGAAAATATAGAGAGTGATCATAGCGTGGTCGTGCGGGTTAAGTTTATTCTCGATGGTACAACCCATAAGGGAGAACTCTTTCAAGATCGACATTTCTATCGCTGGCATGTTGCGAAGGAGGACGAAGAAGGCGCAGAGTGGCAGATCGTCAGCGATGAGTTAGTTGAAGGAATTCGCGTTTTGGGTGACGGTCGCGGCTTTATTGATTTGAATCCCGCCCAAATCGGCATTGACTATAAACATGCACGGGATGCCAAGCTCAACAAAGAACGATATGGAGAAGAATTAAAGTTTGATGTAATGGAACACGCTCCAGGTGGCGTGAGTACGGTGGACTTCAACAACGATGGCTTACCGGATATCTTTTTTGCGGATGGGGTACGCTGTCGCCTATACCGCAACAACGGTGTCCATCCATCCGAGAGTGGGAGTTTGATGAATCAGACCCCTACATTCACCGATGTAACCCGTGAGTCGGGACTGGATGGCATTGACCAGGCATGCGCAGGAATCTTCGCTGATGTCAATAATGACGGCTTTAAGGATCTGTTTGTGACACGTTACCTGGCACCAAACAAATTCTATCGCAACAACGGCGACGACACTTTTACGGATATGTCCGCTGAAATGGGGCTTGATTTTGTAGCACCCAGTATCTCCGCATGTTTCCTCGATTACAATCTTGACGGTTTCGTCGATCTGTATGTGAGTGTGACTGGAGATGCGTTCGCAGGCGTACCGCGAATCATGTTTTTTGCACAAAATGGGGGCGAAAATCGGCTTTACCGCAATAACGCGGGTGAGAGTTTCACCGACGTGACCAAAGAGAGCGGCGTAGGGGATACGGGTTGGAGCTTGGCAGTCGCCTCTGGCGACTATGATAATGATGGGTATCCCGATCTCGCCGTGGCAAACGACTTTGGGCGTAAGAACCTTTATCACAATAATCAGGATGGGACGTTTTCTGAAGTGGCAAAAGCTGCTAATGTGTTGGATTTCAGCGGCGGCATGGGCATCACTTTTGGTGACTTTAATGATGACGGCTATCTCGATCTTTACACCTCAAATATTAACTCGAATCAGCGATGGTTCGGTGAGGAGATGACGATAAACCAGTTTATTCGTAATGTTGTACGGACCCGGTGGGCATTGCTTGATCTCGGCGAATTCGTGAAGGCTTTCAAGTTGCTCGGTTCAGAATGGACCGAGGTCGGGAAAATGGTCGGCGAGGGAAATTCGGTTTTTCGGAACAATCGAGATGGCACATTCACCGAGTTGAAAGACAGCTACGCCAACCGTGCCGGATGGAGCTGGAGCGTGGCCTTTTTTGACGTGGATAACGATACAGACCTTGACATTTACGCTGCCAATGGATGGGTCAGCAATAACCCGGACTCCGACTTGTGACTGCCTTTTCTATCCAGTGCGGTCGCACATATTAGCCAATATAAACGAGGGGATTTCTTCAGTCGAGAATTTCTGGGAGAGAACTCATGGAACGGATATGAGAATAATTGCCTTTTTGCAAACGTCGGGGATGGGCGGTTCATGGATATCGCACGACCGACTGGGTCTGATTCTCTAAAAGACAGTCGGGGTGTTGCCATTGCTGATTTGAACGGCGATGGTCGCCTGGATCTAGTCATCAACAACAATAACAACACGCCGACGATTTACATGAACAATTTCACCGAGATTGGTAACTGGATGCAGCTCAAGCTAGTGGGAAGGGATAGCAACCGAGATGCAATTGGTGCCCGCGTGCGGCTGAGCGCAGGAGGAAAGATGATGACTCGCCAAGTTAAAGCGGGGTCCGGTTACGCATCTGAGGCGATGTTGCCAGTCCATTTTGGTTTAGGTCATGCAACAGAAGTTGATTCTGTTGAAATTCATTGGCCGAGCGGGTTGGTGCAGCGAGTTGAGGGTGAGCTGATTGGCGTAAACCAACAGGTAGTTATCGAAGAGGGTGCCCCTCAAACAACCGAAGCCCCGTCAGTCCAAAGCTCATCTCCTGCAATCGCGGCCGGTGAACGGTGAAGATCCGATTTTCAATTCTTAGATTGAGTCGCGAAGCTTATGGAAATTATCAGCCAGGGTACCTTTCGCGAATCATTTTCCTGAAGATGATAAACTCTTGGGCGCATTGGCCTGGGGTAGTTTCACTGCTGCCAGGAGAATCGGGACGTGGCTTCATGTTCCTTTTGAAAGAGTCAATCACATCTTCGCTTGAGTGGTTTTTAATAAACCGTCGAGAATACAAGGAGAGTTTAGAAGATGTCAAAAAAGCAAAAGCGATGGATTTTTTACAGTTCTCCAGTTGCCCTACTCGTTGTTTTCCTCATTGGGGCCAAGTTTCAAGTGAACCGCATTGAAGAGCGCGCGCAACGCCTTGCGGAGACAGGGAAAGCGGCTATCGCGCTGCTCAACGAGTATAAGGCAGGTGTTGAAGCATTCGATATTGACACAACACTTGAATGCTACGACGATGCCTACCAAAACGAAAATGAGGGCTTCTGGGTTCAGAAACTTCAGTCTGAGCGCGATGGCGTAAGTGTTTACGAGTGGCAGATTGAGGCACCGCGGCCATTTAATAAATCAGATCAGGCTGAACAATTGTCAAACTATTTTGACACAATGCAGTCGATTGAAAAGGTCAAGTTTGTGCTGGACAGAATTGAAGATCTCACAAACGCTGAAAAGCCAATCATCCGTTCGGTGCTTTGGGTAATCGGTACAAACGACGCGGATGAAGTATTTGAAAGCCAGGCGCATTTTCGACTGTGGCTCACAAAGGCCGAGGAAGGTTTCAAAATTCGTAAGCAGGAGTTGATACGTGGGGTAACGGTAATCGGTGACCAAACAGGTTTTACCAATGTGACGGAGCAGGTCGGGATTGATTTCATCAGCAACCGCAATCCTATCTGGGCCACGCCGGAGTGGGAGCCGAAGACATTTGAAATCGTCAAATACGCTTCTGCTGGCGTTACTGCTGCGGATTACGATAATGATGGCTGGTATGACATTTTCTTCGCCGATGGTGAACACCCCCGGCTTTACCGAAACAATGGAGACGGTACATTCACCGATGCCACCGCGGCGTTGGGGTTACCGACAGAGTTGACTGGGCTAAACGTCGGAATCTTTGCCGACTTTGATAACGACGGTGACAAGGATTTATTTCTCGGCTATATCAGTCAAGAAAACCAACTGTATCGTAATAATGGTGACGGTACGTTTACCGACGTGAGCAAGAATGCCGGGCTAGGCGGTTACTTCGCCACGGTCGCTGCCGTCGACGATTACGACAATGACGGTGATTTAGACCTATACATCGGTCGCTATCTAGATCCACGGACAAAGCTCCCGACGACACTTTTCTTCACCCGCAACGGTGAGGGAAATATCCTGCTACGCAACGATGGAAATCTCCGCTTCACCGACGTGACCGACGAGGCCGGCGTTCGCGAAGGCGGTCTTACGCTCGGCGTCGCGTGGGGCGACTACGATGAGGACGGAGATCGAGATCTCTATGTTGCAAACGATTTTGGGCGAAACACATTATTCCGCAATAACAGCGATGGCACATTTACCGATGTTTCAAAAGAGACAGGAACAATTGACCCCGGTTTTGGTATGAGCGCGGCCTTTGGGGATATAGATAACGACGGCGACCTGGACATCTATATCTCAAACGTACATTCCGCACAACGCTGGTACGCTCAAGCCGCGACGCTCTATCAGTATATGCTGAACAGCATTGGGCAGCGCACGATTTTTGAGGATTGGCCGAGTTACAAAGGCATTTTTAGCATAGCTGGCACAGACTGGAGTTCATTCGGGGATGAGACGGTAAAAGGGAACTCACTGATGCTGAACAATGGGAAGGGGCAGTTCGTGGATGTATCGGAAGTCGCAGGAACCAACCCGTTCGGCTGGTACTGGAGTTCAACGATGTTCGACTACGATAACGATGGGCGTCAAGATATTTACGCCGTCAATGGGTGGATTACCGCCAAGAGTGAGGATGATTTGTGACTGCCCTACATTCTAAGCGCGGTCGCGCATATCAAAGAGTATAAGACGGGTAAATTCTACAGCGATGCATTCCGCGGCGACATGTCCTGGAACGGTTACGAGCGCAATGTGTTGCTGCGTAACGATGGAATAGACAAAAACGGGGTGCTCCATTTCACCGACGTTGCCATGGCGCTCGGCGCGGATGACATTCGGGACGGGCGGGGAATGGCAGTCGCCGATTTCGACAACGACGGCGATCTTGACATCGTGATTAACAATAATCCGGGAGACATTCTCGAGGATAAAGAACACGCCCGTGCGACGTTCCTGCGCAATGAGGTGGGCGAGCAGCGCAACTGGCTCGCTGTTGAATTGCAAGGTACCCAAAGCAACCGTGATGGTGTCGGTGCAGAGGTGAGGATTGAAGCCGGCGGCGTGGCGCAGATGCGGCATTTGACCATCGGGGGAGGCTACGCTTCGCAACACACCACAAGACTTTACTTCGGGCTCAATGACGTCGATCAGGTGGACAAACTGACCGTACATTGGCCGAGTGGAATCATCGAGAGCTTTGATAATATTGAAGCACAGCATTTGGTCAGTATAACAGAAGGCGCCGGAATGCAACTGCTTACTCTTCCATCAAAACAGCCAGCAATGCAACTGAGTGCTAAGTCAACGCCTGTTTCCCTAGAAGAGTAAGGGGTTTGCTGAGTAGGTTGATTCTTCCAGCCGAAGGAGGAAAATTAAATGGCAAGAGTCATTGTCGTTGATAACGATAACAAGATCTCCAGTGACTTGATTAACAGGCTCAACGAGAGTTCTATGGTTGAAGAGTGTCAGATCGCACCGGGGCTAAATGGCGACTTCACCAGTCTGCTCGCCGAAGGTGCCATCGACACGATTATCTACTCCCCTCAACTTCAGCCCAATAACGGGATGTCCCCGGACCTTGCAGAGGCTGAAACCGTGCTTGAGGGATGCACACATGCAGGTATTCAGAAGGTTGTTCTGTTGTCGAGTGCGGCCATCTATGGTGCAAGTCCATACAACCCCGGCCTCATTTCCGAATCGCGATCACTGTCACTCAAGGGCAATAACCCGATTGGAGTACACTGGATCGAGTTTGAGACGCTTGCGGAAAAGTATCTGCGCAAGTTGACAGACGGTAAAGACGCAATCGCCCCACTTAGGTTGACTATCCTGCGGCCTTCAGCCGTACCAACACGCGGCGGTACAGGCTACTTCAGCCAATTATTTAGTAGACGGCTTGCGTTCACACTTCCCCTTCACGATCCATCCATTCAATTATTAAGCCCCGACGATTTGGCAAATGCAGTGTGTTGCGCGGTTGAGAAAAGCAATGGTGGGGTATTCAACGTTGCCCCCGACGGTGTGATTCCGTTGCGTATCGCGCTCCGCATGGCGGGTTCGAAGCGAATTCCGGTTCCCCGTCCTTTAAAGAACGATCAGCTTGAGTACATCCACTATTCATGGACGGTATCCGGCGAAAAGATTGAACGGGAATTGGATTTTGTCCCTAAACGGTCGAGTGCCGAAGCGTTGGCGGATTTTCTCGGTTCAGAGTCGGGTTCTGTGAGTGGTCAATCCGGCGAGAGGTTGGAATTCGATGACTTCGGACTCGACACAAACTACATTGATGCAAAGGGGCGAGGAATACTTAAATTCTTACATAACTCCTACTTCCGCACGGAAGTCAAGGGAATTGAATACGTCCCTCGCGAGGGGCGTGCGGTCTTGACCGGTGTCCACCGTGGATTCATGCCTTTTGACGGCGTACTGATGGTGCATCTGATTGCACAAGAGGTCGGGCGATATATAAGAACCCTCATCCATCCAGCTCTCGTCAAAACTCCTTTTCCTTTTAATTTTGAAAAACTTGGCGGTATCAATGCGTGTCGAGAAAATGCGGATTACGTCCTCCAACAGGATGAACTCTTAAGTTGGTTTCCCGAAGGTATCCAGGGCGCATTCAGGTACTATCGAAATGTGTATCAGTTGGGCAAGTTTGGTCGAGATGAATATGTTAAGGCGGCATTGCGCAACCGAGCACCCATCGTCCCGTTCGTCACCGTTGGGAGTGCGGAGATCTTCCCAGTCCTTGCGAAGATCCAGTGGCACTGGTTGAAGCGCCTGACCCTATGGCCATGTTTTCCGATTGCGCCGCCTTTTCCGCTCCTGTCTTTTCCGTTCCCGGCGAAGTGGCATACCCAGTTTCTGGAGCCCATCCATGTCGAGAAACAGTATCCACCAGAAGCGGCGGATGACATCGCGACGGTACAAGCAATCAGTCAAGAGGTGAAAAACCGCATGCAAGAAGCAATCGATAATATGCTCAGGCAACGCAAACACATCTTCTTTGGATCTATATTTAGTGGTGAGGAAAGTTAATGAGCTTCTGGCCAAATGTTCAGCGGTTGGCACACATTGTCTCTGTGCTCGTCAGGCATCTGCTCGCGCATGGGGTAGGCAACCGCCTTTCACGCTGGCGATGGCTTGCCAAACATCTGCCGCCCGGAACGGTTTCAGGTCCAGAACGGTTGCGAATGGTGTTCGAGGACCTGGGGGGTACGTTCATTAAATTTGGCCAGATGCTCGCACTTCAGCCGGATATACTTCCTCTTGAATACTGCAACGCACTGTTCAATCTGCTCGACCGTATGGCACCATTCGAGTTTGAACAGACTGAGAAGATATTCGTTGATGAATTCGGTAAACCACCTTCGGAAATTTTTGATGACTTCGAGCCTCAGCCGATTGCAACTGCCTCAATTGGCCAAGTATACGTGGCCTACCTTGGTAAGCAAAAGCTGGCGGTAAAGGTGCAAAGACCGAGTGTAGAGACAGACTTTGCGGGTGACATACGCCTGATGACGGGCACGATACGCCTGATCAAAGGACTGCGCTTAAAGAAGCTCTTTTGGATGATCGAGCCAATGAGCGAGTTTGTTTCTTGGACGCGTGAGGAACTTGACTACCAGTACGAAGCCAGATACATGGAACAACAGCGTAGAAATACCCAAGACAATATAAGAGAACGCGTTCCGGCAGTGTTTTGGGAATACACGACGCGCTGCATACTCACAATAGAGTTTTTTGAAGGCGTGACGGTACTTAACTACATCCGGGCATTGGAAGTTGGTGACGAGTCAATGGTGCAGAGGTTGCATACCATGGGCTTCGATCCGAGTCGGTTCGCCCGGAACATCATCGATAACTTCCTCGGCGATGCTTTCCAGTACGGCATGTTTCACGCAGACCTGCATCCGGCAAATCTGATAATCTTAAATGATAGCATCGTCGGTTACATCGATTTCGGCATTACAGGGGTCTTAAGCCCATACTTGCGTCGTCACCTGGTCGCGCTAACGCTCGCTTACTCGCGTGGTGACCTTGATGGGATATGTAGCTCGTTTTTCAAGGTTTCGGTAATAGATAAAGACTCGGACGTTGAAGGATTTAGTAGTGGGTTGCGGGAGATGGCAGATGACTGGTATGGGATGGAAGGAAAAGAGAAACGAATGCTTAAGAACATCACGCTGGTGATGCTCGACCTCCTAAAACTTTCTCGAAAGACCAGTATTTGGCCCGAGCGAGATGTGATTAAGTATATCCGTTCATCGATAGCCGTTGACGGTCTAATCACACGTTTTGCACCTGCGTTTGATGTTGGCAAGTACCTTGAGAAGGTCTGTGATCGTTATCTCAAGTGGCATACGCGACAGGAGTTCTTTGCATTCGATACGCTCGTCGACTGGTCGACTTCAAGTGGACACCTGATACACGATGGTGCGTTGAGGGTGGCTACCATTCTCCGACGATTTGCGAATGAGGAGTTTCCGTTGAGTACAGGTTGGGGGTCAGGAACCGCTTCTAGTCAAGAGAGCGATAGCGCGTTGCGGTTGCGAGCCATTCTGGTGGCGACAGCAGTATTCTCCGTCTCGTTGCTTATGGTTATAACTGGAGAGACTGTGCAGTTCGGTGTGAACTTGTTTACGGCGGAGGTTTTGCTCATTGCCGCGGCTACTACTATACTTCTGCGAACCATATGGAGGCTTATATTATAATCATCCAAGTTGCTATTTATTGACCTTTAACTAATTTTCGTAAATAAACTATAGCCTTTTGGAGTCGATTCCGGTATACTATGGGAAAATCTTCTATGAGGAGCTTTGCCCATGATATTT
>JADFGN010000668.1 GCA_022567695.1 Candidatus Poribacteria bacterium | reverse complement strand
TTCATGCCGCTGGACTGTTTAACGTACAGGGAGAGTTGTTAATCAGCCGCGAAGACATCGGTCGGCACAACGCAATCGACACGGTGATTGGACAAGCACTGCTTGCCGAAATTCACCCCCTTGATGAAAATCTTGTGATGGTGAGTGGTCGCGCCAGTTTTGAAATTATTCAAAAGGCACTATTTGCCCGCATACCGATGGTTGTGGCGGTTTCTGCTGCATCGAGTCTTGCCGTCGAATTGGCGCGAGAAAGTCAGATTACGCTCATTGGCTTCATGCGTGGCAAAAGTATGACAGTATACACCCGACCCGATCGAATCTACTAAAATTGTAGTGCAGTGTAGCCAAATTTGCAAAAATTCGGTTCTGAATTCTTGCGAATTCAGCTACAAGACCAAATAAAGGAGATGCGGTTTATGCCGCAAGCGCTTATGAAAAAAATGAAAACCCTTTTGGGATGCATAATCATCGTTTTGGTTTTTATCATCCTACCGACTTTTGCTCAAGAAGAACCGGAGCCTAAACGAAAGTATCGCGAGATCACAATCGCGGGGCCGCTGGTAGAAACCAAGCCGCCCTTCGCATTTGGCCCCACCGTTAAAACATTGCGGAATGTCACAGAACAGATTGACAGGATTGGAAAAGATGATGAAATTACTGGCGTGCTGCTGAAGATTCAAGGGCTCGGTGTCGGTTGGGCGAAGCTACAAGAGATACGCGATAAGATCATTCAACTCCGTGACAACGGAAAGCAGGTCATTAGCTATCTGCAAAGTGGTGGTAACGCGGAATACCTTCTCGCCTGTGCAACAGACCGCATTGTGCTGATGCCAGCGGGAACGATCGGGCTCACCGGGCTACGTGCCGAAGTCATGTTCTACAAAGGGTTGTTTGAGAAACTCGATATTGAGGCTGACATGCTTGCCATCGGTAAGTATAAATCGGCAGTCGAACCTTATACGCGGGACAGTATGTCAGACGCTCAACGCGAGGCGATTGATGCCATCCTTGATGATCTGTATGAACAGCAGGTTCAAATGATTGCCGATGGTCGGAGTGAAATAGATGTTGAAATGGCGGTAAGCCTTATCGATCAAGGCCCCTTTACCGCTGAAGAAGCATACGACGCAAAACTGGTCGATGCGCTTCAATACTACGATGAGTTAGTGAAATCGATAGAAGCCGATGGTCCAGAGCCAATCGAGGTTATTTCCGATTCGGCTAAAAAGCCGAGGCAAGCACCAAACCTTACCGGTTTTGCTGGCTTCATGAGGCTCTTTTCAATGCTCACTTCCCCTAAGCAAAGCCCGACTCGGCGGGGCAAGCCGCAGATCGCATTGATTTATGCAACGGGACCAATTATGACAAATGTGCCGAATGACCTGTTTACAACTGGACAAGCTATTACCCCGCGCAAACTCACCAAAGCACTTAGGGAAGCCCGTGAAAATAACGCAATCCGGGCTGTCGTGATGCGTGTCGAAAGTCCGGGCGGTTCAGCGCTCGCCTCAGATCTCATTTGGCGTGAGGTGATGCTGACGCAACGCGAAAAACCGGTTGTGGTATCAATGTCCGATGTCGCCGGATCTGGAGGATATTACATCGCCATGGCAGCGGGTACGATTGTCGCTGAACCGGGGACAATCACCGGGTCTATTGGCGTTCTTGGCGGAAAGCTCAACTTGAAAGGGCTCTATAACAAAGTTGGGCTAACCAAAGAGATTATCACACGTGGCAAGAATGCAAACCTCTACTCTGACTACGGGAATTTTACCCCCGCGGAACGTGAACGGGTCGGCAAGATGATGGAAACGACTTATTGGGATTTTGTACGCAAAGCTGCGAAAGGAAGACATAAAACCGAGGCGGAGATCCATGAAATCGCGCAGGGCCGAATTTGGACCGGAAAACAGGCAAAGGAGATCGGGCTTGTCGATGAACTGGGTGGACTTGATGTCGCAATTGCGCTTGCCAAAAAACGGATCGGACTCTCCGCCGGAGACGATGTCGATATCATCGAACTGCCTAAACCCAAGACATTTTTTGAAATCTTGATAGAAGATATGGACATTGACGCGCGTGTTCAAATCACGCAGAGTCTATCGATTCCCGTTTCTCTTGCGCGTTCCCTTCCTAATCTTTACTGGATACAACTGCTGGCACAGGAACCTGTCGCCGTGGTTCTGCCTTTCAATGTGACCATCCGATAAGTATTTTTTATCCTCACTGGAGTTTCGGTTCATGTTGGGTCATCGTTACCGATTTTGTTTATCAAAACTCATTAGGAACGGGCAAGCTATTTTCCCCAAAAGGAGTGAAGTCAATGTCTAATTCCGATAAAACCAATGTTATCTTCATCCTCACGGACGATCAAGGACCTTGGGCAGCGGGCTGTTGTGGCAATGATGAGGTACGTACGCCGTACATCGATCAACTGGCTGCAACGGGTACGCGCTTCGAGAACTTCTTTTGCACATCACCTGTTTGTTCACCTGCCCGCGCCAGTTTGATGACCGGTCGAATTCCGTCGGCGCACGGGGTACATGACTGGATTCGAGATGGGAATATGCCGCCAGATCCGGAGAGGTATCTTGAAGGATTGACCTGCTATACCGATGTGTTGGCAGCGAATGACTATACTGTCGGACTCAGTGGCAAATGGCATCTCGGCGATAGTTTGACACCGCAGCACGGATTCAGCCACTGGTTTACATTGCTAACTGGAGGAAGCCGGTATAACGACGCAGAGATGATTCGCGATGGCCAAGTGGAAATTCAACCCGGCTACCTCACCGATGTTATCACCGATGATGCGCTCCAGTTTATTGAAACAAACAGGGAGAACGCATTCTATCTCAGTGTCAACTACAATGCGCCTCACACGCCGTTCACAGGCCACCCGCAGGATATTGTGGATTCCTACGATGATTGCCCTTTTAAAACGTGTCCGCAGGAAGCCACGCATCCGTGGGCGAGACCGGGCGTTGAAGCCCACATGGGAAACCGAGAATCGTTGAAAGGCTATTTCGCCGCGATAACCGCGATGGACGGAAATGTCGGTCGGATTCTGGACAAGCTTGAGCAGCTTGGCTTACGCGAAAACACGCTCGTCGTTTTCAGTAGCGACAACGGTTATTCCTGTGGACACCACGGTTTCTGGCACAAGGGAAACGGCACCTTTCCATTGAACATGTACGAGAACTCCGTCAAAGTTCCCTTCATCGTGAGCCATCCCGGGCGTATTCCGAGTGGGCGAAACAGCGAGGCTATGGTGAGTCAGTACGATTTTATGCCGACCCTGATCGACTATCTTAGCTTAGAAAAGTCAGACGAAGATTCGATGTCCCCCGGACAGAGTTTTGTACCCGCGCTTCTT
>JADFGN010000667.1 GCA_022567695.1 Candidatus Poribacteria bacterium | reverse complement strand
ATTTTGCCTCGCAGATGGACGTAAGCGACCTCGATCGGTTGATCGTGGCGGATGTGGTGGGAGGCATGCCAATTCACAAACGTGTTTTTCCCGCCCGATCGGTGAATCACTTCGGAGACGTAGCTGGCGATTAGATTGCCGTGCGTTTCAAGGCATAGCGCGATTCCTGCATCCCCCGCTAAACCGTCGCAGGCACGGATGCCCTCCGCTTCCCAATCGAGGGTTTGATCGACAGCGATTGGGTCATCGGGCACACGGTCTCCGAAGAAGCGGATATTTGATGCACCAACGGTAGCAGACAGATCGATATACCGCTTGAGCAATTCAATCTGCTCGGCGCGTTTATTAGCGTCCGGATCGATAAAGCGACAACCTGTCGCAATGCAGGAGAGCGCAACTCCGCTATCTTCAAATTGCTGACGCGCTTCGCGGAGTTGGACGGGTGTTGCATCCAATTCGATCCCGTGCCCGTGATCCCATTCGACGCGGAGTTCGAGGTGTTGATAATTGTACTGTTTTGCACTGTCAATCAGTTCCGGTAATGTTAGTTTTGGACAAACAGAAGACATAAATCCGAATTTCATATTTCTCATCTCCTTGATGTTATACTGTTTTAAAAAAGGGACTTCCTAATGTCATTCTGAGCTGAAAGCGAAGAATCTAGATCTTTCGCAAGCCTGCCCTCGAACGCAGTGAAGGGCTCAGGCCTGTCCTCGAGCGCAGCGAAGGAATGACATTTCAACTGAAAAAGAGTATTAGATGGCTTGAGAAGTTCGTTACTACTTCCACTCTCTCCTATCAATTACCCTCTGATCTGCCTCTAAGGTGCCCTTCAAAACGAATTCACAACCGTCCGCCCTGACTCTTATAACATCTTGAATTCTTTCCTCTAAACGGTTACGAATCCCCTCTGAAGCGTTGAGGTTGTCAATCTCAACTTTCAATTTCATGACATCCCTGCTATTTTCTTGTGTGATTTCGAGGATGAAGTCGCCAAGTTCAGGGAAGCTAGAAATGACTTCAGCCATCTGCCTCGGATGAACGAACAATCCTCTGACTTTAACTGCATCACCAATTCGCCCCATGAAACCCGCAATTCTTTCTATTGCAAGACCACAGGGACAATCCGCCGAAATCAATTTTGATAAATCCCCCGTACCAAATCTGATCAAAGGGTATGTTTCATCAAACAACGTGATCACGACTTCACCCACTTCGTCTGGTGGGAGTTGCTTTCCGGTATTGGAGTCAACAATTTCAAAGAGGATGCCTGCGGATAAGTGCATGCCCTCTTTCACCCCACATTCGAAAGCGATGCAGCCAACATCCGCTGTTCCATACCCTTGATACACATCGATGCCATGTTCGGTGAAAAGTTCTCTTTGGGTCGGGGTAAAAGGCTCCGCACCGACGAAAGCCTTTTTAATCGTAAAATCTGTGCCTAGGGCGTGTTGACGAATTGATCGTCGATCCAATTGTAGCCCAAGATTCTATCTTGGAACCTTTTAAAGGCCAACTTAGAAAGTTGGGCTACCACTGCGTTTCTCCGAATTCGTCAACAGAACCTAGTTCCTTGGCCTTATTCAGAAGTATTACGAGGAAACTCGGCGTGCCGACAAAACCCATTACCTTAAGGTCATTGATAATCCCAACCTGAATCTCTGTGTTACCAACCCCCGTCGGAACTACCGTCGCGCCAATTGCCCGGAGCCCATCGTCAAACATAAAGCCCGCCGGGGAAAGATGGTAGGAGAATGTGTTGATGACAATATCCCCTTTGCCAAATCCGGCGTGCTTTAGTGGTTCTCCCCACCTCCAGTAGTCTTCGCTCTGTCCTTGTGGGTCATAAATCGGACCCGGTGACTGAAAGATCCTTGGCAAGTGACGGCTATCAACAGCCAGTAAATTACCAAAAGGCGGATTGGCCCTTTGTAGCTCTATAAGTTCGTCCTTCCTGACAACCGGGAGTTTCTCAAGGTCTTTTATTTTTTGAATGTCCTGCGGTTTAAGACCTAAACCGTCAAGCCTCTCCCTGAATGCCGGAGAATTTTGATAGGCGTATTTAACGAATTGCTTGAGTCTTTCTTGCCGTCCATTTTTATTCATGCCAACCATCTCTTTCTTCGTTTGTAATGTTTTACATCCCGAAAGCTTTTCTTCTGACCAAATTCTGTAAGTCCGAGATAAAATTCTTTGACATCGGGATTTGCCTTCAACTTTCCAGCCAGCCCGTCCATAACAACCCTGCCGTTTTCCATGATGTAACCGTAGGAGGCAATATCCAATGCAGCCATTGCATTTTGCTCAACAAGAAGGATGCTCACTCCCTCCTCGCGGTTGATCGTTTTAACGATGTTAAAGATCTCTTCAACCAGTCGTGGGGCAAGCCCAAGTGATGGCTCATCAAGCAACATCAATTTCGGCTTCGCCATGAGTGCCCTGCCAATGGCGAGCATCTGCTGTTCACCGCCTGAGAGGTATCCCGAAATTCTGCTCTTGAGGTCCTTTAAGCGCGGAAAGTAAGCATAAACCCCTTCCATATCCGCTTTAAGATTTTTCTTTCCTTTTCTTGAGAAGGCACCAACTTTTAGGTTCTCCTCGACGGTTAAGTGTACGAAAACTCGCCTGCCTTCCATCACCTGAAAGACCCCGTCCCTGACAACGTCCTCCGCACTCTTTTTGTCAATTCGAGTGCCGTTAAATTCAATGGCACCGTCGGTGACTTGGCCATCTTCTTCCTTAAGAAGCCCTGAAATCGCTTTAAGCGTTGTTGTCTTTCCCGCGCCGTTGGCACCGAGAAGACAGACAATGCTTTCGTTCGGTACTTCAAGGGACACCCCCTTTAAAACGAGGATGACTTCGTTATAAATAACTTCGATGTTGTTTAATGAGAGCATTAGTACTAGGTTGCCTACTAAATTACTCCTACATTTCGCGGGGCATCCTTGAGAAGGTTTTGAACCTTCTCAAGGTTAAATGTCCAATTTAATCCTCACTCCTTACTTGCCCTTCATCTCTTGTTCAGGAACCGGGGGCGCATCAAGGAAGTCTGTCACAGCAGAAAGCTTTCCATTCTTAATTGTAACGATCTTATATCCGTTAGCCCCCCGACGCTCATTGGGGCTGTAACTCACAGGCGTCGTCAATCCTCTGGTGTTGAAATTTTGCATGCCCTGAAGTGCCTCAAATACATCTGTTCCTTTCACCTTCTTTGGATCGCCGCCAGCGTTTTGCAATGCGACTTCTACGGCGTGAACCATAATCATTGCGTTGACTATCCCCGCCATAACTAAATTTCTCTATTAAAGTATATATTTTAAACCACAGGACCCGCATGATAACTGATTTCTTGCGGGAACTTATTCACGAAAATTAGT
>JADFGN010000122.1 GCA_022567695.1 Candidatus Poribacteria bacterium | reverse complement strand
GCCAAGTTTCTTGTCAGACTATCATCACCGGACCCCGAAACGCGCCTGTCTGGTGCAAAGAAATGTGGCGATCCACCGGGGGTTGTGGAATCGCTAGACCGCCTCAAGGAAATCTCAGAGAAAGACCCCATCAAAAAAATCCGGCACATCGCCAAAGAAAGCCTGCTTCTGATTCGCTTGCGCGAAGCGGACTCTGTTGAGGAACTAGAAAACCGTCTTTCAGCGGCCCGTGAATTAGGGGATATGAAAAGCATGCGCGGCCTTTCGCAGTTAGAGGAATTGGTTGATGAACTCAACAAAGCCGCAAAGGAAGGCAAGTCCATCAATCTAACCACAAGGAATGTCTACTGGAAAGCGATCCAGCAGATTCAAAGTTATCAGAGCTTCGTCGGTATTATCGGAAACGTATTCCGGGGTTTCTCACTCGGTTCAGTTCTGATTCTGATGGCTCTGGGCCTTGCTATTACATTCGGTCTGATGGGCGTCATCAACATGGCTCACGGGGAATTGATGATGATTGGTGCCTATGCAACCTTTGAGGTACAGAGATTGGTCGGGCATACGCCGGATAATCCGGCGAACTGGTATTATGTCGTAGCACTCCCAATTGCATTTCTTTCAGCCGCTATTGTCGGTTATTTGATCGAACACCTCGTAGTTCGCCATTTGTATCGACGCCCCTTGGAATCGCTGCTGGCGACGTGGGGTGTTGGTCTAGTCCTCATCCAGATCGTCCGCATTCGGTACGGAGATAACATCGGCGTTAACGCACCGACCTGGGCGCGTGGCGGTATCGAAATCATACAAGACCTTATCTTTCCCTATAGCCGTTGCTTTATCATCATACTATGTGCATTGTGTGTGCTGTCGGTCTACTACCTGATGCAATATTCCAAACTGGGACTGCGGATGCGGGCAACAATGCAGAATCGTGATATGGCAAACAGCTTAGGCGTCAATACGCAACGTGTTGATCGGTACACTTTTGCTTTGGGTTCAGGCATCGCGGGAATTGCAGGCTATGCGTGGACACTCATCGGAGGCGTGACACCGGATATGGGACAGACGAACTTTATTGTTGACTCTTTTCTGGTCGTAGTGACTGGAGGTGTTGGCGAACTGCTTGGGATTATTTTTTCAGGACTCGGCATCGGCGTTCTGACTAAAATTCTTGAGCCAATGCAAATCGGATCTGTCGTAATCGGGGCTATCTGGGCAAAGATCCTCCTTTTGATTTTTATCGTGACGTTCATTCAGTTCAAACCGGCGGGCTTATTTGCGCCGAAAGGGAGGCTTGGTGATGTCTAGCCTTCTACACAAGACCGACAGCAGGATTGGGAAATTGCGGCGGTCTAGCCAACAGTATATCTTCTGGGTCTTACTTTTCGTTGGCTTGGTTGTTATTCCTTTGTTATATTATACAGGGCAGATTAGCATTGAGAAAGTGAACATGCTAGGGCGGTACATGACCTTTGCAATTGTCGCAGTCGGGCTTGACCTGGTTTGGGGTTACACAGGAATCCTGAGTCTTTGTCAAGCCTTATTTTTTTCGCTGGGCGGTTATGCGATGGGGATGTATTTGGCGCACCATGGTGGACCGGAGGGGATTGTAGATGTCAACGGTTGGAAACTCCCCGCCTGCCTGTACGTAGTTTATCCATACAAAGTGGGCGAAGCACCCGCCGATGCCTTAGTCCCCTGGTTCTGGAAGCCTTTTTATTTTTTGCCGGTCACGACAATTCTGGGGTTATTGATTCCAGGGCTTGTCGCTCTGGTAATCGGTTATTTTGGCTTTAGAAGTCGGGTTCGGGGTGTATATTTTGCGATTCTGACTCAGGCGATTACGGTTGCCGCGTGGCTGGTATTTTCAATGAATAACATGAAGCTCTGTGGCACAAATGGGCTGACGAGATTTGATAAAATCCTCGGGTATAAGTTGTCGGACCCCAATGTCAAAATAAGCCTGTACATCATAACCCTGTTGGCGTTGGTTGGTGTGTATTGGCTCGCCCGATATATCGTCTCATCCCGTTTGGGGCGCATCCTCATCGCGATTCGTGATGACGAAAACACCTTGCGCTTTTCAGGATATAAACCCTACACTTATAAGCTCTTTGCTTTTGTCCTTGCAGGAATGATAGCGGGCCTCGGCGGAATGCTCTATACACCTCAGATGGGTATCTTCACGCCTTCCAATATGGAGGCAAGTATGTCTATCCTGGTCGTTATCTGGGTAGCGGTAGGAGGGCGCGGGACCCTTTCCGGTGCAATCCTTGGCGCGTTGACAGTGAATCTGCTTTATAATTTTCTAACGTCGGAGAAGAATTTCTTCCTATTTACGTGGAAAGCACAGTATTGGCAATTTGCCCTGGGCGGGTTGTTTATTGGCGTTGTCCTGTTGTTTCCTAACGGCCTGATTAACCTTTGGCACCGCCTAACTGCAAGACCTTCAACCACCCTAAGGTAAGGAATGAGTAATTTAACTTTGGGCAAATAGGATTGTAGCCGCAACCTTGAAAAGGTTCTGACAGACATCCCAGTCGGAAAGTTAGCCATTGTCGAATCTACGAGAGTGACAACGTCCTACTTAACCTTTTCAAGGCTTTATTAATCTACCAAAGTCAAGGTAACGATTGAAGAAATTGAGTAGAAATTCAGCGTATTGTGTAACAAGCAATAGGGCAAAGGAAAAAGTATGAACCTGGAAGAGCGAATTGCCGATTATAAACTTGACAGTCCCAGAGTCAGTCGATTCTCCGAAGAGAGATTCTTACTTTTTTTAGAGGATGTGACTGCCGTTTTTGATGGTTTTAAGGCTTTGGATATTGAAGCACTCGGAATAGGGCATAATGAATTGCGTGTTATCATCGGTCCTAATGGGGCTGGGAAGACAACACTTTGTGACGTTGTGAGCGGTAAAACTCGACCAACAACCGGGAATGTCTATTTTCAAGGTAAAGATATTACACATGAAACAGAAACAGACATTGCACTCATGGGAATCGGAAGGAAGTTCCAAACCCCAGCTGTGTTTGATAGTCTAACAACTTATCAAAACATGGAACTTGCATTGCCGGGACACCAACGATTGTGGTCAAATCTGTATGCCAGCGTAACAGCCGAAGAAAATGATCGCATTCTTGAAATTCTAGAGCGTGTCGGTTTGGCAGATGAGTCAGACACGGAAGCAAAGTATCTCAGCCACGGTCAGCGGCAATGGTTGGCAATCAGTTCACTCATCTTGTCGAATCCGAAGTTACTGCTTGTTGATGAGCCTGCCGCCGGGTTAACCGATTCCGAAACTGAACTCACCGCAGAGCTTCTTCTAGAACTCAAGGATGACCACACCATCATTGTGATCGAACATGACATGGACTTCGTCCGCCAACTCAACTCTTTTGTAACGGTATTAAACGAGGGGAAAATTATGGCGGAAGGCACAATGGAAGAGGTACAAGAAAACGAGGAAGTTATCGAAGCATATTTGGGGCGATAATGTTAAAGGTTGAAAATCTATCATTCTCTTACGGAGAGGTACAAGCACTTCGTGGAGTCGATATCGAGGTCCCAAAAGAGCAGATTGTTTGCGTGATGGGACGCAACGGCGTGGGCAAAACCACCCTGATGAAAAATATCATGGGACTGCTAAAACCGTCTAGCGGTTCAATTAAAATGGAAGGCGTCGAACTTTTGGGCGTGCCGACACATAATCGTATCCGCGCTGGGTTAGCGTATGTTCCGCAAGGTCGAATGATCTTTCCAAAGCTCACCGTCGAGGAAAATTTGAAGGTTGGGCTTTCTGCACGCTCAGACAAGCAAACGCAAATTTCAGAGGAGATCTACGAACTATTTCCGATCTTCAAAGAGATGGCCAAGCGTATGGGGGGTGACCTCTCCGGCGGTCAACAACAGCAACTTGCAATTGGTCGTGCGCTTGTGACCGATCCCAGAGTCTTAATCCTTGACGAACCCACCGAGGGAATTCAACCGAACATTATTCAACAAATTGGCGCGATTTTAGAACAGCTCGTTGAGGAAAAGCAAATGACAGTCCTCATTGTCGAGCAGTATTTGGATTTCGTCCGCGAACACTGTCAACGATTTTATATTATGAATCGCGGCGAAATTGTGGCAGGTGGAGAGACAGAAGACCTCAACCAAGACTTAATCAAGCAGTACCTTAGTATTTAACCCGCCTTCTCAATCTATTTGGAGTGCAAAACTTGTTTTGCAGCAGACCGATGCACACCATTTCCGAACGACACCCCACAGGTCGCCACGGAAAATTGAAACTCTCGTTTGCCAAACAGCATGGGCGTACCACAATGACAGAGAGCTTTTTCCGCGTGCCGTTGCAAGTCATGAAACCGTATCATGATGAGTCGGGCTGCCTGTGCCTGTACCTATTAAGTCCTACCGGCGGCATCGTTCAAGGGGACGATTATCAGATAGAGGTACACCTTTCAAAAGAAACCCACGTTCTCCTGACAACCCAAGCGGCGACTAAAGTTTATGGGATGCCAAGACATGCCGCCCGTCAGCATATCCACTTTCACGTCGGCGAAAATGCGCTTTTGGAATACCTTCCAGATCCGACCATCCTATTTCGAGAAGCAAATTTCGATCAGCGAATGCACCTCTTTTTAGCACGAGGCGCGAAGGCTGTTGTGCAAGAGATTATTATGCCGGGACGTTTGGCACGGGGGGAAGTGCTAGCCTTCACGCAATATCGCGCACACTTCGAGGCGTCGGACGAAAAGGGAATGTTACTTTACGATGCCTTTTGTCTTCAACCAACTCGTACGCCGAATCTGACAAGCCTTGGTGTGTTGGAGGAATATCCGTGCTGGGGTGGATTGTACTTACTGGGAAATCTCGAATTGACACACCACGAGTGGGAAGGTCTCTGTGAACGGGCTGATTCATTTTTAAACCAGCGGGGAAAATCTATCGGTGGCCTATCAAAACTGCATCGCAACGGAATCGCTATTCGGATGGTTGCGCACCATGCACAAACCATCCAGTCTGCCTTTCAAACCGTGTGGAACGACCTGAAAACAGAAATGCTGGAATTGACAGCAATTAATCTACGAAAATATTGAACTTGGAGGAATAATTCAATGAACTTAACTCCGCGAGAACAGGAGAAGCTGCTGATCTATACCGCCTCCCAACTTGCTAAGGACAGGAAAGCGCGTGGCTTAAAACTCAATCATCCCGAAGCGGTTGCA
Organism: Candidatus Poribacteria bacterium; assembly: GCA_022567695.1. Classification (GTDB taxonomy): domain Bacteria; phylum Poribacteria; class WGA-4E; order WGA-4E; family PCPOR2b; genus JADFGN01. The sequence goes on along the minus strand of JADFGN010000122.1, from coordinate 10,824 downwards.
ATTATCACCGCAGAAATTTTAGAAGGCATCCGTGAAGGGAAATCTGTCGCCGAACTGATGCAATACGGAACGACCATACTCGCCCGTGACGATGTGATGGAAGGTGTACCGGAGATGATTCATGAAGTACAGGTCGAGGGCACCTTTCCCGACGGCACCAAACTGGTGACGGTACACAATCCGATTCGGTAGATAACGAGCAATCAATTCATTGAACCTGTCATCTTGAGCCCGAAGCCTGTCCTCGAGCGAAGCGAAGGGCTGCGCTCGAGGGCAGGCTTGCGAAAGATCTAGATTCTTCGCTTTTCGCTCAGAATGACATTAGAGCTCCTCAATTCTAAACTATCACTTCATGCAGTCAACCACCCAACGGATGGACTGATCGACTAACTTTCGATAATTCGGATTCCCGTAAGCTAATCCATCGTGTCCAAGTTGGATGTAGACAAGCGGCGTATTCTTATACATTTTTGTCCACCCAATCACCGGACCGCTATCCGGGTGATCGGCTTTGAGCAAAACATGCACATCGGAATCAACGGAAAATTTACCGTAGGTTTCATCCAGAATCTCGAAATCAGAAAGCCCTTCAGTCACGGGGTGACTTGGCTCGGCAATCTGCACGGTAAATTGAACGTCGTGTTTGTAAGTCCCTTCGCCGGGCTTCCAATATCCGCCGACAACGTTGCGAAATTCCGGCCAATCTTGGAACGAGATCAGCGCGTGATGCAGGTACACAATGGGTTTGCCGCGGTTGAGGAGATCTTGATATGCGGCTTGTTGTTCAAGGGTAATCTCTTGCCACATGTCGTAGAAAACGAGCGTATCGTAGTCCTTTACCCCCTCGATGCTCAAGTATTTAAACGCTTCGGGAAAGGTCGCGGCGTCGTAGCTGAAGTTCTCAAAACTGTCAAACATTTCCCAGAACGGTTCCTCTTGGAAACCGTGTCCACCGGTAATTACTAAAGCGTGAATGCTCATGGTGTTCCTCCTGATGAATAGCTCGGTAGGCTATGCCTACCCTACGGATTTGTCGAGATGTAGACCTCGATCTATTTAGTTATGCAAAGACAATGGCTTATCGCCGACTTCGTGAATCCATTGCCGTGTCCACTCAACTGTTTCAAACTCCATGTCGCAGATGCAACTCGCAAGAAAGGTCATACCATCAATCCGTCCTTACAATCTGTCAATGTATGCTAATTCTTCCTCCAATTCCTCGATAGTGTAGAAGTGTTCGAGGAGGAGTGTGGCATCAAGCCCCTTGATTGTTCGATGAAACTCAAGCGGCAGCGTCCCCTTACCGATGCACATGTGGGAGTCCTGTCGTCCCTGCACGCCGTACAGCTCGTTATCGTTCCAATGAACGTGCCCAAGCAAATTGGGTTTGGCGAGGTACGCCATCATGACCTCAACTCGTTTCGCAGGGTCGGCGAAGATCTGCGCATAGGTACAGGAATGGCTTGGATCCAAACAGAGCGAAACATTTGGAAGATTTACATCTTCGCAGATCTGCATCCATTCCTCCGGAGACGTACCGAAGTAATCGTTCATTTCACGCCGATTCGCTGCTTCCGCTGGGGTAGCATCAGGTATGCCATCCCAATAAGCACGGTTGTTTTCGACGACAATCGAAAGCTCATGTTCTCCGGCAAAGGTCGCCACTTGCCTAATTGCGTCAATCAACCGATCATAATCTCCAATCTGTCCACCAATCTGTTTCTCATCTTGCCATCGTTTGGGCGCACAGTGCATGTTGACTTTCTTGAGATTGGGCAGATGGCGTGCAGTTTCAATATAACTAATCAGATGATTGATCGACATGTCACGAAAATCGTCATCTATCGCAGCGATGTTGAGCCGCATGCCATCTTTTCCATACGGTGCATGCGCACTGACAATCACATCGTAGAAGGGCTTGAGTTCCTCAAGATTGAGGGTCGTCCCTGCTTCCACGTTGAGGTTGAGCCGTTTTAAGTTCTGAATGCCTACTCTCAATGGTGCAGACAGAGGGTATTTGAGTGCGGTTGACATCTTAGGGCAACTTCCTCCTTGAGCTAACGCTGGTTATTATCTGTTGACAGAATTCTCGCCTAAACATGAAGCCTATTTCTCACATCGCCTCCGGCTGACGCTTGCGAATTAAGGTCGGGATGAGCGAAACGAGAACAATGAAGATGCCCGCGATTGCGAGGTAGAGTAGCGTCTTTCTGAGATTACCTTTACCGCTAATCAACGCGCCCCCGATCTGAACGTAAGCGGCTGTGCCGGGCAACATGCAAATCCATGAGACGGGGAAATAGGTGAGGAACCGAATCTTTGTCAGACCATAAGCGTAGTTCTGTAAGTTGAACGGGAAAATCGGGACCAGCCGGGTGATCATCAGCATTCGCCAGCCCTGTCGTTCAACCCCTTCGTCGATCTTCCGAAACTGCTCGTTTCCCGCAACCCAGCTTTCGACCATACCACGTGCCGCGTAACGCGCGATTAGAAACGCCAGCGAAACGCCGATGATGGAGCCGATTGAGGCGTAGACCACTCCCCACAACGGACCGAAAGCAACTCCAGAAAGTACAGTTACCGGCAGTCCCGGCAAAAAGAAAACGGTTGCGGCGATGTAAAAGCCGATGTAAACTAACGGGGCAATGACACCGAAGCTGTCCACTTTTTCCTTGATTTTTGGCACATTGTCCAATTTGATGTATTCGGTTGCACCGTAATGCCTCAGAATACCGTACACGATTCCGATTACAGCAATGACAATAAGCAGTTTGAGGTAGTTTTTATTCATCGCTAAACCTTTTCTGGCAGAACAGGTTTACGGCTGTTTGACAGATCTTTTGACCATTGAATATGAGTATGAAGAGTTGGAGGATGGCGAGAAGCAACTCGTGGATGCGTCCAAGATTACCTTGCCAGCGGAACTCCTTTTACGCTTGAAAGAGGCTGCCGAATTTTATGGGAAGACGGAATCGTCTAAGACGCGGAAGGGACTTCCTGTTGTCGTTGAGGTCATCGATAAGGTTTATAGCAAGGGAAGAAAAGTCACTGATGTTTTCAAACAGCACATGCCAATTGTATTCGATGACTATCTACTACCTCAGTGGAACTATACCGCTGTTCCTCAGATTTCAAATGTAGGAGTTATTTAATCTCATCCTTATTTGCGCCGCAACGCACTATAACAGAAACAAACTCTTTTGAGTCGAAGGATATGCCCTCTTCGGCAATCACTGCATGTATCAAAATAGCTTGCCGCTATCGAGCAACATCGTAACAGGCCCATCGTTGATTAGTTCTACATCCATCATCGCTTGAAATACGCCGCCCTTGACAGGCACTCCCATCCGGGCAATGGTTTCCATAAACTTTTCATAGATTGACTCCGCTTTCTCAGGACGAGCCGCCGCGACAAAACTCGGTCGCCTCCCCTTGCGGCAATCCCCGTAGAGCGTGAACTGCGAGACAACGAGGGCTTCACCACCGACTTCCAGCAACGATCGGTTCATCCGTCCCTCATCGTCCTCGAAGATTCGGAGATGTGCGATTTTATTAGCGAGATAGTCAATATCGGCAGAGGTATCTTGCCGCGCAATACCCAGAAAAATGAGCAATCCCGCCTCAATTTCAGAGATTCGTTTTCCGTCCACCGTCACGCTGGCCGATTTCACCCGCTGAACAATAGCTCTCATCGTTTTCCCTTCACATCTTTCTAAAATAGCAGATCTTCGCCTTTTTCGGGGCTCTCTGGGAAAACACCGCCTTCCCTTTCGCCTCCAACTGTAAGATAGAATTGAAATCCCGGCTGACTGACATAGCCCACGTGGAAAGCGGCTGAACCGGTCAGTTCATAGCGAAAACCGACGCTGAGCAAGTTGCTGATTGTCACACCACTGAGAGGAAGTTCCCGAGAGAAGTCCGCTTCAACCCACAAATTCTCAGAAAATGCAAGTTCACCACCAAGCTGCCAGTTTGATATGAATGAATCCGTTGCCTTCAGAGACTTGGACGAAAGATAGATGCCTAAGCCCGCGTGAAGTCGGATAATCTCTCCGAGCCTTTGAGTGCCAACAAAGTAAGTGTTAACGCCAACGAACGGGAAACTATCGTCGGGCGAGGCATCAATAAATTCACGGACAGAGCCAAGCCTGTTGTCGGCGGTAAACCCAATCTGTACCTCGCCGCCGACCGATATACTTGGTAGTCCATCACCCTCATCGGGCTTGATGTTATGCTTCAGTCCCACAACTACATCGAAAAGGGCCTGATCATAAACGCGGCGATCTTGGCTTGGATCAAGCGGTGGGTCATCTTTATCCCGATCGCCGAGCCGATAAAAATCGGGGATGATTTTGCGGATACCTCCAGTCGAGAAGGTCCCGCCCAAAATTAGATCGAGCCGCTCACCGATGCCGTAGGTAAATCGAATCGGAACGAGAAAGGTATCGACTTCAAATTCAACCAGATGAGATTCCTCAAAATTACCGATCACAACCCTTTGTCTCTGGTCAGGTTCAATACGTCCTGTCTCAAACTGGAACAATCCGAAGGCTGTTGTATATCCGCCTTTTCCTATCGTTTCAGCAGTTTGCATCACGCCAAGTTGAGGTGAAGGTGCTGCTTGTCCAAAAACAGAAATCATAGAAAATGTAATGAAAGATGCCAAGAAAATCAGAAGAATTCGACGCGGTTTTGACTGACTGAGTTGCATGTAGTTATCCTCAAAGTTCAATGAAATAGGTGCATTTTGGAATCGAAATTATTGTGGTAACGGCGCCGCGACCAGCGGACTCTGATCGGGCGTGCCATCCGGTTTGGGCGTGTCATCAAATGCCGTTATGAAGTATTGACGCAGGACGAGTTGCTGCCCAACCCGTATTGGGCTTTCGCCGACAATCGTCACACTGCTATCTCTCGCATCCACTCTCTTTCGGGGAACGAGATCTTCTCCGGGAACAAGGGGCCCACCGACTTCGTTCGTGGCGTAGATCTGGTAGCCAGCAAGATCTGGTTCCTTGTTTGTTGCCTTCCAACTGAGGATTGCGTCATATTTGTTATTAAATAGAGATCTTGCGCGATAACGTGCTGAGAAGTTTTTGGGAGCTGCAGGCGGTAAATTCGGCGAAACGGCTTCGATCGTTTTAACGGCTTCTACGCCAAATCGGTCCACAGCAGCGATGCGGTAGATTTTGCGAATTCCATCCTGACTAAAACCAGAAATTCGATCGTTAAATATACCTTCATCGAAATAAAATGTTTGCTCTGCCGTTCGTACGCCAGTATTAAGTAATTTGAACCGTAACGGTTTACCATTTTCAGGAATAGCGGCGGACACACGGAAAAGTTCAAAGTCGTCAGGATGTTCATAATCGTCCCACAACAATTTAACGGACAGATCTGTCGGATCGCCGAGGACAACGTTGGGAATCGGAGGCGGATTACTCGGTGTCGTTCTCTCCATAGGCCAAATACGACGTGGTTCTTCGTCCTCGCTTGGTGGTGCTTTCGGGTCGGGTGTTTCTACACCATTTCCATCCACATACGAAATGCGATATTCGTAGAACAGCCTTTTACCTTGTGCTTCATCAAATGCGTCATTGATGATATTCTGCTCATCGGTGAACGTTGTCGCCGGTGCCTCAACTTCCCCAACAAGCTCAAACGCAAGGTTTAAATCACCCGTAAAGCGCCGATAAATCCGATATTTTGCAATCCCTTCGTTGCCGATATTTTGCCAAGAAACTGTCACCTTCCCATCGCCGGGCGCGAGTGTTAAGCCGATTGGCGATCCGGCTGTACGTAGATTGTACGGATCGAGCGGATTGGCAAAATCTTTTTCATTATTCGTGCAGGCACTGTAGAATACTATGGCAGTGAAGCATACAGAAAGCCTTATCACTAGAAATTTTAATCTATTCACAGTATTATCCTCCATAATAGAGATGTCGGGCGAGTTCGCGAAATTGGCTATCTTGAATCGTGTCAGGATGTCCTTCAGAATCGACGTTGCAATAGGAGTGTGGATTCGTGGGTTAGTAAATCGTAATTGGGCATGAGGCGGAGGGAAGCCGATTGAGGCTGAGAGGATTTGGAGATTCGGTCTAGTTGACCAAAGATTGAGATCATCGCTGCAAGCCCAACAAATCCAATTCCGATTCGGGACATAAGTACACTACCGTCGTGCTTGCTTGTATAATCGTCTCGATGTTTCGTAATATCAGCTTGAATTGCTGTGTTCAGATATTGGTCATACGAATCTTGGGCAGAGCTTTCTACGAATACGCTCCCAAATTTTAAGCCCATACCGGAAACGAGCAACGCGATCGTTAAGACGTGAGTCCGGTCTGCTGAAGCCTGTGTAGGAAATATAACTGTCGATAAGGTCAATGCACAACAAACAACAAGAATGACTGTCTTTTTCTGATGTGAATTCATTGGTTATCCTTTTTTCTAAAAGGATAGCACTGCCTGCGATTTTCTGTCAACCCTATTTCTGTTGCATTTGTCTGGTGGTATGATATAATTGAGGGTGGTCATGATTTGTAGCCGAAGTCGCAAGACTTCGAGGTATCATCCGAACCGGCGCTTTGAATGCCGATTGATCGAGAATTGGTATGACCTCCTTTCCGAGAATAATGACCAAACGATTTTTAATCTCCAAAATTCTATTCCCGACTGCAATCGCGGTTATCATTAGCTATTTTATGTTGTCGCAGATTCAGATCCGGCGCATCCCCCAAACGCTTGAATCTCTACCCATCCCCGCTCTTGTGATTGGATTTATTTTGTACTGTCTGTTTGTCTGGACAAAAGCGTTGCGTTTCCGTGAGTTACTCAGACTCAATCGCCCGGTCAAGCACCTCTTCCCGATTCTTGCACTACATACATTTTGGGGGAATATCCTGCCGATGCGAAGTGGAGATGTGTCATATATTTACCTGATGAAGCAACGTCAACAGGTCGGCAGTATCAGAAGTGTCGCGTCACTCCTGCTTGCGAGTATCATCGATCTAACGTCTCTAATTGGGCTGATGATAGGTACAGGTTGGTTACTGCGTTCCCACCTTGAAGGGCAATTGTCATATGTCCTACTTTTTCTTATACCGATCCTGATTGGCATTTCGCTCATCAGTCTAATAACGGTGGCTTGCCTTGCTCCCAACCTCTGCATCACTTTCGCGGAGCGGATTGCAAATCCGTTTTTCCAATGGAATATCCAACTCGTTTCATGGAGCGCGAAGAAATGCCTTGAAATTATAGGTGAATTGACCCAAATTCGACTAGATCGACGACTCTTTAAGATCTGGACCTATTCGATCGTCAGCCTATGTCTTCGTTTCGGATTTCAATGCTACCTCGTCCGCGAAATGGGAGTTGCGATTTCAGTGTTGCCGTTGCTCTTTGGACTCGCATTCACCAACGTCTTTAATCTGCTGCCAATCCAAAGCATCGGAAACTTTGGCACGGTTGAACTCCCTTTCGCGTGGGCGTTAACCCGTTTCGGTACATCGGAAGAGGTCGCCATCGTTTCAGGATTCAGCTTGCACTTAATAATTTTACTTTACTGTTTGCCTTTGGGTGTATATGGGGCGATGAGAAAATCTGATGTCATTAACTAAATTTCTCTATTAACAGGACAATACCCAATGAATATATATCTCTGCATATTCAGATACATTAAACCCTACTGGAAAAGCATGGCAATCTCGCTAGTGGCGATGTTGATTGTGTCCGTCGGCAACCTCATCCCGACATGGATTGGCGGACGGCTTGTGATTGATCAGGTAATTGTGCAACGGGACATCAGTCAATTGCACTGGATTGTAGTGATGTTGCTCGGTATTTATCTGGTCAAAAGCATCGGGATGATGCTCTCGGAATGGCTTTCTCATGAAATTGCCGAAAAGGTCATCTTCGACATGCGCGCGCAGACTTATACGCACTTGCAAAAGCTTTCATATCGCTACCATAAAGATAACAGCACCGGCGATTTAATGTCGCGAACAGTGAACGACATTGACGCGATGCGAGATATGCTCGCCCATAGTGCGAATTCGATTATCGTGCAAGTGCTGACGTTCATCGGAATTGCGATTGTGCTATCCCTCATGAACTGGCGACTTGCGCTGATTGCACTTCCCCCGATTCCAATCTTGGGGGTCTTGATTTTCCGATTCGGTGTGAAGCTGCGACTCATCTACAATGACGTGCGTGCTAAGCTAGCAGATATCAACGCTCGTTTGCAGGATAATCTCTCCGGCATCTTTGAGATTAAAGCGTTTGCCCGCGAGTCTTACGAAGGGAGGCGGTTTTCGACACTGTGTGGCGATTATCGAGATTCGATTATTCGCGGCATTCGTCTATGGGTACGAGTGAGTCCAGTTATTCAATTTGCATTTGGGGCAAGTTGGACGATGATTTTATGGTACGGCACCTTGCAGATTTATAATGGCGATAGCAACATGACAATTGGCATACTATTTATCTTTCTTGCCTATTTGTGGCGTCTTTTCATTCCGATTGAAATGGTGAGCCATGAGAACGAGCGGTTGCAGAAAGCCCTTGCCGCTGGCGAACGGCTGATGGAACTTCTGGCTGTCAAACCTGAGATTCGAAACATTGCCTCCCCTTGGCAGGGAAAAATCAGAGGGGAAATTGTATTTGAGCATGTCTCTTTCAAATACACAAACGAAGAGGTGTTGGAGGGTATCAATCTGAAGATTCGGGCCGGAGAAACAATTGCGCTCGTTGGTCCGAGTGGTGTCGGCAAAACCACACTCGTTGGGCTTGTGCCACGATTCTACGACGTTACTGACGGGCAAGTCTGCATTGATGGCATTAAGGTGTCCGACTGGCAACTCCATACGCTACGAAGTCAGATCGGGCTTGTGCCTCAAGAGACGTTTCTATTCAATACGACAATCGGAGAGAACATTGCCTATGGAAAACTGAACGCTACGCTGACGGAAATCGAGGCAGCGGCAAAAGCAGCGAACATCGACAATTTCATCATGAGTTTGCCGGACGGATTTGATACATGGGTTGGAGAACGAGGATTGCGGCTTTCGGGCGGACAAAAGCAACGTATTTCGATTGCCCGTGCCATCCTCAAAGATCCACCCATTCTCATCCTCGACGAAGCGACTTCATCTGTCGATACAGAATCGGAGCGGCTCATCCAGCAAAGTCTGACGACGCTTCTGCAGGGACGCACAACGCTGATTATTGCTCATCGTCTCGCGACAATCAAGTTCGCGGATCGAATTGTCGTCTTGGAAAATAATCAAATCGTGGAGATGGGAACACATATCGAATTACTTTCGCAAGGTGGGGTGTACACTAAACTTTACGAAGCCCAATTTGGGAAACAGTAAGTCGATTGTGAATTTGCGTGAGGTGTGCTCCGTTAAGCAACCACAGTTATCAATGCGTGGTAATCATCTCCCTGAGCTTTTTGCTGAACGCATAGCTTCTAGCAATACTATCAACATCTTTTAAGTGATATTGACTGACAAGCGGGCCGTTGAACCCAATCTCCTTTAGCCCTTGGGCAAACGATTCGAAGTCAAATGCATCAGTGCCCGGCTCGCCGCGATGACTTCCTGAAACATGCACATCACCGAGTTGCTCGCGCATCTCAAGCACGGCATCGTAGGGGGCGGCATTGTCATTGAAGAGATGGTAGGTGTCACAGGTGAGCGTTAGCCTTAAATCGGTCTGACTTATGAATTCAATTCCCTCTCGATAGTTGTCAATCGGACAGCCTTTCTCGAACTCAAGTGCAATGTTCATGCGATGTTCATCAAGCGCGGGGAGCATCCGAGAGAGATTATCGGCGAGGGTATCAAGTGCCATCTCGCGTGAAGTGTTCTTCGGGAGGTTAGGCCAAATGCCGATGATCTTACCATTTAACCGTTTAGCGACATTCAGCACAATCTCAAAATGTTTCAACGCTTCTGCTTTGCGTTGCGGGTCGGTTACGATGTGATTCCCAAACCCGATGGTTGGGACGACCAAGTTGTATTTTTCAGCGAGTTTTGCGGCGTCGTCTATTTCACTTGATGAAAGCTCACCGAGAAAGGCTTGATTTACGGGGACATTTATCCCCTCATAACCGGCTTTTGCAACAAGCTCAAAGATCTCTGCGCGTGTAAATCTTCCCAAAGTGCCGACGTAGGGGTCATAACAGATAGATAACATTGAACAAACACTCCTATCAGTTGAGAGAATCCTATCAAACTGTTTCATATGCTTCGGTTTTGCCACTGTACATCGCCGAATCCCAAACACTCGCTTCATACTTCAGCGGTTCCCCTGTTAGGGCAGCCACCGCATCTTGGCATGCGGTTGTGAAACAACGTTGATGGCAATAGACAGTGTTTCCCGCAATATGCGGTGTGGGAATGACATATTGATTCGAGCGAATTGGACTGTCGGACGGTGGGGGTTCAGGCGCGAAAACATCAACTGCCGCTCGAATTTCACCGGCAAAAGTTCGTCGCCACAACGCCTCCTGTTCCACAACAGCCATGCGTGTGACCAACACAAATAACGCGCCATTCGGCATGGCATCGATAACCTGTTTACTAATTACACCGAGCGTTTTCGGTGTCGGTGGAATTCCGACGACAAACAGTTCACTCCACGCTGCCATCTCCACTAACGATTCAGCACGACTCACGTCATAGTTTGCGAGGGTATCAGCCGATACGAACGGATCATAGGTGCGGATGTCGCAACGGAATGGTTGGAGCAATTCGCTCAGACGGCGGCAAATACTGCCGAAACCCGCAAGACCGACACGTCGGCCGGTCAAGTCTCCAG
>JADFGN010000121.1 GCA_022567695.1 Candidatus Poribacteria bacterium | reverse complement strand
TCGCTTCGCAAATTGTCCGCAAGTTCGTTGAGAACGGTATCAAGCCGATCAATGCTTCGGATTTGGACTTCATCTCTTAAGGCGTTTGCCTCTCCATAGGAGAGCTTAACCACTCGAAGTGGGGATTTCGGCGTGTTAAACACCGTTGCGGAGAACTGTTTGCCGATAATTTTGAGATAAGCATTCAATACACCAATTAATGCCTCCACGGATTCCTTCAGTTCCCCCGTCGATGGTGGACATAGGGCGACGGATTCGCCTCTTTTCTGGAAGAAGTCCACCGTCAACGAAAGCGTATCTTCGACCAATTCCTGTTCATCCCGTGTCAGATCATAGAGTTGGTAAATCAATCCATCCAGTGCCGACTGGTGTTCGGCGATTTTTGCATCCGTCGCTTTGTCAATGTTTTCGTAGAGCCATCTGGATTTTTTCAATATCTGGTTCAAGAGGTTTGGGGGAACCTCTGACAGTAGCGGAATCGGTGTGCGAAGAAGGTCATTCGGTTCAACGACATTACGATCGACGCCCCATGAGGAACTCGTCATGAGTTGGAAATAGGCTGCAATCTTCGAGTTCAAAACTGCGGACAGGTAATGACCGTATGCATCCGGCTTTGGCGCAATGGCGATTCCGTAGTATTGGCCGTCATAGACCAAATCCGATGGAAAAAATCCTGCCACCAAAAATGACCTTCGTTGTGCGAAGACGTGTGTTCGTATTGTCCGACAGATAATGACCAAGGGCCCTTGGTATATTTCGTCCCTGCGTGTTGAGTCGAACCTCCCTTCGGGATAAAACTCAGGTAAATCCGAAGGCAATCGGTAGGAATGAAGCATTTGCTTTGATCGTAACCATGGCTTACCATAGTGTTCGCTAGAGAACACTTTTGAACCTTTTGTTCCCTTCTTATATCCGAGACCACGTTTATTCTCATCGAAGCCTTCTTCTTTAAGGAAACGCTCTAAGGTGTCAAACTCACCCAACTTTCTAATGAGCGCATAATCCCTTGGTTTTCCCCAAAATGCTGTTTTCCAAATGGATTCAAACTGTTGCGGTGTCGAAACCGGGAAGGATACAACATCATCCGTATTCAACATAAACTGCCTTGTTATCCTGAAATTCAATGTCCACTTCGGGCAGCAGTAAGTGATATTTTCGTGTCCTTCAGCGGGCTGTGTACGGAAAAAGAGAATTGCAGCGGCTACAGCAACTTCTTTGAAAATCCTCAACTTGCGGAAGTCTGCTAAGTTAATGACCGCTCTCAGTGTAAATTCTCGTAGAAAGGCTTGACGAAAACTTTTCGATGTTCCCCCTTGTAGGAAAAGCATACTTGCATGAACCAACAGACAGATTTCAGCGGTATCCGAAACAAAATCTCGGATGCGCCAGATAAATGCCTGATAAGGCTTTCGGTGAGCAAGAGGCAGATTATTCAGTCGGCAGTATTCGATGCCAAGTTCTTGTTTGTCCTTCCATGAAGTCCAAGGAGGATTTCCAATCACAAGGTTGAATCGTTTCTCCTTGAATGCCGAAACGCTGTTGAACTGTGCGTTTGAATCGAATGTATTCCCAACGAAAATGGTCCGGTTCAGGAGATGTGGAAGTCGAAAATCGAGAGAAGCGTTCAGATCAGGCTGTAACTCAAGCAACGCCAGATAGAGACTGAAAGCCGTGATTTTTGCGGCTTCCCGGCTGAGTTCGATGCCATAGATCTGAGAGGTCAAAATTTCCTTCAGCTCATTTGCTTCAATTGCCTGTCTTCTCTCATGGCTTCGCAGATATGCTAACCGCTTGAATGCCTCAACCAAAAACACGCCAGAACCACACGCCGGATCTAACACAATTGCCTGCGAGTCGAGGTTTTTCATTGCCTCCGACAGCATCATGTTGACTAAAAACGGCGGTGTGTAATGCACGCTTGCAGCTTTGGCTTTATCGGGGTCTTCGTCATGAGCAAACATCTCATAGATACTGCTGATTAATTCAATCGGAATCACATCAAATTTATAGGGCCAAAAACGCAACTGACCGGATTGCATGTCTGTTCCTGATAGAAATTGCTGCAAGATCTTCACGTGTTCTTCTCGTACGGTCTCGCTCTCGCTTTCGGAGATTGGGAAGAGATCGCCGTTAAAAGTATCCTTGAGCCATGCAAAAGACCTCATTGCGTAATCGGCGTCCTTGAAAACTTCGGTCAATTCCTCAAATTCAGTTGGCAGGAGACCCCGGTCATGCAGATAGGCAAGGAAGATAGTTCGACCAACCAGCGCGTGTGCAACGTTTAGTGCCAGACTTCCGTTTTTGCGAAGTTGGTCCGTCGTACCTTGAATGTCACTTAAAAGCCCTTGATCGACACGTTCCTGCGCTCTGACTTTTGCCGCCTTGGGAGTCTGCCAGAATTGTCCCGTATCAAACGATTCACGATGATAAATCTCAAGGTGTTGATTGATGTCTTCTAACAGATCGATTAAGTGCTTTTCATCGTCACCGTCTGTTGGGCGGGAATAGGCATTGTAAACACGAACATGACTTGGTGTTATTACCCAAAGCAGCGGCGCATCTCCACGATTCCACGCGAAGCGATGAATCTGGGCGAACTGCTCGGACGAAGGTTCATTAAGCCCTTTGAAATAGATCTGCGGAATGCCGCCAATCTCATAAATGGCATCAGGAGCATCGTCCGAGTGCTTGAAGATCGCCTCATAACGGTACCTTTGTTCAACGGCATCTGGCTCAGAAAGCGAATCAGGCGTGATTAAGTGGCTTGATTCAGCAAACCCCGCTTGCAGGAGCACTTCATCCATTGTTGGCATTTTCGATTTCTCCCATGTCATCTGCTGGCCAAATCATTTTGAGATCTGCTTCTACGTCTTCTCTTTGTCGGGCGATGTTGATCAATAGCAATTGCCCACAACTGTTCACCAATGACATAATCTGTTTCTTATCAGTCTCCGCCCAAATATCATCACCATCGACAACCAAAAAAACGTCACTATTGGTCAAATCGAAACGCTCAAGTGCCAAAAGTGCGCTTTTGATACGCTGTAAAGGTAGGTTTTGATGGCGCAACTGACTGATAACCCGTGCCTTCAACAATTCGATAAATGAAAATAGCATCGGAGCGCCGCGACGGCTCCGTTCCCTTTTAAGTGGCGTAAGTAACTCTCGGCGAATCCAGTAGCGCAAGGTTTGCGGGTCAACACCGCAGACCTTACTCATAATCTGAATGTTGTAGTGCGGCAAGACATCTGTAAGCATATACAGTCCCCAAATGAGGGAAGTCAAAAATCATATTTATTAACATCTTAACATTAACACCTTAATCTAAACGATTCAAATTTTAGCACAGAATTGAATTTCAGGCAAGGAAAATTGGATATTAGTCTACGCATTAACGGTAGCATTAAATGCGTTTAGAACATTATACATGCTCTACTGTTCCAAATCCACCCAAAAACAACCGGCTAAGGTGTGGACAAACCTAGTAAATCCGTTCCGGTCAGCCGGGAAAATGGAACACTATAGCGCGAACAAAAACACAAAAAAAAGCCAAACAAAAAATCAAGCTTAAAAATGGCTTGAATCTTTTGAATGGCTGTTAGATGCATCAGATCTTTTGATGACAAATTGTCGCCCTGTTCTATTTTATTCTATTCTATTTACTTCTTCAACTGCCCCCATGCGGTAGCTAATTTCCCTTGCGCATCAACTGCGAGATTCTTCTTGCCAAGCTCTTCATCTGGTTCATAATCCCCTTCATATAGACGGAAATTGTCAAACCAAACATCGCCTTTGATACTGTCTCTTAATTCCACATAGATACCGACGAGGTTATCATCGGCGGTCATCTCTACAGTTGTCCAAAACTCCTCCCACTCCTTTTGGATGGTAATGTTTTTACTTCCATAAGAGGTCCATGGGGCTTGGCGATGATTGGCAATCATCTTTGCCGGACGAACATCTTCCGCTTTCGCCCACATGGCATAGGTAAGCTTTTGCCCTTTTTTGAGGACAAAGTGTCGTTGATGCAATTCAATACGTTTGTTGTTTTTCCCACCTTTCTTAATCTCAATCAGTAGGCTCTGGCTGCCTTTAATCTGCTCCTTTTTGTCGACTAGCAGATTTGCCGCGACGCCAGCACCAGCATCCTCAACCCAAAGGGTCCACGGCAGAACGCCGCGATCTTCAAAATCGTTGTTCTGTACGAGGTTGTCACCTTTTTTAGCGGCAAATACCTGAGTCATCCCAACAACACCAAGCAACGCCATAAGCCAAAAAGCATAGTGAATTCGTCTGAGAGTCATGGTTTTTTCCTCCATTTCATAGTTAAAAGGATTCCTGTCTTTTACACAGAACCTGCTCTTCCCAAGAACGCAACCATTATCTTACCAATTTGCAGTCCTGAATTCAATATAAATAGATAAGGAATCTCTTGCGGATTGATAAATCCGTGGAAAAATCGGGATGACTCATATTTTAATAAACTATTGCACGGTGGAAGTTTCGACTCCTCCTCACCTCCCCTTCGCAAGGGGAGTTAGAGGGGTCATCATTTCTGCCGCGATATACCATGATTTTTGTTAATCAGAAATAATCTTATTCGTCGGGCAGTACGCCATCCCAAGTGCTTCAGCAACGGCTTGGAAACAGATCTTGCCATCGGCAATATTCAGCCCTTTAGCTAAAGCGGAATCTTCCCGCATCGCATGTTTCCAGCCGTTATTAGCAAGTGCAATAACATAAGGACGGGTCACATTTGCCAAGGCATACGTCGAAGTCCGTCCGACAGCGCCGGGCATATTCGTTACGCAGTAATGGACGACGCCATGTTTGATAAATGTCGGCGTTTGGTGTGTGGTCGGGTGTGTTGTTTCGACGCACCCCCCTTGATCGACAGCCACATCAACAATTACTGCGCCGGGTTTCATTGTGCTAACCATCTCATCGGTGATAAGATGGGGCGCACGCCCACCCGGAATTAAGACCGCCCCAATCAGCAGATCTGCCTCCATGACCTTTTCACGAATCGTGTGTGGGTCAGACATCAACGTAACGACGTTGGGCGGCATAATGTCATCAAGGTAGCGTAGGCGGCTTAAATTCACATCCAGAATTGTGACCTCTGCACCGAGTCCGGCAGCGACTTTAGCGGCATTTGTCCCAACGACCCCACCGCCGACGATCAACACCTTTGCCGGTGCAACGCCGGGGACACCACCGAGTAGGATTCCTCGACCCATCATTGGTTTCTCAAGGTACTTCGCCCCTTCCTGAATCGCCATCTTTCCTGCAACTTCGCTCATCGGTGTGAGCAGCGGAAGTTCACCATCTGCGGTCTGTATCGTTTCATACGCGACGCAGACCACGTTTCGATTGAGCATAGCGTGAGTTAAATCCGCGTTTGCGGCAAAGTGGAAGTAGGTAAACAACACCTGTCCTTTGTGTAAATGGTCGTATTCTTCTGGGATAGGCTCTTTGACTTTGACGATGAGATGTGCGGCATCGAAAACTTCGTGACTCGTTTCCAGTAACTCAGCACCTGCCGCGAGGTAATCTTCATTCGGAATACCACTTCCAACACCTGCATCAACTTCAACGAAGACAGTATGGCCTGCTTGAACAAGCTGTTCAACGCCAACGGGGAGCATTGATACGCGATATTCCGATGTTTTAATTTCCTTTGGAATTCCGATGATCATGTTTGTCACCTCGCTATCGTTCGATAAGACAATAGGATCAGTATCGAAATTGTACATTAAACCTATCTATCGATGCAAGATACAAACGGGTACGAGGTACTCTAGCACTCGTTATCACTTCCGGATGGTAAGTCTTACAAACGGGGATGAGCAAGGTTGATTATGGAATTTGGTTGAGATAATAGGCGGAAGCAATTCGATAAGTTCCGCTACCTTTTGACTCCGCTCGCTTTAGACTCAAAGCACTCCACCGCTTTGCAATGTTCTTGATCTGTTCAATAATAATCTTGGTCAACGACTGATTTTTAATTGCTGGCGCACCGTTGATGGTGCAAACATCATCAAACTGTTTCTGGGATTTAGCACATTCAAAGTTCATTTTTATGCCTCCCTGCCAAGTTAAAGACGTAGCGCGTCAAAACGAGTCACAGACGCAAGATACAGGACTCACTGATATCATTGGTGTCCTTTTGCATCTTGCCATCCAGATTGAGCGTAAACAAAAATAGGTATTATTCTTGAGTCACGATCACTTGCTGAAAATTAAAAGTGAAATCGGCTTTCGACACCTGTTCGGCTTTTTCAATAATGCGAACGTCGGGGATGATAACCTTCAGATGTTTAACGTCTGGCTGTATTCTGTCAAACACCAGAAGCCCAGTATGTTTCGCTCCTGTAACGAGTTTGGCTCCATCAAACACAGTTTTGCGAGCAAACAGAAGCGCTCGTTTTATATCGTATGCATGAGAATAACCGTAGCTCCCGTAACTTCGATAACCATAGCTGTAGGGGTAACCGTACCCATAGCCACGATAACCATAGCCACGATAACCATAGCTGTAAGGGTAACCGTGCCCATAGCTACGATAACCATACCGGTAGCCATGATAACCATATCCACCGTAGCCATGATGACCATATCCACCATAGTGGTAGCCGACGTTTTGAACCGTCCCTTTTTGCAAACCGGCATCGGTATAGAGACCTCCAGAATCCCCGTAAGACAGTGAGGCGTACTGAATGTCACCTTCATCCCGCGGATAAGGGATGTTCTGACTGTTCACGTTGTGAGTTGGGGCTGTAAGCAATGAAGCATGGGTATAGAGGTCTTTGAAATCTTCGTAAGACAAAGAATTATATTGTACCCCATCCTCATCGACTAAGACCACTGCTTGGTCAAACTCCACACGCTGATTATTAAGGTTCTCAATGTGAATCTCGAAGACGGTGTACAAAGGCTTAACATTTCCCCATGTACTCACATCAATGTAAGGATTAACATCCGAGTCTTTCGTTAGATTATACAGCTCTACTTCGTCGAGAGGTTTAAGGGTTATACGAACCTTTTGCTGTTCTACCGTTATCGAACCAGTTTTTGCATTCACTTCTGTGTCCGCGTCATCAGCGACAGGTTCCATATAAATCTCAGCGTACGGTTTCGCGCTACACCCTGCCAAAATGCCGACTGTTATAATGAGAGCAAGAATGCCCCAGAACTTTTGGAATCTCATTTTCTTACCTCCTTATATGTAAGACGCTGGAGAGACCATTTTTACAACCCGAATAATCTCCAGATCGCCCACGCCCAATTGGCGTGCTGCCTCAACTTCAGATTCTGCATGATATCCACGGTTAGTAATAAGCTTCGTAACCAAATCAAGAATGGCTTGTTCCTTCGGATCGCTCGATAAAGAGCACGTAGCCCCCGCACCTTCAGACGTAGCGGTTGTTTGCACACAATTCTGGTAGCCATTGAGTTGGGCGACCCGCAAAGCAACTGCGTTTTTTAACTTCGCCGACAACTTCGGTTTGGACAATGTACCGCTCTGCCATAGGGACTCTAATGCGCCGAATGACTGTGCAACAGTGTTAAAGAGATTGTTTCCTGTGCTTAGTTGGTCCTTGGTTTGCTGAATATGAGTCATCATTCTTCTCCTGTGGACTTGAGTTGATTCTCTTACCGCTGTAGGATTGATGCGGTAGACCCTTTAAGGCAACTTCTATGCCAATCGTCATATTCATCCGCACAGCGGCGCGGAGTCCTTGAGGTAGCAGTATTTGCACGAATTTATTTCTGACTTGACTTAGGACATCTATCCGGCTATAATCCCCACATTACGGGATTTCGTAGTTAATCTACGGACTTCCGTACCAAAACGCGAGTTGATTCAAGGGGGAATCGATGAAGTCAAAAATTGGAATTGGAATCATCAGTTTTGCACACGGACATGCTAACTCATACTGCCACCGCATGTTGACTTTTGATGATGTAAAATTGGTCGGATGTTGGGATGATGATGAGGAGCGCGGGAAGAGTGCCGCCAATCAGTTTGACATGAGCTACTCCCCGCATCTGGAAGATGTCATCAATCATCCCGATATTCAAGGGGTGATTGTCACCTGCGAAACCAATCGCCACGCCGAGATGGTTATCGCTGCTGCTGAGGCGGGAAAGGATATTCTGTGTCAGAAACCAATGGCGTTAACATTGGAAGACTGTGACCGTATGACAGAAGCCGCCGAGAAAGCAGGGATTAAGTTTATGATGGGATTTCAGATGCGCCACGACCCGGCGAATATCAAGATGAAGGAACTCATCGACAATGGAACGTTGGGAAAGATTGGCGTACTGCGACGTCGGCATTGCATTCCCGTCCTATTCAATGAGAATTTTGTGAATGGCCCAAGTCGGTGGCATATCGAGCCGGAAAAGAACATGGGGATGTTCATGGACGATGCCTCCCACGCGACGGATTTCATCCACTGGATGCTCGGTCGTCCCACCAGCGTGATCGCTGAGATCGATAACATTCTGACGGATGTTGCGCCCGACGATACGGGACTTGCGGTTTATCGTTTTTCAAGTGGTGCGATGGCAATCCTGTTGAATACGTCTGTTACATTGGCGGGTGAAAATACAACTGAGATTTACGGCGATCAAGGGGTTGTGATTCAAAACTACGGGGATGGGCCCTCGTGTAATATTCCACGCCCGGAAAACGCGATCGCAGTCAAACTGTACACACGAGACCAACCGGCTTGGCAAGACCTTGGCATTCCAATTCCCCAAAGTCATGGGGAGCGGATTTCGGCAGTTCCACGTCCGTTTATTGATTGTTTGAAGAACGATACCGAACCGGAGATAACAGCGTGGGACGGGCGAGTTTCGGTCGAGATGGTACTCAACGCCTATCAATCCGCAAAGCAAGGACGTCGGATTGCTTTTCCAGAGCATAGGTGATAGTTGGCTGGATGAATCATCCTTGATGATTAATACGAGTTTTTCAATTATCATCCTATTGTGCGATCAGGCCTGAGTGGAGCGAAGAGTCTCTGCTTCTAGATTCTTCGCAAGGCCTCAGAATGACAACTTTAATCCTGAAAATTAGTTAACTAATTTTCACAAACAAATTATACATTTTGCACTCCACATCGACTTTAATACTGAAATTTAGTTAACTTGCAAACCAATATCCGAGCAAAATACCTATTCCAACCAGGACGGTGATTGTCCCAACAACGCCTAGTGCAAGTTTCCATGTTAGCATGATTAATCCTTTTTCCTCATCAGAGGAATTCCAAAGCGATTCTTCGTTCTGGCTTGTTTCCCCTCGTTGTTCTCCTTGGCGTGAATGGGTTGAAGGTTGTTCTTGCCACGTGTCTTCGCTTTGCACCTGAACCCTATCCCTGACCTGGGGACTATCGGTCTTAATCTTCTGGCTCTCACTGCGTTCAACCTCGATCGAGTTGGATGCCTCGCTCTGTTCGACATCAGTTTGCGCGGACGAACTCGACGTCATGTCATCCGGATCGCCACGACGCGGGAGGGCAGTTTCGGCTGAAACATCAGGCGCATCCTCATCGCTCGAAACTTCGATTTCTTCAACTTCGGAGGCATCCTGACTTGGGAGACGGGATGAGGGTTTTCCCGTCCATATAGCTTGGCGCTGTTCCCTATATTTTTTTCTTAATGCTTGCTTTTCTTCTTCCGTCAGCGGCATATTTTACCTCCTTGCCCTGTAACCGTTCAGCTAATGTTTGGAAACATTTATGAAGCGAATTCTCTGTTGTGTGCTGGGAGGGCGGAGCTCCTGCGGAGCTTTAGTTCGGCAGGAGCCTCACCCTCCCACCTGAACGGTTACGTGTTCAATTTTAACGGCTGTTCCACTTTTGACCTGTTTAAACGCCTTTGGATCGCCGCGGAGTTTACCAATCACATTCACAGGACTTGCAGGACGAATCTCGTTACCCTGACTCATCGGTGTTGGGCCAAAGAAAATGCAAAATGCCGTTCCCGGGGGCCAATAGGCAAGATCGCCGAGCTCCACCACTCCCTGTGAATTCTCAAGGTCTGCCGCCACAGGAATAGAAAAATAAATCTCGTCACCCCACGTATTGCCGCGTGCCTCGATTGGTAGTGCCTCCCAGATTAGTTGCGCGGTTTGTGAATCATTAAGTTCAGCTTCCATCGTGACAGGGTGAGCCGTAATCCGAATCCTTTTGGGTGCCATAGGAAAACCCTCCAAATGCGTACTAAATTGCCCGATTTTGACGTTGACTTGCCTCTCGCTTTTTGCGATAATTAGGTTGTATTCTATCACAAGCCTATGGGATTCTCAACACAAAAACGGGAAGTTAAAATGAGGAGGTACAATGAGACTAAAAGATCGAATTGCAATCGTAACAGGTGGCGGAGGTGGAATCGGCAGAGCGATGTGCCTAGTCTTTGCAAGGGAAGGGGCACATATTGTCATTGCAGAGCACAATCCGAAAACAGCCGAAGCCGTTGCTGAAGAGGTCAAGGCACTCGGTAGACGGAGCTTGGCAATTCCGACCGATGTTTCCAACGGTGAGTCTGTTCAATCGATGGTGAATCAAACGCTTGAAATGTTCGGACGGATCGATATCCTTGTCAATAATGCGGGGATTTTCAGTTATACTCGAATCGAGGATTGCACCGTAGAAGAATGGGATCGGATGATGGCGGTCAATCTCAGGGGCCCATTTCTCTGCTCACAGGCAGTTATGGAGACGATGAAGAAACAGAAGTTTGGGCGAATTATCAACTTCGGATCGCTGGCAGGACAGGTCGGCGGGCTGGTGGCTTCGGCGCCGTATTCCGCCTCCAAAGCTGGGGTGATGTGTCTCACAAAGTCACTAGCGAATGCACTTGGGAAATACGGCGTGACCGTCAATTCGATTGCACCCGGAGTCATCAATACAGATATGACAAAGCACCATCCCGACATGACAGATAAGATTCCGCTAGGGCGAAAAGCTGAACCGGAAGAAGCTGCAAACGTTGCCCTATTCCTTGCATCTGAGGAAGGGCGGTACTTGACAGGGGTAACCATCGATGTCAATGGTGGAATGCGTATGGCGTGATACGTGAATTTTATTGGCTGAGAAGAAACAAGGGGCGGGAAAGGCTGGAAGAACAGCTTCAATCTTCCAGCCTGTTAGAATTTTGAGGGGCGAACTTTCGCTTACAACACAAGGGTTGGAGAACTCACTTTATACCTGGTAAGGCAATAAACAGGTACGACACAGAATCCCACTACGTGATTTTCGTGAGTAGACTCTCTTATGATGTCAATCCAGCAATTGCTTCGTCCTCATTTTCGTAATGTTCAAAGACACTCATTAATCGTCCCATAATGAGGAGATTCCGAACGCCTGACGAAATATTGACGATAGCAGACCGTCCGCCCTTGCGTGCGATAGTCACTTGTGTAGCGACTAAAGTGCCAAGTGCGGAACTGTCCATCCTCGTGACAGCGCCAAGATCGAACAGAACTTTAGGTGTTCCCGAAATCTGCTCAAGTTGTTCATTGAGTGCGTGTCTGAGTTCGCCACCGGCGGGACCAATGAGTCGCCCTTTCGGCTTGACAATAAGGACACCATCTCTTTCGCTAATGCTAACAGCCATTAGTTTTCCTTTCCTTATGGTGAATGTTTATCAAATTCAACGGTGATTTGAAGAACCCGTTGCTCTTCGCTATAAATCCATTCTAAGCCATATTCGCCTTTTTGTCAAGTGTTATCCACAAAGTTTGCAGGGTCATTTAAACGAAAGCTTCAATCCGCCTTTACTAGCGGTTGGTGGAGAGGAACAGCAATACGACGTCGTCCTAAAATTCCATGCCGCATCCTTTTCGCTATTCCATTTTAATTGGAATCTTACTCGGCTTTTCTCCTTCTATTCTGTCGCTCTGAAGCACTGAATACTTAACCGAACCCCACGGTGCCGCAACAGAACGGATGCGTTCTCCTGTTAACTTTACTGACCGAGTAACATGCGGTTCATCCGTCGGTCCAAAAAACGTGACTTTGACTAAGAAGATTGTCAACATCAGGTAGAAAATCACTGCAGTATAATTTACAAATGTTGGATGCGGACCCAGTCTTAAAGCATTGAGGAGACTGGCAATTGGGTTTGCGATGAAAGCCAATCGATTATGCCGACGTTCTTGGGCAATCCGTCCCTGAATGCGTTTGGCAAGATCTGGAGGTGGCACAGGTTCAGGGAGGCTTTCGAGAACAGCTATCGCGTGCAACATTTCTTCATATTCTGTTCGACAGTTTGAACACCCAAGAAGGTGCGGCTTGAATTTGTCCCTCTCTTGTTGGGGCAATCCCAAACTTAAATGATGCGGGTTCAGGTTTTCCAGTACCTGCTTGCAATTGAAATCCATAAACCTTCCCTCGTTTTCTATCACCGTTTTTGGAGTTTTTTCAGTTTCGACTTGAGGTTTCTTATTGCCGTGTTCAAACGTGAGGCGACTGTGCCTTCCGAGCAGCTTAACAGTTCGGCAATTTCACGATATTTTAGGTGCTGTACATAAAATAACGTGATTACCATTCGCTGCTTCGGGGGCAACTGATTGATTGCTTCCTGTACGATTCCATCCTGTTCAGCCTTTAAGATCATTCGATCTGGGTAGTTGGTATCGTACTGCATTTCCCTTTCTTCGAGGTTTTCTGTATACGCACTTAAAATCCGCTGACGGGAGTCAGATTTGCGAATGTACTGTTGGCAGATGTTAATACCAATACGGTATAACCATGTTGAAAACTTCGACTGAAATCTGAATGTCTGAATTGATTTGTAGGCTTCCAGAAATGCTTCTTGCGTCGCATCCGCTGCATCTTCCACGTTACCAAGCATGCGATAAGCTAGCCCATAAATCCTCGCGTGGTGGCGAGAAACGAGTTCATTGAATGAATCAACATTGCCTTCAATAGTCTTGTGAACGTAGATTTCATCGGGAATCATAATGGGCTTTGTGGTCACTTCTAGGAAAGGAAATTGACAAGTAGCCGACTCTTACATTCACCAATCTTAAATTTGGTGGATGTTCCTCATAGATTTCTTCAGAGAAAAAGATGGAAAGTGGAAATTCGGCTGAACGGATATATCTTGATGCCGCGCTACGATGTTCAATGTTTGGTGATTGTATCATAAATTCCACCTGCTATCAAGATCAAAAAGCACTTGGAGCAGGCCATTTAATTTTCGCCGACATCAACTTGACAAAAAAGGTGAAATTCTGCTATGATTCCCTTTGAGAGTTGAATTCACCGCTCTAGGCATGTTGATAAACTCAAGTGAAATGGGAATCTTAGCATGAGCAGAAAACAAAGGCGGAAACGGCTTCGTACGAAAGCCATCCGAAGGCGCGATAATATCCCGCTCCCTGTGCGATCTGAATGGACCATGCAGATTACCCAACATGTCATTGATTGGATTGAGACACATTCGGCTCATGCAATTATGCTGTATCTTAGCATGCGGAGTGAAGTCGAAACGGATAGGTTGATCGATTACTTATTGACTCATGCCAGAATTGTGCTTGCGCCGGTGACGGATATGAAAGAGCGTACCCTTACCCCGCACAGCGTCACAAATCCGAGAACAGAACTGGTTCGCCATCGTTACGGGATGCGCGAGCCAAATCCAAAGATATGCCCCGCATTTCCCCTCGATCAGATTGATCTGATTCTAGTTCCCGGTGCCGCTTTTGATCCGAAGGGATATCGAATTGGGTATGGCGGCGGATTCTATGATCGATTTCTCCCGAAGTGTCCGCAAGCAAAATGGATCGGATTGGCTTATGAAGCACAGATTATCGAGGATACATTTCCAGAAGTGTGGGATGTCCCACTTCATCAGATTTTTACGGAGAACGGCTGCGTAATACTTGAAAATGACTCGTAGGAACCATCAACAATAAAATAGATAACTGTGATACGACTTTTTCACTTAGCCGATCCTAAAACCTCTCCCCCGGCCCCTCTCCTGCAAGGAGAGGGGAGATACTCCCCCTTCCCTCGCAGGGAAGGGGCTGGGGGTTAGGTCTGATTGCATTCATTTTTGGATGCTCTTCGGTAATTGTACGTCGATCTACTTCAGATTCCGATCGCGTATCCATCACGGCGTGGATCGGCTCCGCCCATGAATGAGCCTTCATCCGAATTAACTGCAATGCCTTGCCCACCTCCGACGGCGGGGGTCCAATCGGGGAGTACGTCTATGTTGTGTCCTCGCGCGGCAAGTGCTTCCCTAACGTCAACAGGGATGCGTCCTTCCAGACCAACGTGAGTCCCGGGTTGTGAGAGCCGAATGCGTGGAGCTTCGATTGCAGCTTGGATATTCATGCCGTGTTCGATCAGATTTAGAATCATCTGTGCTGTTGTATGTAAAATACCATGACTTCCCGGTGTCCCAATCAGCGCAAATAGCACCCCGTCTCTCCAAATCTGGCATGGAGCTATGCACATTTCAATCTTTTTATTCGGTGCGATGACATTCGGGCTTTCGGGCAGGAGATCGAACCAGTTGATGAAGTTATTGAGAAACATCCCGGTTTCGCCAAGGATGACACCTGAGCCAAAGCCCGAGCCGAGACTTTGGGTGACCGCAACAGCGTTACCTTCACTATCAACCACATCGAAGTGGGTTGTACACTCGTTTATCCACTCACCCGGATTACCCGCGAGCACTTCACCGGGCAACTTGTCCTTCGTGTAACGCTCACCGCCACTTATTGCCGCGTGGTCCCCAATGCGCTGTCGTTGAGAGGCGGCGTAACTTTTGGAGAGTAAGCCGGAGATCGGTGGATTCGATGCGCAGGTGTACTCCGCACGGTCTGCACTCGCAAGTTTAACCGCTTCAATCAGCAAATGCAGATATTCAGCAGAGTTATGTCCAAGTTCACCGAGAGAATCACCTTCCAAAATATTCAGTGTCTCAAGATATTGAAATCCAGCACACGGCGGCGGTGGGCAGTAGATCTCATATTCCTTGTAGGGGACGGAGATGGGGTCGAGCCATTCCACACGAAAGTCCGCCAAGTCCTTTTCCGTAATCAAGCCCTGATTCTCCCGGCAGAATTGAGCAATCTCCTGTGCAATTTCACCGTGATAGAAAATCTCTGTTCCGCCCTCAACAACCTTTCGGAATGTCCCAGCCAGATCTTTTTGCACCAAAATTTCACCCGGCCGCGGCGTCCGCCCACGCGCCATGATTACCTTCGCGGCTGTTGGTGAAAAACGGGGACCGGCACCCTCCATGAAATAGGCATTCTTGACCGTAACGGCGTAGCCATTTTCGGCGAGTTCGATTGCAGGGGCAAAAACGTCCGCTCGATTCATGCTGCCGTACTGCTCTAGCAACGCCAACCAGCCACCACAGGCACCGGGAACCATCCCTGAGCGGATGCCAATCTCCTTCGTCTCAGGTGTTGAGTAAACATCAAGGGTTGCCTGATAAGGACTCGTGCCCATGTAATCGAGTACACGGATTGCCTTTTCCTTCGCGTTGTAGGTCAACATGTAGCCGTTACCCGCAATGCCAGACATATACGGCTCGACAACGTTGAGGGTTGAAGCAACGGCGACTATCGCATCGAAAGCGTTGCCTCCCTGAAGCAGTATTCGGGCACCCGCTAGACTCGCGAGTGGATGCGCACTTGCGACCATGCCTCGCGTACCAGTCACCGTTGGACGATGGGTGATTCCGTGTGACGGAAATGCCATGATCAATGACCTCCTGTTTGGGGTTGCTATTTTACAGGATGATAAAATAGCATGAAGGTGGTTTCCTGTCAAGCGCAAATGGTGCGATTTATTTCGGGATTTGAATCTTAGGGGCATTTAATTGTCAGGAATTGAGACCTAACCCCCGGCCCCTTCCCTACGAGGGTTCAGGGGCGGACACTTTGGAGAAAAAGACTTAATTTATCTATCGTCTCCGGGCTCGACGATCCCCTCTATTTATCTATCGTCTCCGGGCTCGACGATCCCCCTTCTCAAGGGGGAGAGCCTTTCGTAAGGGGGAGAACCCATGCGGCCCCACGCTCTCCCCTCCTTACGAAGGAGGGGCCGGGGGAG
>JADFGN010000666.1 GCA_022567695.1 Candidatus Poribacteria bacterium | reverse complement strand
GAAGTTCTTTCAGCAAGTATGTTTTCCCAACGCCCGGACTGCCGATAATGACACCGTTTCCTCGTGAGGCAAAGTCCCGCAAGTCGTTGAGTAGTTTCTCGCGATTAATTTTCATCGTCGTTAAATTTTCTTGCCAGGTGTTGGTTTGCTGTTTTAGCCACTCTAATAATTCTTGTCTCTTGCTGGTGTCAGATTGGTGCTTCGCCGCCGTCACGTCGGATGTACTTACACTGGGGAGCTTATTTGAAATATCAGTGAGTTGCGACCTCAATTCCAAGCTCACGTCAAGGTTTGCTTGAGTCGTTCTCTTGATTTCGTCTGTATCGTCCTTAATAGCTTGGGTTCGTTCAATTAACTCTGAATAACGCCGTTGGACTTGAAGTTGCGCCTTATGAATTTTGTCCAATAGATCCGGCACGAGGTTACGAAACTTCGTCTGATCTTTGTATTCAGCGGAGCGGGTTCGGAGAAACTGAAGCAGGATCTGATTGAACGCCTCCTGCTTCAGTGGTAGCCGACTATAGAAATTGACAACGGTTTGTTCAATGACGGGTAGCAGCTTCTGCTCAAGTTCTTTATCCGGCAGTTGATTACCGGGTAGAATTATACATTTTTGGAAAAGAGAAGTGATTTTTCTGAGTTTGTCCCGTTCCTCTAGCGACTCTAAGGTGGATATGTTAAGACTCTTGAGCGAAGCGAGCACTTCAGCGAGAGTTTTCTTGGATACGTCAACTGTTTCGGCGTCGCGAGTCTCAGTGAGATAAGCTAATTTGGGTGCGCTTTGCTTTACCGCCTCAACAAAAGACTCTTTGAAAAGGTCATCAGCCGTTCGCTTGCAGAATTGTTTAAGTGCTAAATCAATTCCACCCAGAACAGAGCCGGTGGTGCCGATTGCATTGTAAACGTTATAAGCAGCGAGAGCCAATTCAAGTATTGTCATCAATTTTTCCTTGCAATCGGGGCTTTTGGTGATCAGATTACGACACGACAATCGTGTTGACCGGCTGCCGTGCCACCAGCGACCAAATCAGAACCGACAAAGGCGGGCAAACGGGCACTCGAATCATATCCACAAAACTCGGAGCGGAATCCGTACCGCAAACAGCACGCCGTCAGAAAGTTCAATTAAGCCTGCCGTCTTTTCACCGACTTCGCCATACGAGAAGCTGAGGATATTGACCTCGGACGTCTGCGTCGCTTGAAATTGCTCCAGATTGAGTGTGGTCGAAGATGAAATTTCTAGATTGAGCCTCACCCCGACAGAGAATGCCAATCCAGATAACGTATCGGTACGTGTGTATATCATGTCTCATTCCTCACCCACCAGTTTTTTCGCTTTCCACGCACCCCGCCTGTACCAGAACCACATCATCGTCCCCTGAAGGACGTTTGACAGCGCAATCCCAATCCAGACACCGGGCAACCCAATCAAATATGAAATTGTGATAACCAGAATAAGTCCAACACCGACTTGACAAATTAGCGTAATTGCCATCGGCGAAAAGGTATCCCCGGCCCCGTTCAGAGCGCGACCGAGTACGAGAGAGATTGCAATAAACCCGAAGGTGGGTGAGAGGTAACGCAGAAAGAGGCTCCCGATTCCAATCACTTCCATGTCATTGGTGAATATCCCAAGGAAAATCTGAGGGAACAGAAAAAATAAAATGCCGATGAGACTCATCATAACAATCGCCACCCAGTTGCCAATTTGCGCCGATTTTTCTGCCCGATCGATCTGATTCGCGCCAAGGTTCTGTCCGACCATTGGTGAAACAGCGTTTGCTATCCCAAAACCGGGGGTCATCACAATAACGCGAAGTCGCATACAGACAGTGTAGGCAGCGATGGCGCTCTTTCCATAGGGTCCGATGAACCACATAAAACCTAGACGGGAGAGGTGTCTCCAAAACCCTTGCATCGAACTGAACACACCAATCCTCAGAATCTGACCCATCGCTGATAAATTGATTCGGCGTTTAACGTACTTCAACGAAATCGGTCCCCGACCGCTGAAACAGAGGTAAAACATGATTACCGCTGCAACTCCCCTTCCAATGACGGTTGCGTACGCCGACCCCACAACCCCTAGGCGCGGGAACTTCCACCAACCAAATATCAGTAAGGGATCGAGGATGATGTTCAAAACGGTAGCAAAAATTAGGACAATCATCGGGGTCACGGCGTCGCCTGCGCCTCGAAAAATGGAATTGAGTGTCATCGACAGGAACATTGTGACCATTCCAAGGAGTGTGACCTGCATGTAGGCAACTCCTAAACGTATAACTTCCTCATCGTCCGTGCGCATCAACCGCAATCCCCTTTCAGCAAGCAGATAGCCGACACAGCTAATTCCAATCGCAAATACAACACACAGAATGAGGGCTTGCATCGCAATATCTTCCCCTTCAGCCCTTTTTTTTGCACCGATAAATTGAGCAACCATGATTGCAGTGCCAGTTGAAATTCCAAGCGCAAAGACACCAATTAACCGAAGGAGATTTCCACTCAATCCGACGGCTGCGAGGGCAGCAGATCCCAGTCGGCCAACGAAGATCATGTCAACAATGTTAAAGGCATCTTGTAAGAGATTACTGAGAAAAATCGGCACAGCAAGATGCAACAAATTTTTGAAAATGTTTCCTTGAGTCAGATCATGTCTGGATTTTTTCATAGTTGGTTTGAAAACAGCGATTAAGCGTATCTGTGACTGGATGAACCTTCGACGAATCCGCACGTTCTTTGTTTAATGGGAATGCTTCGGGATGGTTCATCCCTATTTTTTGGGTGAAAAAAACTATTGACAAATTCTTGCAAATCATTTATTATATTGCCCATTCCCCCAATATATTGTGGGTTAAAAAAAAATACACACAATATATTGAAAGAAGGTCATACCTATGAACTGTCCATACTGTAGCAATCCATACACGAAAGTCATTGACAAGCGAGAGACAGATGGCGGAAACATTACCCGCAGGCGCAGGGAATGTCTCCGGTGTGAAAAGCGTTTTAGGACGTATGAACGAGCAGAGGTTTTGGATCTGTTTGTCATCAAGAAGGATGAGCGCCGAGAAGCGTTTAATCGCCAGAAGTTGAAACTCAATCTGATGAAGGCTTGTGAAAAACGACCCATCAGCCAAGAGACCATCGATCAACTGATAGGAGACATCGAACAACGACTCATCGATATGCGTAAATCAGAGATTGAAAGTCGTGTCATCGGCGAGTTGGTCATCGATGCGCTCAAAGATTTGGATAAGGTCGCGTACATCCGGTTTGCCTCGGTCTATCGTGATTTCAAAGACGTGGAGGACTTTGAGAAAGAATTGCAGCGATTAACGCAGAACACAGAGGCAAATGAAACGTAGTTTTTAAACAGAGCGTAAAACATGATTAGAAGAACATAATC
>JADFGN010000665.1 GCA_022567695.1 Candidatus Poribacteria bacterium | reverse complement strand
AGATAAGTAAGCCAACAATACTCTGAAAAAACGTTCGCACCAGACGGGGGAAACTCAATCTCCTTAACCTGGTGCGAACTCCCCATCGAGAATCACCCCGATTTATTGTTTTTGTAAAAAGTCATTAACCTCAAACCGGGTCACCGTTTAGACGACTCTGGACACAATTTCAGACGGTTCACCATGATGAGAAAACATCTCGCTATTTTTACGATGGCGGTCATCTCGACGCTTTCGATGAGCTTTGCTGAAAATTCCACAGAAAACCCTGACCCGCATTCGGTGCTGTATGAGCTTCACTTTCAAAAAGGGATGGCACACGATGCCAGAGGAGAGCGCGAACTCGCACGGAGTCGTTTCCTTCTGACAATTTACCTCCATCCAGATCACCCCGGTGCAAACTATCAACTGGGGGTGATGGCATACAGCGATAACAATAATTCCGCGGCGATCTCTTTCTTGAAAAGAGCCAGTGGGGAAATGGCTGACAACATTGAACTCTTTTACTGGCTTGGCAAAGCATATTGGAATAAAGGTCTCGCACAAGGAGCTATTCACAGTTATCGAAAAGCAGTTAATCTCGACCCCGATGACGAAAATCCGTTCTCTCTGTATGCCTTAGAGAACTTAGCGGAGGTTTACACGCGAACCGAACGCCTTACCGAGTCTATGGCAGCCTATCAGGCCGCTCTGATGCGCGAAACACGCGAAGAGTGGATTGATAAAATCAAAAACCAGATTGCCGAACTCCATCTCACTATGGGCACCTATCTCGACGATGGCAACACGCGGTATAACGATTTGGGCGAAGCGATTGGCGGCATCGGTGACGGGGATATGCACACGAATCGCTACTTTGAGATTGCAAGGCATACCACAGATCCCATCAAAGAGGCGAGTTATTATCGGAAAGCGATAAAGGCAGATCCGGGAATGTACCAATCGTATTTCAATTTGGGTTGGGCGTTGACCAAGAGTGGGAAATATCAGCAAGCCATTCCCGCTTTTCTCCGCTCTGACGAAGTATGGCGACAGGATGAGGACTCGAATCCCCACGGGACCCCCAAGATCGATGCCCATGCGTTCTTAGCCCTCTGCTATGTCGAACGGGGTGAACCCCAGAAGGCACTCGATTTGGCTGAAATCGCGCTCCGGATGGCCCCGAACGACTATTACGCCCGGTTATACAAGGCTCAAGCGTTGACCAAACTCGGACGCATCCAGGAGGGGGTACCAATCCTTGAAGGGTTGGTTGCCGCCAATCCAGACGAAGCCGAGGCATTGTACGCGCTCTACGAAGTTTATCGTGCGGCAAGCCAGCCAAAATTAGCTTTCGCTGCGCTGAGCCAAGCCGTCCACGCTCAAGTGGACGGACAAAAGAAAACGCGGTGGGAAGAGGAACTCAGCGCGTTGGATTATATTCACGATTCCTCACACCCTAAACAAAGAAAGGAAAAGAATCATGAAAAGTAAAACCCTTTACGCCCTTATTCTGGGGGTCATCACCTCGCTGATTTTGACATCAGCTTCACTCGCCGCGAAGAATCCCTGCAACCCGTGCAATCCTTGCGGCATGTTAAAGACCTTTATGGTCAATGACGACAGAAACACTTTCACGTTTGAGTCCAAGGCGCCTTTGGAAAAAATTGTGGGAACGACCAGCAAGATTACCGGCAAGATTCAAGTGAACCCAAAAGACATCACCAAAGGTATGAAGGCGACCTTTGAACTTGATCTTGCCAGCATGAAAACCGGGATTGGTCTGCGTGATCAACACATGCAGAAGAATTTCCTGGAAACGGACAAGTATCCCACAGCAATTCTCACAGTGGACAAAGTGACTAAAGTTTCTTCAAAGGAACTTAAGGATCAAAAGACTATCACGGTGAACGCCGAGGGAACCTTAGAGTTGCATGGGGTTAAGAAGCAAATCGTGTTGAAAGATCTCAAAGTTACTTATTTCAAAGAGAGTGACGCCACAAAAGCGAAAATGCAGGGCGATTTGCTGGCTATTGCAGGGGGGTTTTCAATCAAACTCCCTGATTACAACATCAAAGTTCCCAAGATGATTATTCTCAAGTTGGATGAGAACATTAAGGTCGGTATTGATATAATTGGCACAACCTCCGCAATGATGGTTGCAAACCCTTGCGATCCCTGCAACCCCTGTGGCAAGAAGGCAAAGAACCCTTGCGATCCTTGCAACCCTTGCAGTGAGAAGGCAAAAAGCAAAAAGGCAAAAAATCCTTAGCAATCCTTGCAGTAGAAAGAAGAAGTAGATAGAAGTCGGGGCAGGTAAAAAACCTGCCCCTCCATTTTTGCCCTCTCCTGCTCACGCCATTTCTCCTCAACGTGAAATATTTACGCTTTAGCGGGCACGATTCAAAAAGTTGTATCGAACGCGACAAGGATTCAACGATACACGTGCTCGCATCCCGCGTAGCGTGGATACAGGACTCAGAGCTCCCTGGGATCTTGAATCTTTACGTTTTTTTTGCGTTGCAGAGTGTCAACCAAACGTTATCCCGATCTACCGGGGTAGGAGGCCGTGATGAGAAAAAGTATGAAAGTGGATGCGACCGATTCAGATCACTTGACGAATACACCTCCCGATAAATTGCACGAAAGCAAAGCATACACCCACAGGCTGGTTGAAATCATCGATCAAGAGCTATATCGGTGTGGCATTCAAGTTTGTGTCCACGCACGTGCGAAACATATATACAATACCTATCGGACGATCCATCAGAAAAGTTCCCCTTTTGAGGTGATTTTGGATCCGATTGGAATCCGCGTTCTAGTTCAAACAGATGCCGATTGTTATAGGGTACTCGGGGCTCTCCACAACAAGTGGGATCACATCTCGGACCGGTTAAAGGATTTTATTGGGCTTTCCAAAGCAAATGGCTATCGCTCGTTAGACACAACCATCCGAGACGGTAGGCGTCGTGTAGAAATCCAAATTCTGACTTTTGAAATGCGCGAATTGGCTGAATAAGGAGAAGTGTTTCAGAACCTATCGAGAAACAAGAGATCCTTGAAACATCAGCAAGGACAGACGTTCCCTTTAAATTTGTGCAGGGCTCTATAAGAGAGGCCCTCTTTACACTGTGACAGGAGGAAAATCGATGTCAGAATCATTGTTTGCTGATGCCAGTCAGCGACTGACTGCTGCCCTTAATCATGCGAATATTTCACAGGACGCCATGGAACGGTTGAAATTGCCCAAATCTTCTCTGAAGTTTTCCATTCCAGTCCGTATGGATAACGGGGATTTAAAAATTTTCCCCGGCTATCGTGTTCGCTATGACGATACGCGAGGCCCCACGAAAGGCGGCATCCGCTATCACCCAAATGTGTCTATTGACGAAGTCCAATCCTTGGCGTTCTGGATGACTTTTAAGTGTGCCGTGCTGAATT
>JADFGN010000664.1 GCA_022567695.1 Candidatus Poribacteria bacterium | reverse complement strand
TGGATAGATAGGGTTTTAAGAAATTTCTGGCTCAGTAGAATTTGTTTGTTTTTTAACACGTATTTCCCCCTAATAAACATGGCGACCCTACAGGACTAATAACGCAAGTCTCACTGCAATTTCAAATAATTAGATGATAAAAGATTCCGCCGCCCCGATAAATACAAATTTCATTGCTTTAGCTAAAGCTACCGTTATCGTTTCGGAGTCGAATTTTTCGGAATGTCTCAGCTTGATGATTAAAATGACAAATTTCTTTTGCTAAAGTTCGGCGAAACAGTCTTCAATTTTTCCGACAAGTTTGCATTGATGCTGACTTTTCGGAAGGTTAATTGGCAAACTTAACCTTCACTTAAACGCCCGGTGTGGATTATTTTCGCAAACCCCGATGGTTGCAAAACACCGAGTGTTTGCACGTCTGGAGATAAATTATTCCTCAACATTCGACCTGTCTTAGACGCAAAAATACCAGTTTGGTTGAGAGACTGATTAGAGTTATCAAATCGACATCAACCGCTCCCAATTTCTCCTTGTTCCAGCATCGTCAGCAGTGCAGAATCATCGACATCGAGGGGGAGAACAATCTTCGCACGACGCCGACTGGACTCGTATGTTGCAAAGATCAGCTCTGTTGACTGAAGTGCCTTCCTCCCGCTGAGTTCAGGCTCACGTCCGGTTTTCACACAATCGATCAGATCGAGAACAGAAAGCGTTGTGTCGTTGCCCTCGGGAACAACGCCGGT
Source organism: Candidatus Poribacteria bacterium (assembly GCA_022567695.1). Lineage (GTDB taxonomy): Bacteria > Poribacteria > WGA-4E > WGA-4E > PCPOR2b > JADFGN01. The sequence goes on along the minus strand of JADFGN010000664.1, from coordinate 2,683 downwards.
GAGATCTGGTGCTTCCCACGCCGGTGCGCCGTGTTTCAGGACACGCACTGGCGGCTTGTCTCGCCCGCCGACTTCAATAATACCTTCGGTGCCAATCAGACGGTTTGCCGCCCCTTGCAATCGCGCCCCACCAGTTGCAAGCAGACCTTCTAACCCGTTCTTCCAACGAATCCACGAAATACCGCTTGTTTCCACCGGAACGCCGAAAACTGTCCGTTCCTCCGAAACGTCAATCTGTCCCATGACCCACTCCGCGGGTTCATCGTTGTTGTAAAAGAAGAACATATCGAACCAATGTGTTCCCCAATCGAAAAGGTTGGGACACGCACCTTCAACCCGATAAAGTTGGCCGATTGTCCCATCATTCGCTAATTCCTTGGCTTTCACGAATTGTGCGCCAAAGCGCCGCTGATGGCAGCACGAAATCATCACGTTGTTATCGACGCATGCCTGATAGAGTTGCTTAGACTCGCCCCATGTGGGGGCCATCGGCTTCTCGCAGTGAATCGCTTTGATTCCACTATTCGCCGCGGCGGTGACCATTTCTGTGTGCAAAGCTATCCATGTACAGACACTTACGAAGTCGAGGTCTTCACTATCAAGCATTTCATTATAATCTTCATAGGTCTTTGGAACCTCGAAGCGTTCAGCGAATGCGTTGCGAGAATCTGCAAATGGGTCTGCACAGGCGACAATCTCGACATCGGACGATGCTTTATATCCTTGAGCGTGACCTCGTCCGCGGCCACCACAACCGATAATACCTGCCTTGAACAGTGCCATAGCATTCTCCTTTTGATCAGGAATACAAGATACAGAAGACAGAATTCGGGATTCAGATTCATTTACCCCTTGCTTGCATCTTGCATCTTTACATCTGGTGTCATTGTTCCGTTTTTAATTGGTTAATCAACTCATCATCCAAATCGATTCCGTTTTTAAGATTGCGTTTCCGTTCGCGATATGCCCGTTCTCCGGGAATTAGGATTTCCTCTACCCCTGTTTCACATTGAGTCGATTTGACGCGAGCTACGAGCGTGTCTACTTCTCGTTTGAATTGATCAAGAGGCACAAAAATTGATGGATCGATCACGAGCATCAACAGACCGTAGTTGGTCCCTGGCGGGGGAATCGTTGCGGCGTTGACCAATGCGCCTGAGAGAATCTGAGTGATCAATGCCAACCCAAATCCTTTGTACCCACCGAATGGGCGCACGCTTCCTTTAGATGCTTGATCTGGATCTGTCGTTGGATTTCCTTTTGGATCGAACGCCAAGCCCTCCGGTATTCTTTGCCCTTCACGTTTGGCAACAAGTAGATCGCCGTTTGTTATCGACGCAGTAGACATGTCCAGCAGAACCGGGACGGAATTCGACGGAATCCCGACAGCCAGCGGGTTCGTGCCTAAGATAGACTCCGTGCCGCCAAATGCAGTAATACGTGGCAGACAATCTGCGAAAAGTATCCCGATTAAGTCTTCCTTTCTGGCCATGTCCGCGTAATAGCCTGCCATGCCACAGTGCGACGTATTGTAAACACCGACAATGCTTGAACCGTGCGTTTTTGCACGTTCGACTGCGATTTCCATCGCCCGATAAGCGACGAGATAGCCGGGTTGATTTCCGCCATCTATCAGAAGGTGATTTCCCTCCTCACGCTCGAGACGGATGTCGTTACGCTCTCCCTGTGCATATCGATTCTTAATCCCCGGTAGCCGGATGAAACCGTGTGTCTTTCGTCCTCGAAGTTCAGCCTCAAGCAAAATATCAGCGATGATTTCGGCGTCAGCGTGAGGCATACCTGCAGATGTCAGATAGCTTTCTGCAAGTCGCCTCGCTTCATCGGTTGATAGCCACATCAACAGCCTCCAAATCCTTATTTCCATATTGACATTCTATCCCAACGATGCTACACTGTACCGTAGGATTGGGGGAAAAATCAAGCGAAAGTGCAAGCTTGCAGATTTTCCTGACAGGTAAGTATTTTCATTTTGCCCGGCTTGGATTGTCAAGTCCAAGCCATAATCGTAGGAGATCAAAGATGAATTCCCAGAGAAAGAAAGATTTGGTCGAATATCCAATACAGGATAATGTTGTATTAGAGGTTTATTGGAGAGACGACGCCGGTGGTCGTGGGCCAGCGGCTTCTTTATATGTACACAATGACGAGGTTTTTCGCTTCGACTGCTTTGGCGGCGATCAGGGACACTGTCACTTCAATCTGCGACAAACCCGGGGACAACGATGGTATTATCCTGAAGGCACGGCGCAGGAGAATATCGACAGATCTGTGTTTGAGTTGAAGAAGAACCTTCCGTTTTGTCTTACAACTAATCAGAATGAGGCAGTTCAAAAAACCAAAGTCAATCAAGATAAGCTGGAACAGGCCGCAAACCAGATGCGTGGCAAATTACTTGAATTTGCGGATGAGCTTGGTTTCTGACTTTATCTGGAAATCCCCGATGATTTTTAGAAATCTAACAGAACCTGTACTTCGGAAGAATTTCGCAAATCCAGTCATGGCGCGGGTTTGCAAGATTGCTTTTAACCGACACCCAAATCTCGCAAACCCGCATGAACACTGATCTCTCGTTTTGAGTTTATCATTCTGTTAAAGGATTTTGCCGAAGTATAGACAGAATTGGAGTGCGAAAACTTTGTTTTCGCTGATGACGAAGTCATCA
>JADFGN010000120.1 GCA_022567695.1 Candidatus Poribacteria bacterium | reverse complement strand
AGTTGAATCTCCGCTTTCGTTAAAGGTGCCCTACCCAGGGGCATTCCGCCGCCATCGATGCGCTGGACAATGAGGCTTTTTCCGCTGTCTTTAGGAACAAATGGGGGCCCGCTATTTCCGCCTTTCTTGAAATTATCAAAGGTTGTTAAGAGCAATCCTGATGGTGGATTAGCAGCGTGGCACCCTGCGAAGATGCAGTTCGCTTGGAAGATTGGAAATATGTCATTCTGAAACGCGATTCCTGGCTCTTCTATTGGTGGTTCTTCCTTCGGGGGTTCAACAACATCAGGCGGTTCGGTATCGTCTGGGGGTTGTTGAACTGGTGGAAGCGTAGTATCAATAGGAGTTATAACATCCATATCTTCATCATCTCCTTCGTCTCCGCAACTCACAATAAAGATGGGAAGAATGAGAAGAATTGCAATGCTGAAAACGCAAAGTGGATTTAATAACCGTAAATGGAACATGTGATTTTCCTTTCTAAGTTTGAAGATAACAGCAAAAGTATAGAATCGGAATCGCTTTCAAATTTGTAAGGACGATTCCATAATCGCGCAAATGGGAGTCTAATAGATGAAAGTTTTGATCAACACCAAAATTACTTCAGAGCACCGACAACGCATCCAAGCTGTATCCGACGAGATTGAAATTGTCGAGCCCAAAGATAGGGAAGAACTATTCAGAGAAGTCACCGATGCGGATGTCCTTGTCGGGGGCTTCAATCGAGAGCTTTTCGCGCACGGTGAGAAACTGAAATGGGTACAAGTGCTTTCGGCAGGCGTTGATGGTGTACAAGATTGGCCCGAATTTATTGAAAGCGATGTTATCTACACTAGCGCAAAAGGGTTTGTTGGCCCTCACCTCGCCGATCAGACGTGGGCGTTGATTCTTGGCTTGCTGCGTGGCATCGGTCGAGCAGTCCGCGAACGCACCTGGGAGAACCGCATGTCCATCCGCAATCAAACGTGGGAACTTGAAGAACGAACACTCGGCATAGTGGGGCTTGGAGGAACAGGTATCGAGGTCGCTAGGCGTGCTCAAGGGTTTAACATGCGTGTGATTGCGGTCGATCCTGAAAATGTTACCCCGCCTCAGTTTGTTCATGAAGTTTGGAAAATGGATCGATTTTACGAGCTCCTCGACCAATCCGATATCGTATCTATCTGTGCACCTTGGACGCATGAAACGAATCGAATGTTTAATTACGAGGCATTCCGGCGGATGAAGCGACATGCGCTTCTGATTAACGTCACACGCGGCAAAATCGTTGACGGTCCTGATTTGATCCGTGCTTTGAATGAAGGACTCATCGGAGGCGCGGGACTCGATGTCACACCGGAAGAACCCCTTCCTCCAGATAGTCCACTTTGGGATATGCCCAATGTCATCATTACGCCTCACGTCGCAGGTGGCTCTCCGATCCGCCTCGATCGGACGATCGGACTTTTCTGCGACAATCTCGAACGTCTTTTAGCGGGCGAGCCTATGTTGAGTGTCGTCGATAAACAGAAGGGGTATTGACGAGTCGTGCAAGTTTGTCGATACAGACTGAGGAAAAGCCGCACCTGAAAATTAACCCTTCGATGGACTTTCCGAAAGAGTTGTTGAATTTACCACACACCCTCTAAGCCGTTACATAGAGTCAAGTTGGAAAGCAACGGTCTTTTCTAACCGGACAACGAAACGAGTTCCGGTTAATTTACGTTAATGAACATGTAATAACTTGCAATTGAAGGAGGAATAACCGTTGCACCTCAATCAGATCAAAATTTGTGGCTTTAAGAGCTTTGCTGAAGATGTGGAGCTAATATTGGAACCGGGAGTCACCGCAATTGTTGGCCCAAACGGTTGTGGCAAGAGTAACGTATCGGATGCCATCCGATGGGTCTTGGGTGAGCAGAGCGCTCGTGCGTTGCGGTGCACCAACATGCAAGACCTCCTTTTCAATGGTGGCGCGAATTTCAAGCCCGCAGCGAAGGCACAGGTTGCCCTCTGTTTCACTAACACAGAGGGAAAACTCGCGCTTGAATCTCCGGAAATTGAAGTCAGCCGTCAATTAACACGAAGTGGCGAAAGTCGTTACTTCATCAATCAAACACCTTGCCTGTTGCGTGACATTACCGAACTCTTTATGGACACAGGAATCGGCGTTAGCGCCTATTCCGTCATGGAACAGAGCAAGATAGATCTCATTCTCAATAGCCGTCCCGAAGAACGTCGCTACCTGTTTGACGAAGTTGCAGGCATTACCAAATACAAACATCGCAAAAAGGCAGCGCTCAAAAAGCTGGAGGAGACTGAGAAGAATCTCGTCCGAATCAACGATGTGATTCACGAATTACAGCGTGAAAACGAATCTCTTAAACAGCAGGCGGAACAAGCTGAACGCTACCATCAACTGCATGAACAACTAAGAGATCTGGAACTGCATCTGAACCGTCGGGAGTACGATCGGTTTATTAAGGAATTAACCGAGACGCAATCCAGCTTGGACGAGATTATGGACCATGTGAGCCAAGCAAACGACACCATTCAGTCGGCTGAAGGGGAGGTTGAAGAGGCAACGGTACGACGGTCTGAATTAGATGAAGCCATTCGTCAAAACCAAGAGGTTGTGCGCCAATTTCAAAATGAAATTGAGCAGATTGAACGGCAGATTGAACTTAATAAAGAAAGACAGTTAAATATCCAACAACAGCGCCAACGAGCGGTTCAGGCAATAGAATCACTCGAAAAGCAACATGCCGAACTGGAAGCCCAAAAGCGCGAACGGACGCAGGAGCGCATGAAGCTTGAGGTCACCTTCAAGCTTGAAGAGAGTCGTTTGAAAGCGCGGAAGCGTGTATTCACAGATCTCGAGACACGGGTTTCGGACACGAAGCAATCCGTGAGCACTATAGAATCTCAACGGCTTGAAACCGCAAACCAGATTTCGCAGTTGGAAGCGCAGTGCTTATCGCTCAACAATAAATTGGAATATTCTACAAATAATTTGGATCGAGTTGCTGAAAATAAAAATGCGCTACAATCTGAACTTGAACCGATGAGAGGTGCTTACGCTAAACTTCAAAGACGCAAGGTACAACTACAGGCAGACCATCTCCGCCTCGAATCCGAAAGGCAGCAGGTTGAAGGGGAACTCCAAAAACGCCAGACTGCGCTCCGTAAGCTTGAATCTGAAATACGAGGACTTCAAGATGCCCTTGGCATGGATGTTTCTCGCTTGAAATCGTTGCAGAAATTGCAAGGGGCTTACGAAGGTTACTACACCGGTGTGCGGGCTATCATGAGGATGCAAGAGATCGAACCGGATCGATTTGAAGGGATTTATGGCGTCATTGCAGAGCTTATCCGCACTGACCCTGACTACGAGTTGGCGATTGAAGTCGCACTCGGCGGGGCAATCCAAAACGTCGTTACCGCAACGGCTGAAGATGCATCGACAGGGATTGCGTTTCTTAAGGAACATCGCGCCGGACGAGTTACCTTCTTGCCTTTGGACATCCTGCGTGTACGCTCGTTCCGTGATGACAATCTGCTGAATCAACGTGGCGTGATTGGGTTAGCAACGGAACTCTTAGATTACGACCCCAAATACGAGACTGCAGTTCAACACCTGTTGGGAAATACAGTTATCATTGAAGACCTTGATACGGCAATTCAACTGATGCGGCGGTTGCGACCAAATGCCCGGCTTGTGACGTTAGAAGGAGAACTAATCAACACCTCCGGGGCAATTACGGGTGGATCTGCCAACCATCAAACCAGCGGACTTCTGAGTCGATCTAGAGAGTTGGAAGATTTGCAGGAAAGGGTCAATGCGTTGACACAGACGATGAGCAAAAAGGACGCTCATCGTAAAGCACATGCTGAGAGGGTATCACAACTCCAGAAATCACGCCAAACGCTTGCCACTCAATGGCAAGATAATCAGATTGAACACACAGGTTTGAAAAAAGATTTGGAGCAACACCAACGACAGATTACTCGACTTGAGGAGCAGTTGACACAGATCGATACGGAAGGTGCGAAACTTCATCAGGAAACTGAAAAAATTGTAGTCGAGCAAGAAACTCTTCAAGAGCAATTAGCGAAGCTCAACAAAACTCTCAAAACGTTTCAGCGACGAATTGAGCGACTGTCGGAGCAGATTCATAGCGAAAGTAGCAAACGTGATGAAGTGGCGAAATCTTGTCAAGAACTTGAGATTTCGATGGCTGCCAAGCGTGAGAAATTACAGAGTCTCACTTCGGTACTCTCTGCCCTTGAAAAAAATCAGGCACAGGTCTGTGAGAGTGTAGCAGAACATCAGGAAGTCATTGACTCGGACGATCAGACTCGGCAAGATCTCTCGAGATTGATTGACGAGGCGCAACGGAAATTCCTTGTCATGGAAGGTCAAAAATCCGAAGCTGAAGAGAAAGTCGAGCAGTTAGAAGATGAACGGGACAATTTAATTCAGCAGATTTCCGATGCACAGAAGCGGATGCGGTCTGCCAGAAGGCAATTTGAGAAACACAACCGTATGCGACATCACCTGGAAGTGACGGTTACTCAATTGGAAATGCAGTTGAAAGCGATTTCCGCGCAAGTCCTCGACAAGTATCAGGTTTCAATCGACCATATCCCGTTGAGTGAGAATGAACTGAATAATCTTGAGTTGATGGATGGAATCGAAAGCCTAAAAGCTCAGATTGCGGGCATGGGGTCGATCAACCTTATGGCAATTGAAGAATACCAGGAACACAAACAACGCGAGGATTTCCTCGTAGATGGACGTGGAGATTTGCAGAAGTCGCTGGAAGCCACTTACCAAGCGATTCAAAAAATCAATCAAACCTCACGGGACGCCTTTCGACAAGCCTTCGAACAGATTCGCGTAAACTTTCAATCGGTGTTTGAACAACTCTTTGGCGGTGGAGAAACAGAACTTCGCTTGACGAATGAATCTGATGTTTTAGAGTCAGGAATTGAAATCATTGCTTGTCCACCGGGAAAGCGACCGCAGAGCATTACCCAGCTTTCTGGTGGTGAGCGCTCACTTGTCGCTGTCGCTCTCCTGTTCGCCATCTTTAAAATCAAGCCGAGTCCCTTCTGTGTACTTGATGAAGTCGATGCCGCGCTTGATGAGGCAAATGTACTTCGGTTTACCAATCTCATCCGCAACTATTCCCAACAGACACAGTTCGTCATTATCACCCACAATAAGCGGACAATGGAAACTGCCGATGTAATGTATGGGGTTACGATGGAACAGGCGGGCGTTTCAAAAATTGTCTCGGCGAAGTTTGGGAGATAAGCCACTCTCCCACAGCGCAGGAGCCCACCGACATACCTTTTCAGACTGAACATTTTGCTCTTTGATTTACCCCGGAAGCATGATAGAATTGTAGCAGGCGAGAGCGTCATTTCTAAAATGGAGTCGAAAGATGCATGAGTTATTTTCAAGAGAACTGTTAGCAGACATTCACATTCGGTTGGACCAGGAAGGCTTAAAAGGGTTAACTGAAAAAGAGCTTTCTGTTCTCCTATCTGAAACGATCTCCAATTCAGCCACATTTGTCGTTGAGCAGCTCGGTGAACGCTTGGATTCCCAGACCGAACAGCTTATTGAGCACTTGGATTCCCAGACCGAACAGCTTATTGAGCACTTGGATTCCCAGACTAAGCAGTTGATGGCACATGCTGAAAAACAGACCGATCGAATTGTCCAGCATATCGACGCCCAGACTGGTCAGTTGATGAAACATAGCGAAATTCAAACTAATCGAATTGTTCAAGAACTTAAACCCATTCGTGAACTCCAATTCATTCGTGCCGATTTAGCACACTCCCGTTTTTGGATGAAAATCGTTGGTGGCGGACTTTGGGCGGTTGCAGCAAGCCTTATCGCGAATCTTCTCTTTCAGATATTAACGAAGTAAGCAAGAAATGTTGTCTCACGCAAATCCCTGATTTGTCAGAGCATCAGAGAATAAAGAATATCGAAGCAGATCAAAAGCACAAGTATGGCAATTTGCTTGTAATATGGGGCGCACGCGAATAAAATCACTCGATATCATCAGGAGGAATATTCGGATGTCTAACAATACCACTCAAATGCTCACGAATAATGATTTAGATGGTTTACTTGAAGGTGGAGAACTCACAGCGGAGAAAGCCGCCAAGCAACCTCAACAGCAAAATCCCAGCGTAGGCAGTGGCCCTCAAGGAAAAGTTCTAAAGATTCAGGTGTTTGAAGGCAGTCTGGATCACCCGAAAGTCTGTGTAGCCTTCCCGCTAGGGTTGGCAAAATGGGCAGGAAGACTGCTTCCACAATTTGCAAAGCTTACGCCGTTGGCACTCGATTTGGCAATGGCGTCTAACGATCGATCGGAAAGATATGTCAAACTGATTCATGAGAAATATGCGGAACTTGACTTTAATGAAATTTTCACGACTATCTGTGAAGTGATCGAGGAAGGGATTGATGAGTTGGAAGAAATCGGAAGATTTGACTTTGTAACTGTGCAGGATGGCGACACAAAGGTCTTAATCGGCATTGAGTAACTCTTCGGTGTGAGGCGGAACATGAAAGAACTTGTATCCCGGTTAAACATCAGAGAAGTTAGCCGCGATATGGACCAGCCAAAGCGCTGGGGATTGGCGTGGCTCCTTCGCATTCGCATCTACGACGGAAACGCAGAAAAACCGAAGATTCGATTTTCACTCCCGCTTCCAGTGATGTTTGGCTGTTCAATTGCGCTGGATGTGTTTGCATGTGTGGTTTTGCACGCGGCTTCCATTGTATTACCCTTTGCTTACAGAAAAAGAGAAAAGCCTACTTTCATGAAAACAATGCCACTCCTCAGAGGTTTGAGCAGAGGTTTTTTTCTGACAAAACTCAGTTTTGCGCTCATGTGCCATGGTAACAGGCTCGGAATTCGCGCCATCGATGGAAATAGCGGCGTTGTCATTTATGGCGCGTAAGTTCCTAAATTCACTTGACTTTGATCTTCATTATTTCTCAAGTCCTGAAAAATCTCGCTCCGTCCACTCTTCCGGGGCAACGGCAACCCCGTTGATGACCATTCCCCAATGCAGATGCGGGCCAGTCACTTGCCCCGTTGCCCCCATCAACCCGATGAGCTTCCCTTTTTGAACGCGATCTCCAATCTGCACACGAATTTCGCTGAGGTGATTATAGCTTGTCGATACGCCTTGCCCATGACTGATGACGATGGCGTTGCCGTAGATGTGAAGCCGCTCTGCGAGAGTGACGATTCCGTGATTGCTTGCGTAGATGGGTGTTCCGGTATCATTGGCGATGTCTGTACCGAGGTGATGCCGGCGAACGCCCGTGTTATACTCCCGATATTTTCCAAATGGCGATGTGAGCCTTCCTTCGGTTGCACGAATAAACTTCCCTTCCCAGAGCTGCATTGACTCTTTATTTGCCTTTGCATATGCTATCCCGCGCTTCGCATTATCCTCCCTACTCTTGGATTTGTCCATCATAATTTTCTTTTTTGCGGGCGAGAGCACAATATAGCCGCCTCGCTTAAAAACAGTTTTGACAATCTCAATCGGAAAAGTCTGTTGAGTGGTGTTACCAATCAAATCCGTTGCTTTCAGGGTAAGTGGGTATTCTTTGGTGGCATGTGTTACCCCAATCCCGATTAAGCTACGGTACAGCGTGGTTGAGTTGACCGAGTGAAAAGAGATCTGCCGATTAAAAATCTCCCCCGTGAGCACCGAAACAGGTTCATCAGTTTGGGCGAAAATGGCGAGTGTCCGTCCTTGTCCAGCCCTACGTGATTCAGGCGGAATCTGAAGCTGTGGAGGTGTATTGTCAACAACGAACTTCAATTGCTGTTGGGTTGTATTTTTTCGGAGAGATTTATCCGTCGCAGTGACGAGAACATGATGTGCCCCATCAGCGAGTAAAGCTGTGTCTAGCGTCCAGGTTATCTCGCCGTGCTTCGCCGCGACAACCTCCAACGGTTGTGGTGAATCGCCATCAATTTGCACTGTGAGAGAACCCAAGCCAGGTCGTTCATCGCTCGCAGAGATGTTAACCGTCAAATGTCCGCGATAGGTCTTCCCGCCTTCAACGCCGCTGAGTTCAAGTGTCGGCGGTGTCGATTCCAATAGAATCGGGCCCAAGTAGAAGCCAAACCCAAGAACCACGGCGATAATTAGGAAGAGCACCCAACGGTGGCGATTCTGATGTTGTTTGGAGGTCGAATCGTCTCTCATAATTTGGCAAATGTCACGCTTTCATTCATGGCTCCCTTTGTCGGAGCCAGATGCCTGATAATGGCACCAATGAGCGCAGCAACATTCTGTGTAGCGAATTTATCTACTTCTTCATCCGGCAAGTATACACCCAGATCTCCCTCAATATATACCAAGAGGCCAATATCAGTTAAATCTGGATCCGCATGTCTTTCCAATTCTTCAAACGTTGTTTTGGGAACTATTTCCCTTGGAAACTCCCAGTAAATATCTTTTAATTTCCTAAAGACGTATTCTTCGACGTCTTTTCGCGACTTAACAAAATCTTGTGTTTTCATCTTGTAAATCTTCCAGTTATGAAGTGCAGCACTTCCTGAGCAGACCTGCAATTCTGCGTTTGATGTTGCTCTGCATTCGGCGCCATTCTTTAAGGACACCCCCGTGCCCAAGTTTCTTTTTCCAGCCCGGTTTGAGTCCCTTCACCCACTCTACGAGCATGTTGTCGACCTCACGTTGAAATAACTCGCAACATTCTGGATTTCGATTCAAACAATCGAGGAAAAAGTCGTTCAGCAATTGTTGCGGCAACCTCTTGAACATCTGCCACCAACCGCTTCTAAATTTTTCAATGACAGTTCTTGTTGTTTTGGCGGTGTCGTAAAGACCCTGAATCATAATTCCTATTGCAACAGCCAATCCGATAATAACACCAATTGGCACCCATTGATTCCCAAGAACTGCTATCCCTAAAACAACTGAGGCAGCAAGAACTCGCTTTCCCAATAATTTGCCGACACGGTTAATCAGGACACCGAATAGGTATAGGAAGGCAGCTCGTTCTACTGCTTTGAACAAATCGCATTCTCGCATTGGTTTCCTATCTCAGAATCTTCTTAATCGTATCAATCACAATATAAATGTCTTCCTCTGTCAGACCCGGATGCATTGGCAAACTTACGACACGCTGAAATGCAAATTCAGCATTAGGGAAATCTCCTTCCTGATAGCCGTACCGCTTTTGGTAGAAAGCAAAAAGGTGCAACGGGATGTAGTGGACGCTACATTCGACATTTCTGTCACCCATCGCATCAATGAACTCATCACGGTTTATTTTGAGTTGGCTTGTTTGGAGTTGGATAATGTAAAGGTACCACGAATGAACGCTGGTTGCTTGTTTCCCGATAGGATTGAGATCTTCAGCTTGTGGTGTCATGATTTCCCGAACTTCGCTCAACTCGGCTTCGTAGATCTGAGCATACTTTCGTCGAATCTCATGCTGCTTGTCCAGTTTCATGAGTTGACACAAGCCCATTGCCGCTTGGATATCGGTCATATTGTACTTGTAACCCTGAGAGGCTACTTCGTAGTACCAGATACTCCGATTGGATTGCCGTGCCCACGCATCTTTATCCAATCCATGCAGCCGCATCGGTTTAATTATCGAAGCAAAATAATCGCTGTTGGTCGTAATCATTCCACCTTCGCCAGTCGTCAAGTTCTTGTTCGCGTAAAAGCTGAACGCGGACAGATCACCGATAGAACCGATGTGATGGCCGTTATATTCCGCCGGAATAGCGTGCGCGGCGTCATCGATGAAAACCAGTTCATGCTCTTGGCAAATATCGAGAATTCCGTCTATATCGCAAGGCAGTCCCGCAAAGTGAACAGGCATAATCGCTTTCGTGCGTGGCGTAATCTTCTCCTCAATTTTGGAGACATCAATGTTCAACGTCAACGGGTGGATATCAACGAAAACGGGTCTAGCACCTGTGTAACCAATCGCTTCCGCCGTTGCGGTAAAGGTATACGGTGTTGTAATGACCTCATCACCTTCCCCGATTTCTGCGGCAACAAGGGAAAGATGCAATGCTGCCGTACATGAACTTACTGCCAAAGCATGTTTGACGCCGATGTACTCCGCGAATCGCTGCTCAAACTCCGCTGTTTTGGGGCCGGTGCTAATCCATTTCGAGGCAATGACTTCGCCAACAGCTTCAATTTCAGTTTCATCAACCCACGGTCGAGAAAAAGGTATAAAACGGTTTTGTGCCATAAATTTCTCCTTGGTTACTGTAGAATGTGCAGCTTGGTTTTCAAGTATGTCGGGCAAATGGAAAGATCCGGTTTACATCAGGCTTTATTGCAAAATGAAAAAAGCCAAGCAATTGATTAGTTGCATTGCTCGGCTTTTTTGTTGGATTCATTTTCTCGATTTCAGAGCAGTCGCTTGAATTCCTCAACCATTAAACAGCACTTTACTCGCCATTCTCAACGCCTTCGCACGATGGCTTATTCGATTCTTCACCTCATCTCCCAATTCTGCGAAGGTTTGATCATAACCCGCTGGTACAAACACCGGGTCGTATCCAAACCCGTGAACCCCACGGGACTCACGAATGATTTTTCCCTCGCAAACGCCAACGACAACCTTCGATTGCCCTTCGGGTTCAGCGATTGCAATAGCACATTTGAAACGCGCTGTCCGCTGATCGTCAGGCACATCCTTGAGTGCATCAAGCAGCTTTTCGATGCGTTGTGCATCGGAGGCGTTCTCACCCGCGTATCGCGCGGAATGGACTCCAGGGGCTCCATTCAACGCATCCACTTCCAAGCCGGAATCATCCCCAAGCGTGAGGTATCCTGTATGTTCGGCAATCTGCGTGGCTTTCTTTCTGGCGTTTTCCTGATAGGTTTCGCCATCTTCGACAATCTGCGGTGCATCAGAAAAATCTCTCAACGACAAAATTTCAACCTTGCGCTGGTCGCTCAACATTTCACCGAGTTCTCGCACTTTTCCGAGATTACGAGTTGCCAAGACTAGCTTCATTTAATTTCTCTATTTGTATTCGGTTCTGTAAGCGAATAAGTTGGTTAATTCCCCCAACTGCAAGATCTAAAAGCTGATCAGATTCTTCTCGCGAAAATGGTTCTTCCTCTGCTGTCCCTTGGATTTCAACAAACTTACCTTGACCTGTCATGACAATATTCATATCTACATCAGCAGTCGAGTCTTCCTCGTAACAGAGGTCTAACATCGGTGTTCCATTGATAACACCAACACTTGTCGCAGCGACATTATCGCGGATGGGGAAGGTTCTAATTTTTTTTCGCTCGATGAGCCATGTACAGGCATCCCACAGTGCAATAAATGCCCCGGTAATTGCTGCGGTGCGTGTTCCGCCATCAGCTTGAATGACATCGCAATCGAGCCAGATTGTGCGCTCACCAAGAGCAGATAAATCAACAATAGCCCGCATCGATCTGCCGATCAACCGCTGGATCTCTTGAGTTCGCCCGCCGAGCCGACCGCGAGTGACTTCCCGCTGCATTCGATCGGATGTGGAACGCGGCAACATGGAGTATTCCGCTGTAACCCAACCTTTGTTGCGAATTCGTTGTTCACGCATGAAGCGAGGCGGTTTCTCCTCCACCGATGCCGTGCAAATCACTTTTGTGTCCCCGACGACGATGAGAATAGATCCTTCAGCATGTTTCGTATAATTCCTAGTAATTGTGACAGGGCGCATCTGATCCGGTTTACGCCCATCAATTCTCGCCATTTAGGTTCCTCTTTTCCGATTAAAGATTCGTTAATTTGATATGTTGAATTCGTTTTACTGAAAGCCTTAACATCTGTAGAGAACGAAGGAACGCGACGAACGAATGGTTGATGACTGATTCTGATCTTAAGCGTACCCGAAAAAATTCCGCCGACTCATTTAGCTATTTAATCATACTTAGGCATAGATGTCAATAGAAGTGTGGCTGAATCCAACTGAGGCAGGAGTAAATTGTTGATAATTTGGAAGCGGTGGAGTAAACGATTTTTCGGGAGTTAATCTTGGCGAGCGAAGAGAATGCGGAACGGATAACAACGGGCTAACTAAGGGAATTCGTGCGTTGTTCTGATGACGGTTCACTTTTCCCGCCTGGGCTCTTAGATCTAACTCGACATCGGCATCCGTTTCTTCTTGCAACTGCTTAAAGTGCTGTTGTGCAAGATTCGCCGACCGAATAAAACTTTCCCGATTGAAACCGCGGTATTGATAAAAAAGTGAGGTAGTAACATCAACAGATGGCATGGCGTAACACTACCGGCAGATCTGGTCCATTGAATGTTTCATGACTCGAATCCCAAGAACTTTCTAGACTATATCACTCCACCGAATCTTATGTCAACCCAAAATTCTGTGCACCTGCGAGAATTAGTCGTCGCAGTCGGGTCGATCTGTCTCCTCAACAACGAAGCCTTGTTCAAGGAATTCCAAGGCTTTGGTGTAGCTTCGCCGCTGTAGATAGTGATTGAGCATTGGCGGGGCAGTTGAGGCAATCTCCTGATGCAATTTCTCAATTCGTTGCAAGTCCTCGATCATGCTCTGCTTCGCTGCAATGTTATCAAACATGGCCTCCAGGGTTGTTTTTAAGCCCTGCGCTTGTTCCGCTGTCATAAAAACCTCCTAATAAAATGCTCTCGTTGAATCAATACGCTAAAAACCCATTTTCACAATTGGCGTACTTGTATTAAACTGTCTTGCAGACCAAACCAACCGTCCTCTATTTCACCGAATGTCCCAACCCATTCGCTGTCAAAACATGCGTACCAACTGTCCCGTCGGTAATATTGAAAATCGTAGGGTACTCATCACGCCATGCTTCGTTTGCAACGGGGCAGAATTGTCGAGAGTTTCCCTCAATCGCTGTGACCCGTGGTACGCGGGCAGCAAGCCCTGCAGAGTGCAGAAACGAGGCCCCCGGACAGGTGAGATCTTGTACTGCCAGGAACATATCGTATTCAATCGCTGCGGCTCCCATCAGCAACGCTTGGGACTGTCCTTTGCACGCTTTGAGGGCAACCCCAGAATATCCCTGCTCTAGGGCGAGGATCAAGGTTTCAAAGTCGGTCAGCGATTCGTCAATCACAACTGGTTTAATTTCCGCAACCTTGTGCATTCTATTTTCAGGATGCGCCTTGAGATCGCGATCGGTGGGCTGCTCGATATAGGCTAATCGCTTGAAGGCGTTTCCCTCACCTTCTTGGATACGTACGAGGAATTCCAACAGATACGCCACATCCTTGCAAGTCTCATTGAAATCGGCTGAGTAATACCACTCGCTCACACCCCGCTGTGCCTGTGTTTCTGATACGACTTTCTCAATCGATAATACACGGGCGACATCCCAGTCCAGATTATCGCCATTCAGCTTGATTTTCAGATGAGTTAACCCGTCGGCATTAATCCATTCAGGCAAAGTCTCAGGGAGTCCATCATTGATTCGATCGGCAATATCCGCGTCGGTGAGCGGATCAAGCGCTCCGATGAGATGGTAGAGCGGCATTTTGGGCTTTGGAGTCCGCAAGGTGTATTGGTCGAGATACTTGCCAACAAACTTTTCGTTCAGGTAATGCGATAGGTCATGGCTCATGAAATCTTTGCTGAGACCATTGTAGCTATTGATGCCGTTTGCTTTACCAAAGCCGTCATGAATGGCAGCATCAATGGGGCTTGCCGTGACCACCGTGCAGAGCTTGGGAATCGGTGTATCAAGTTGCATCTTCTCAGAAAGTTCCACAGCGATTCTCAGGAACTCTGGTTCGAGGGCTTCTGAAAGGTCGACTGGGTGAGCACACAGAGTGCATTCGCGAGTGGCATCGACCATCAACCCCGAAAGCCGTTTCATGGCTTCTAGGCTTTGATCGAACGATACATAACGCGGCGGATATGCCCAAACATTGCCAAGCGGCATTGAACCGAAACCCTCCGCCTCTATTCCATTGCGTGTTTGAACCTGGACCCGCACATTCAGCAGTACACAGTGGTCTGTTGGTACACCGCCAAATTTGAGCGGCGTGCGGTATTGGTACTCTTCAAAATCGTAGTTCACGTCTAAAATCCGAATATCGGTACTTTTTGACATAGAATTTCCCTATCCTTTGACAATACATTGAAAGACTGATTTCAAATGTGTAGCGGCAAAGCATGTTCTGCAATATATGCCTCATCAGGCGTCACACCTAGCCCCGGACCATCGGGGACTGTCACGACATGCTCGCGAATTTCCAAACCCTCCACAGCCATCGAATCAAGAAAAACAGGGCCATTCAACTCCGGTGGCAAGACAAGATCGAGCATAGAAAAGAGGTGAATAGTCGCAACAAATCCGATTCCCGCTTCCGTTAAGCCGCTCCCCAGCATTTCCAGTGAGTGCGCCTCCGCAACGTGCGCGGTTTTAAGACACTCCCGTAACCCACCCGATTTACAAACTTTTAGCACAACCGCATCGGCACACTCCAACCGCGCAATCTTGGCGAGATCGAAGCTAGAAAAGCATCCCTCGTCAATTGCAACTGGTATGCGTACTCGCTCGCGGACGCGCTTCATTCCGAACCAGTCTTGACTTGACACAGGTTGTTCAAGACAGTATACTTCACGAATATCGCTGACCCGCTCGAGGAGTTCAATGACTTTGGAAGGAATGTACGATTGATTGGCATCAATCCATAGCTTAGCGTCTGGCACAGCTTCGTGAATCGCTCGTAGCCGCGCTTCGTCCAACTCCGGATGGCCAGCAACTTTGACTTTGAAACATTTGCATGGTAGCAGTACTTTTGCCTTCAATCCCATCACTTCAGGTGTGTCGATACTTAGTGCGTAGCAGAGCGGCAGTTCGTTGTGCCGTTTCCCACCGAGTAACACGTGGATAGGCACGTCGAGTATGCGTCCAGCGAGGTCGTGCAGCGCAATGTCGATCGCGGCTTTGGCGAAGGGCTGTCCGTTGCTCACAGCCGGTTTGAGGGTCTGGTACATCTCTTGGTGAATCTCGTTGAGCATGAGTGGATTCCGCCCGATTAACACCGGAGCGAGATGATAGCGTATGGCTGACGTGATGGATTCTGCCGTTTCATAACTCCACGATGGCAAGGCTCGCTGTTCACCCCAACCGCAATAACCGTCGTCTGTCGTGATTTTGACGTAGATGTGATGCCCAGCGGCATTTGGATCGCCGACGAAGCCGGTGCCAATTGTAAATATATCTTTGAGGCCAATTGCTGTTGGAAAAACTTCAACACTTACAATTTTGCGCATTCAATCCTGTCCTCTCAGAGAATGTGTGGGAAATTCCACGGAAAACCAACTTCTGACATGATGATACCTCTCGTTAATCCACTGAACCTGTCCCAGACCTGCTTCCGCTGTGCTGAGCTTGTTCGTAACCGCCGTCGAATTGTCCATGGCTATGGGGATGCAAATGCTGATTTTCTCTTTATTGGCGAAGCCTCCGGTAAGAAAGGTGCAGATCTAACCGGCGTACCGTTTACCCGCGATGTGTCTGGTCTGCGCTTGCAACGCCTCCTCATCCGACTCGGTTTATCCCAAGAAACAGACGCGCGTTGCGAATCTCCACGCTTGATCAACTGTTATGTAACAAATCTGGTTCGGTGCAATCCACCAGAGAATCGAAATCCGACACACACGGAAATTGAAAACTGCCAGCCATACTTGGTCGAAGAAATTCAGCGGATACTGCCGAAAGTTGTGATTCCGATCGGAAATTTTGCGACACGATGGGTATTTCGGAAATATCGCGGCATATCGTCAGAACCAATTATGCGCATACACGCTTCAGTTTTTGAGGGAACGCCGTTTACCATTGTGCCGATGAAACACCCCGCGCGGATTTCTCATCGGATGTTAGCAGAGATTGAAGCAGCGTTGCGACAATTTATGGCATCCCTACAATCTTGAACTAACGTATCCTCTCTCTTGATGGCCTTTTTCTTATTCTGTTCTTGCCCGTATTCTATCATAGATTGGTGTTTATGTCACATAAATTTCGTCAAGCATATCACTTGACATCCAACAAATTCCACGCTATGCTATGAGCAGAATTGGGAATTATACTGTTTTAGGATTGATATGTCATCTTGAGCGAAGCGAAAGATCTCATGAGATGCTTCACGAAGCCTGCCCTCAAACGCAGTGAAGGGTTCAGCATGACAATAGGACATTTCATTTGCAAAATTG
>JADFGN010000663.1 GCA_022567695.1 Candidatus Poribacteria bacterium | reverse complement strand
CCGGAGAGGGGCCGGGGGAGGTTAACAGAACTGTCCGCCCCTGAACCTCGCAGGGAAAGGGGCCGTGGGGTTAGGTTCGGATCCGATGTGTAACATGTTGTTGACCAATACAAAAACGACACAGATGTTATTCACAATGACTCTATTTAGTTTGGTGTGTAGCATGTTCTTCACGGGCTGTGGTGACGATGACACCAATGAGCTAACCGTAAAGAATCTATCGAGAGTCTCGGTAACGATGACAATTGACGGCAATACAGGTGTGATACCGGAGGGAGAGACTCTAATCTTTGAAGTCGAAGGTATGACCCACACTTGGGAGGTTGAATCGACTCTTTTCAAGGAATCGGGGACAATTGATGTGGACGGCAACGCCGATCTTCAGATCAGCCCGTCGGGCAAAGTCACTGTTATTGAAGAATGAACCAACGGCGGTTTTGAAAATAATGCTAATACTGTAGTGGTCAGGAATATATTACACATTACCGTAAGTCCATTGCTGTGTAGGGGCGAGGCATGCCTCGCCCTTACTTATGGGTGTGCAGAATGTCTTTGCCCACTACAAAATAATGCTAATACCGACACGAAACAGTAGTCCAATTTGGAATTCAGGAGGAATTTGACAATGACGCAAAAACTGTCCATAAGAAAGATGGTTCACAAGGTGTTTGGGGGGCCATCTGCCCTCGCACTTCCGCTGATTTTAATTGCCTTGTTGTGCATTGGAGGCTGTTCATTTTTAACCGCGTACAAAACCGCTAAAACGGTTCACACGACGGCGAAAATCGCTGGCTTTATTGATAGCAGCTATCTAAAGTCGATGAACGCAAAACTAGACAACATCGAAACTGATTTGCAGGCGACAACAATCGTTTTGAGATTCGCATCCCAATTCGTCAATGTGCTTTCTTCCCAAGAGGAAACGATAGAAGTTCCCGTTGATACGGTGCTTCGATTGCACGCGATCGAAGGAGAGGAAGAACAAAGGCAATGGCTTCAGACACAAATCGATAACGGTGCAGAGGTAAAAGCACTTGAAAGCGATGGGAAAACAGAACAAGCGATTGTACTTGGCATCACGCCAAAACTAACTGAACTAGCACTTGGGGAACTGACAAATCAGCACGGGAGGGTCACGGCATTCCTGCCAGACATCTCGACGATTGTCAGCGAAACGACGAAAGAGCTGGGGCGTTTGAAATCCGAAGGCACGCTCGAAAAGGTTGCAATCGCCAACGATTTGCGGAAGACATCGACGCGGGCCAAAGGAATGGAAACGGAGGCGAAACAGGCAAAGGACGCTTTAGAAGGCGCATTGAAAGCCATTCGTGCATTTCGGTCGAGTGATGAACTTGCCGGGGAATAGGCTGTAGGGCAGGTGGTTACCTGACTCTCCGACGTCGAGAGATGCAACAGGAGCAAGCGCAGGATCGAGCGGTATCGGTTTTGTGCTTTTGAAGATTGAAACGCAAACCGAGAAATATACCAGTTTCCTATTGGAGGGCGGGGAAGGTGGCGCGGTTACAGTCGAACGCGACGGCAATCGACTGACAATTGGTAGTTCGGCAGGCACGATGGTTATGGAGAAACGGTAGGATTGGATGAATGGTATGAAAAGGTTGATTTTAACTGTGCTGATTCTCATTTATTTCGGCTGTGGTTCAAGCGTCAAACCACCGCAATACGCCCTCATTGAAGCGACAGGGAAATCCCCGACGCCGCAGCAAGAAGCCGTGTCCGTCGAAGATAGCTGGGAGTTCCACTTTCCCAAGTCCGTCCAGATCCAGAAGGTCGCCATAGACCACACCGGGAAACTCACCGAGTTGACCTTCTACACCAAAACAGAAGGGAGGTGGGAAACGATAAAGTTCGTAGAGATGAACGCCGAATCGCCATCGGAAATCGCGCTCAATGTGACGACCGATGCGATTCGGATTCACCCCAAACCCGCAAAATCGGGGCAAATCACCTTTTGCCGGTTTTACGTCAGCAAGCCCCAAAGGTTCTTTTCCATACCGTTGGAAAAGCCGCCGTTTGTCAAATAACCCTTTGCTCCGTTGGCAACCTAATGTTTATAGAAATCGGTTACGGTCGCTCGCCTTCGGGCCATTGGAATTCACCAACGGGTATCGAAAGCGTTGGCAACTCGTTTTTTTCTACGGCGATCTTCTCCAACCGTTTGAGGACCTTAGCATTATAGTAACGTGTTCTGCAACAGTTGCAGATACCGACAGGCACGTTGTGAAGAATCACCAATTCCCCTTTGTGGCGAAAATCCTCTGTGACGATGCGTTCTTCAACTGTGCCGTCGCAATACTCACACTGATAGCCGTACATCATTATCACTCCTCTGTTATTTCATACACGGTGATAATCAAAAAAAAGTGGGTTTCCGTAAACCGCCCGACGACGCCCACGGGGCGTCCGTCCAATGAAACGCCTTCAATGACATATTTGGTTCGTCGCAAAGAGTTTCTTTCTCGACGCCTGATTTGTCCTTTGAGGAGCACATTTTCAACGTCTGAAAGTGTCAGATTGTCTTCTTCTATCTCATCTCTGGCGTGAATCGTTAAATCATAGGTTTCCGTGCGGACTTTGTTTCGGATTTGTTCAATCCCACGTCGCATGATCTTCGCCTTTCACCTCAGAGTTAATGCCTACATTATACAAGGGCAACGTGAAGAAGTCAATCGGTATCAAAGCGGTAGAAATTCTGTCTACCGATCACTTTTACAAACCCATTTCAAAACCGAAAGGAGATTCAACCATGTTAAGGAACATTTTCACAACACTCACAATCGCGTTTGCCGCGATGCTGTTAACACTTTCCGCACACGCTAACTTCCTCGAAGATGAAGCGGGCATCACCGCCTACACCAACGTCGGACGCGCCATCAACCTGAGTGCCGTCAAAAACGCCTTCCGAACCATCGAGCATGAGACCGCTGATTACGTTATCGGCTCGGTGGCAATTCCCGATTACACCGAGAGTGAGGATGCGCACGTCTATATCCACAAGGACGGCTGGCTTGCCGCCTACTACCTCAAGGATGAACCTGTGGCGAAGATTATCGATTTTGCCCACTACGAAGGCGGAGCGATTTCTGGAACAAAACTCGACCTTGCCCTGCTCGAAGTTGCCAATGCGCTCGGTCTTCCAATCGCCGATGTCAAGTATTACGACTTCGTTGCGCCGCAGGCAAATCAGCTTCTGCTTGTGGTTGATAGAGAGGATAACAGTGGAACAACCGACTCATTCGACATCACGATACCAAACGAGATTACAGTCTTCGAGCGGTCATGGGGGCTTTATGCCTTTAGTGCTAATCCGACACTTCTCAACATTGATAACAACGAAATTAGCACTTTCACAGTATTTGACCAAAACTCCGCATGGACATACGGAAAGCTTACCCCTAACCAGTTACAACAAGGTATATCCCATACTGTCA
>JADFGN010000662.1 GCA_022567695.1 Candidatus Poribacteria bacterium | reverse complement strand
CAAATCGGGAGTGATATGAATCGGCGTATCAAGCCGACGTGGTGTTCCATGAATCGCACCGTTGTTGACGGATACATAGTCAATAGTAGACGCTGCTGCGATATTATCCTGAGAAACAGTTGCAACGACATTTTTCCCGAATGGATACGGATAATCCTCAAGCCGTCCTTGTGTTACCAGCGTTGTTTGACCAACAACAAGCTCAAAGTACAAGGCCTGATGTAAGTTGTGGATGTCTGCGAACAGATTATCAACAGTCAGATTCGCCCAAAGATCATTGGGCGTGACTTGGATCATGATTGCCTTGATAATCATCTCCCAATCGGACGGTAGTTGACCCGATTGAGACAGATTCGTCAGTCTAAGATCTTTTGTTCCTAAATTGGTGAAGATAAAATTATCACCGACTGCTATTGCGGCAGCGGCTAATTCTAAAGTGTCATAGATTGGCCTATGTTGCCAGTCCACCATACGAACGGGTCGGCCATCAACGATTAGCTCCCCGCTTTGCGCTCCGATTTGAACTTCGCTTGCATTCATTTTATTTTCCCCCTGCCGTTAGGCAGTGGTAGTTTATTTCTCAACCAGTACCGACAAATCTATCCCCCAGCTTCCCGCAGCGAGGACATATTTGTCCAACTAGATCATCTGAGGCACTTCGAGAAACGGAAGTCCCATCCCATTTCCCGAAAACTGTGAGATTTCAGATACTACTGATTCCGGTAACTGCCTCTCGATTCCTCGCTGTTCTGCGAAAACTAATCCAAGACTGTCACCAGAAAACCGGAGATTCTCTGGCGCGAAACCGTTCCACACTTCAACCAGCACGTCCGCGAGTGCGCCAATGGTCAGTGCGGTGGCGATCTCTTTCTTCTTCGCTACCTGAAATGCAATCACACCGATACCAATCCCAGTCACAACCCGAAACCCCAGCTGTACATTTGCACGCACCTTCGCATCCCTAATTGCAAACACACCTTTTTTTCCTTCCGCATCTTCAGCTTCAAACATACCTGCTAAACGAGAAGATATGAACCGATTCGCCAACATCCCCCCGGCCGTGTATCCAGCTGTTATCGCAGATTGCTTAATCGGTTGCGGAAGTTTGATAAGACTTTTCAATCCTGCCATGATATTTCCCTCCAAACCTTTGTGATTTGTTGTTTACTTGCTCTTTCTGGCGCGTTTTTTATCCGCGACTGTCATCACGCAAACCGTTCGCATTTTCCCATCACTGCCTTTCCGGCGCCGCTTGATTAAACTATTTCCGAATCGGCTTTTACTCTTGCATTTTGTTGTCGGCCGTTTACGTCGTACTTTTGCCATTTTTGCCACCTCCAAAAACAATAAAAATTAGGATAAAAACTGAGAACAACACGAAACCAGATACCGGCCCCGATGAGATCTTAATTTCAGGTCTTGTAACTGGCGAAAACTGGACATCTATCGGGAGGTCAAGACCTGATGGAATAAAAAAAACCCACTCCCCATCAACCCGTCGAAATGATGGAATCTTTCCCCCTACGAACTCGATTCGATGTTTTGAACTCTGGATAGGAACAATTAAAGTGATCATCGCCTAAATAGTATCCGCTGATTTTCTATTTAAGGCAATGGTGTCATAGGTTCGATGGACTCCGAATTGACGAGGGAAATTTGAACCTTTTAGGCTCGTGTGCAAGAAGAAAGGTTTTGTGGCATGCATGTGAGAATGTCAATTGTTCGCAAAGCGATTGTTTGGCGCAAATCTAATGAGTCGTTGAATCCAGTCACAAAACCCCAGTTTGAGATCAAGTCGTACATAACAGCGATAAGTGGTCGAATGCCATCGAAAACGACTTGATCCTTTTCTGTTGTTCTTGATTTTACATCGAGAGGCCCAATTTCAGTAAATTTTCACATGAGAGTTGACCCGCTTTTGTCAGTTGTATCACTTTTTTAAGATTATACGCTGTCTGGCACAACAGCGTCCAGATGCGATCTCCAGTCAGACGTTTGTAAAGACTTTTGCCAAATCCTCTCAGATTCTTGGCGACGGCAATGAAACCTTCTGTCGCTGACCGAGCCCGACGACAGAAATCTTGATGGGATTCGATGACATCATCACTCCTTCCCAAGAAAACATGGTCTACCGAGTCAGGAGTATCTGAAAAGTTATCTTTACTGCGAAAGCCTTTATCAGTGATAACGCTCTGCGGAGCTATACCCATCCGTGTCCGAAAGCGTTTAAGAGTGTTTCCATAGAGGGTGGCATCCCCCGGTTGACCGATGAAGTTCTCAGTCGTTATCATAAAACCTTGGCGATTGAAGGTCATCTGCACCGTACTTCCGAATTCACATGCTGGGAAAGTTTTGCCCTTCTTAATTGGACGGGCATCGATTTCATCTAAAGAGACTAGCCGATTGTCGATATGGCGTTTGCCCCGATAAGATCGGGATTCAGAGCCACCGGCAAGTTTCTGTTGGGTTTGAGTCTCCAATAATTCTAATGTCGCCAGTAACTGTGACTCCTTTGGTGAGATTTTTAACACAGCGAAATGATCGCGCAAAGTTTGGATAGCTGGGGCAAACATCAAATAGAACTCCGTAAGATAGATCGCACGTTGAGGCGCTTTTGCGAGTCCAAATGCTCGCCATCTCTTTTTTAAGTGGGCGCAATCCCACCAAACCGCCAGTTGATGACGCTGGGCAAAGGTTTGCATCTTCGAAAACGCTTGGTAAACCAGTCGAACATCGGTGGGATAAATCAGGTTGTTTGTCAGCACCGTGGAATCCATCAGCAGTGTGTCGCCTTTAATAACCTCGGCAGAGCGCAGGTGGGAAAAGACACTTTCTTCAATTTGCGTAGCTCCCTTTTCACCTAGTCGCTTACGGAAACCACATAGCGCAGTCGGGTGTACAAAATTGGATAGCTCACTGTCGGGTACATTACAGAAGTATTGAAGGTATCGATTTTCCTTAACCTGACCAACCACTTCTCTATCACTTAACTTGCGCAGGCGCGATATGATTAGCAATCCAACCATCATCCGTAGTGAGTTTCCAATCCGGCCTTTGCCAGGGTGGTAGAAGGAAACTAATTTATCTAATATCAATTGCCACGGAATTACTTGGCGTAAAATCACTAACTCATTATCCACATCATCTATATTGGCTTTCACCCAGTCTGGGGGAAAAGCCTCGTCGAAATTCTGCTCTATCATTGGGTATCTCTCCTATGGACTTCTGCTTTGGGCAACCTTATCTAAACTTCAACTAATGATACCACAATCGTCCATAGTACCAATGAAATGAGAAAATCAGCGGATACTAGTTAGCCTCAATTTCGTTTGAAATTATAATCCTGTTTGCAATCAAAAAACAACCAATAAGTTGACGATAGCAGAATGCTAAATCTGACCTTTTGAAGGGGCGAATTTTTACTTGCATAATCTCTGCTGCGTGTGATAGTATT
>JADFGN010000119.1 GCA_022567695.1 Candidatus Poribacteria bacterium | reverse complement strand
CGGCAAGTTGCGCGAATTGCCAATTTCGCTTCATGGTTTTCGTTGGGCATCTTGCGGCAAATAGCTCCCAAGTTGACATTAGAAGCAGGCATCCCTGCAAAAACCTACGGTAATTTAATGTTGATTTTGGGGGGCGTCCAAACCCTGATGTTCCTTTGGCTGGGAACAAATCGCTCCACACGATGGCATTACCGATTGACGCCACTCATCGGCACGCAACTTCTCGCGGTGATCGGTTTTTTAGGAATATGGCTTTTGCCACAAGCCATTTTCTGGACACCTGCTTTTGCTGTTATCGGGTTGTGTGCTGCCGTTACCTACTTTAGCAGCATGTATTATGGATTACACGGACAGATCGATAAGGGAAACAAAAGCGGTTGGCATGAAGCCATTCTTGGGAGCGGCATATTACTTGGCCCATTTTTAGGTGGGATATTGGCAGATTCTGCGTGGGGGGTTAAAAGTCCGTATCTGCTCTGTGCAGTGGCAATTAGCATTTGCATTTTCATTGAAGGCATCATCTGGATAAAAGCAAAAAGTCACACGCAACACAGGTAGGCATGGTGCTTTCATTGATTTGAATGAAGCATTTCCTTGACAATTGTAAGCGGAGATGTTATCTTGAATCGATTCAGAAGGGGTCTACGAAATTAAATCTGAGAACTCCTGTGTTTCCTAATACGACTTTGTTACATTTGTGGGAGAGTCTTCCCAGACTCGATGCGATTCCTTTCATCGCGAGACAGTCCTCGCTCCCACAAGAGTGGGATTTCGTTGAAGTTGGCAGTTTTAATGTGACAAAGTCAATCTAATTGCTTGTATTCAAACCTGAGTTGAGGAAAGACTATGCCCATAATTGATCATTTCGATCCCAAAATCAGGGTCATCAGCCGCTTCCATTCCTTTCACAATGCGTGGGCGACACATATTGCCGCAGACTTGAATACGTTCTTGCCAGAAAATTTCATTGCCGAACCGAACGTCCAGATCGGTAGTCGGATTGAGATTGATGTTCAAGCAGACGAACTACTAGCGGAAGACAGAAGTGGTTCGGTTAGGCAATACAAGATTCCTCCTGCAACCGCCAGTATCCCCGCGTCCTTCCCTGACGAGATGGAGGTCTACATCATCGATCTTGGGGCTGGCAGACAAACCGTCGGCGCAATCGAGATTGTCAGTCCAGCCAATAAAGATAGGCCACAGCATCGAGATACTTTCCTTGCAAAATGTCTAAGCTTGATTTCGCAAGGAATTTCCGTTGTCATAGTGGACATCCTCACCGTTCGGCTTTTTAATTTTCATAACGAGCTCATGCGGGGATTGGACTCCACGGCAGGGCAGATATCGGAGACTGAAGAAGCTCCACTCTACTGTGCCGCCTACCGCTACACCTTTGATCGAGATGAACGATGCGTTGAATGCTGGGCATACGCACTTTCAGTTGGAGATGGATTACCAGAATTACCGTTGTTTATCAGTTCGGAAATTGCTGTTCCCGTTAGGCTTGAGGAAACATACATGGAAACTCGTGAGAAGTTCAGAGTTGCTGTTTAATAACCAAACGAAATTGCGAAACTAGGAAATTGAAGATATAGCACAAGGAGATTGGGAAATTGAGTCACTTATTCTTTCCTGAATTTCCACAGTTCCTTTCATTTTCAAACTTACTTATTTCCTTAATCTATGGAGGTTAATACCAATGAGAATGCACATCGGTGGTGAATGGATTGACAAGTCAGAAAAAATCGAGGTTCTGCATCCTTTTGACGGCTCGGTTGTCGATACCATTCCAAAAGGCGATCTCAACGATGTTGAAAAGGCGATCGACACCGCTGAACGTGGCGCAAAGATCATGGCGAAAATGACCGGCTACGAGCGCTACGAAATCCTTCACAAAGTCGCAGAGCTGATGGTAGAGCGAACGGAAGAACTCGCTCGTACCATTACACTCGAGGAGGGAAAGATTCTTGCCGAAGCGCGAGTCGAAGCGAGTCGGGCTTCGGAGATTATTATGTTGTCCGCTGAAGAGGCCAAACGACTTTACGGCGAGGTGATACCGCTCGAAGGGGCTCCCGGCGTCCAAGGCAAATTCGGCTTCACGATGCGTGTGCCGTGTGGCATCGTTGTTGGAATCAGCCCGTTCAATTTCCCGCTGCACCTCGTATGCCACAAGGCAGGCCCCGCAATCGCAGCTGGCAACGCAATCATCATCAAACCCGCGACAGACACACCTTTGTCCGCATTGAAGCTTGTTGAACTTTTCCTAGAAGCCGGCACACCACCGGAAGCGATTCAATGTTTAACGGGTTCTGGCGGCGTCATCGGTGACGCACTCTGTTCCGATCGGCGTGTTCGCAAAATTACTTTTACTGGCAGCCGTGATGTTGGCGAGCACATCTGTCATACTGCCGGGCTAAAACGTGTGACGATGGAACTTGGCTCAAATTCGCCACTCATCATCATGCCTGATGCCGATCCGGACAAGGCAGCCCAAGCCGCCGCCGCATCAGGTTATTCCAATGCAGGTCAAGTTTGCATCTCGACGCAACGGATTATCGCTCACGAGAAGATCTACGGCGATTTCCTCGACGCTTTCAAGGCAAGAGTTGAAGATATTACCACAGGGAATCCGCTCGATGAACCGACCAAGATGGGACCGATGATCCGTGAAAATGACGCTGTCCGTGTCAGCGAATGGATCCAAGAAGCGGTCAGCGATGGCGCGGAGTTGCTCACGGGTGGTGAGAGAAACGGGCAGATTGTCACGCCCGCTATTCTGGCAAATGTCAAGCCGGAGATGAGAATTTCCTGTGACGAAATCTTTGGACCCGCTGTTGGTGTGACTCGCGTTGAAAATATTGATGACGCCATCGCGCTTGCCAACGCCACCAACTACGGATTGAGCGCGGCAATCTTCACTCAAAATATCGATTGGGCTATGAAGTTCGTGCGGGAAGTCGAATCCGGCAACCTAATGGTGAATTGGGGTACGCAATGGCGCGCCGATCTGATGCCTTATGGCGGCTTGAAAGAAAGCGGCATGGGCAAGGAGGGACCAAAATACGCTGTGCAAGAAATGACTGAGTTGAAGATGGCGGTCTTCCATCTGAGCGAGTAGATGAAGCGACTCCGATTGCTGGCACACTGTTACTTTTATAGTGACGACTTCAGTCGTTAAAAAGCGACTAAAGTCGCCACTACAAACTTGTCGGTTAGGGAATTTCTGCGCTTTTGCTTCTGAATAGGACACGCTAAAAATGAACGAAAATTTACGCAAAACTGTTGAAAACATTCTCGGCTGCGACCTTGCAAGCGCAATCGGCATGCCAGACAAAATAGAGGCAGAAGACTTAATTGATCAATTCCTTCATGCGGTCGTGGAGTGGGCGGATGGAGATGCGCTTGCACGCATGATTGACCCACAATGGGTGATTCTAGCAGCGGGCAAAGGCACGCGCATCGATCCATCAGGCGGCTTGAGTAAAACCTTAGATGTGTGGTTTGGTGGACAGAATACCTTGCAGTTGTCTCGGCGATACTTGCCCGGAAGTCGTCCGCACATCGTTGTGATTAACGATCAGATGGCGGAGCGTGTGGCGTCACACAGAAACTTCGATGGCGTGATTCCGGCTTCCACGCTCGATCAGGCGGCAGTCGATTGTCTATTCGGCCCAAACGCGATTCTGTGCGTTCAACCCGAAAAGCCATACGGAACAGGTGCGGCGTTGCAGGCAGCGTTGCCCGCCGTTTTGGAATCCGATGCAGAATTTATCGGCGTCGCATTCGGAGATGAACCGTTCCTGAATCGGGCAATGTACCTCCAAACCTTGATTTCGCATTTTATCGCAACGGCGGATGTGACGCTCTGCGGAAAAATCCCGGAAACGGTCGTTGATAAAGGCGGCTTATTCTTCGACAGCGACGGGAAGTTTATCGGCACCAAAGAATGGTACGACATGACGGCTGCGGAAAAAAGTAAGATGTGGCATCGACTCGAACGCGGGGAAGCTTACACCAACACAGGAATCACTTTGATTCGACGGAGTGCGGCAATCGAGCGGATGGATCGCTTGGGGCCACACGGCAGCAAATCGGAATTGCACCACGTAGACCTCATTCGTCACTGCTACGAAGATGGGCTAAAAACGCACGCGCATATCTATCGAGGCGAGATTATTTCTGGCGTCAACCGCTGGTCAAACGTGTTGGTTGGTGAAGAATTTCTGTTTGAGCAAACACGCCGAGACCTAGTGGGGAAGGGGGTTCGCGTCGATCCGGCGGCACAAATAACGCTAGAAGGCGAAGAGATCGAAATTGGACACGGTTGTTATCTTTTGGGACGGATTCATCTGGGCACAGATGTACGGCTCGGTAACTATTGTCGGCTTGAAAATGTCGTCCTGTTGGGAGACACCACCGTCGGCGACCTTGTGGGGTTGAAAAACGTGAACGCAACAGATACGGTGTTCGCGTCAAACACCGCTCGTCAACCAGTCGCCACACCGATTATCGGTTTAGCCGTTCTTAGCCACATTGAGAATTGCCACCTCGAGCGTGTGAGGGTTGGGCATTCAGTCAATCTCAAATCGGTAGACGCTAACACAACAGTAATTCCAGCCGGGATATCAATAAGCCATGTCCGGTTGGGTGTACCGAATAACGCGGGGGCGAATTTACCCTTATTTGGCCTAACCGGAGAGGTCGCCCTCGATCAACTCGCGTTGTCGGGCTATAAACCGGGGGTTTTCACTTTGGGCGAAAAGCGTGGTACGCCGGATTGGGAAAACCTCCGCAAGCATGTTCAATCTCACTCGGAGCGTGAATTGATCGAACGGGCAACGCATCATCCGATACTGCGGCAAGTCGCAGTCAACGCTGTGAACGAGCTACTCGAAATGAAGACAGCCGATGGGATACATGCCACTGATGAACTCACCGCCGAAGAAATCTGGGGAAGTATTTTCGAGATTGTCTCCCTTTCCACAGGAAACCCAGACCCGTATCGAAAGGATAAGCTCACAGCTCGACATATGGCGATAAATCTTCTTGATGAATTCGCGGAACTGGAACTTTCGCATTCCAAAGCGGATTGGGTGCAACGGTTAAAGTTAGTCATCGCCGCCAACATCATCGACTACAGCAGCGCGAGGGTCGTTGCGAAGCTCGACGCGCAACCGGATTATTTCATCCATGCCTTACGTGAGGCAATCCATGCACCATTTTCCATCGACTGTTTTGACTCATTTCACGCAACAATCATTGAAGGTCAACCGAAGCGATTAATCTGGCTGACTGATAATGATGGTGAAATCGTCTTTGACCTTTGGTTCATTCAGTTACTTGCAGGGCGCGGGCATCAGATAACGGTTGTTGGCAAAGAGAGCCCGGCAAGCAATGATGCCACGCTCAATGACCTGTTGGAAGTGATGGCCCATCCGCGCTTCCAAAAGCTTCAGGAACATATCGCACTTGGCAATATCCGTATGATTTCCTCCGCATCCAAAACAATTGGGACTAACCTTTACCAAGCAAATGCAGAATTTGCGAATGCGTTGCTCGATGCAGACCTCGTCATATCGAAAGGTCAGGGAAATTTCTACACAACGCAAGGGTTAAAGCGAGATACTTTTTATCTGC
The DNA here is from genome assembly GCA_022567695.1 of Candidatus Poribacteria bacterium. Lineage (GTDB taxonomy): Bacteria > Poribacteria > WGA-4E > WGA-4E > PCPOR2b > JADFGN01. The sequence goes on along the minus strand of JADFGN010000119.1, from coordinate 10,669 downwards.
TACTTTCCAAAGGCATGACGGCAGAGCGCACGACGGGGGTTGTGCCCAATCGGGACAAAGCCATTGATGGGCTCATCTTGGCGTATGTGCCGGGAGGAACACAATTGAATCGGACGCTGAAGGAATTCTGTTTGTCACCTTGATTCGGTAGATGAGCAGTTAGGAATCCACTTTGTGTTTCACGTTGACCCACGTATGGACATGGGGTGAGCCCCGGAAATACCAAGCCAGCGTCGGGCCCTCTATTTTCCAGCGATCCCAAATCCCATTTTCGTCAGGTAAGTCGCCATCCTGGTAGAAGCTGAGATGGACAGCTTCTAGTCCACCGTTAGCTTTGATGGCAAGAAATGCCTCATCCACGTCGGATTGTCGATACGGTTCAAGCAACCCTCGCATCACGGATTCGACTAGCGTTTTCTGATCCGGTGAGAGTTCGCTGATGGGGATGCCGGAAAACTGCCCATTCTCCCCCTGGAGTCGAATGCAAGCCGGACTGTCTTCTGGGGATGTGCCTTGCACGAGTGCCAGCTTCCGCTGCTTTTCATCAAGGGCGGAAAATACTTTGCTCGCCAGTCGTGCCTGATGCCACCACACATTGCCTGGGTGATCGGGACGTTCATTGAATTCTACCGCATGCCCGTAGAAAATCGGCCCGCCAAAAACCGCGTTCTTCTCGGTGCCGCCATCAACTCGCAGGGTTTGATGGCGGCCGGTCAGCAGGAATGCCAGTCGGGACGGCGTCGTCTCGCCCTTATCCCCGGTATGGAACAGACATGCGGAATAGTTACCCAAACCACCTGAGTCGTCTTTCATTGCTCGCATCAGTTTTTCGTAGCCGACCTCATTGGTGACCCCTCTAAGGATAGCATCGATGGTTTCCTGCTGTGTTTTTGAGTAAATATCTGCAATCCGCTGGGGAACCACCCGCCAATTATTCTCCACTCGAAGACGTCTTTTATCATTCCAGGGCAAAAGCACAATGGACTGCTGTTCTGGAGTGAGATTGTCATAGAGTACTTTAACCATTTTCTCCGCAGGCTCATTCGGGCCTCGCGCTTCGGTGGCTGGCGTCAGGTGAAGCAGTGGTGCTAACGTCACTCCCACAGCGGCTTTCCCAACCGTCTTGATAAATTCACGACGATGTATTGTCAATTTTCCACGATTATTTTTTTCTTCTGCTTCGACTGATTCATTACAGTTTGGAAAACTCGTTTTCATATCAGCTACCTTTCATACACGATTTCCCGCCGTCAACCATTTTCTCATACAATCGTGCGGGACTTTCATACGCATCGGCGAATATCACGAATACGCCGTTAGTCCGACGCAATGCAATACAAGTATTTATGCCCACGTAAGTATATCTCGCGGTCTACGATCGCTGGCGAGGCATCGAAACTATCGTCTAGCACGTTTTCGGCGAGCACTTCAAACGTGGGTCCATCTTTGACCACTACTGCGGTGCCATTTCGACCGACGAGGTAAACGCGATGGCTCGCGCCAACCGGAGACGCATAAACCTCATCGATGCCTTCTAGCCGTTGCGGGCCATAGTGTGCCTCACCTGTCTCGGCATTAAAACAGGAGAGAATTCCGTTGTTCCGTTTCAGGAAATAGAGCCGGTTGCCATAGAGCAACGGTGAAGGAACGTATGGTGTATCCCGGTCATATTCCCAAACAATCGCCTCAGAATCGGTGATGTCACCTTTGGCAGAAGCAAGGCGGATGGCTTGCAAAGCGTTACCTCGAAAACCGCTGGTGAGATAGACCATGCCGTTTGCCGCCACCGGTGTTGGAATCGCGTTGAGCGTCATGCCACGGCACTCCCAAATTAGATTCCCGGTTGTCAGTTCGTAGCTGCGCGTGCGGTCGGTCGCACTGATAATGACCTGCGGCTTCCCATCGTGACCAACAACAATGGGTGTTGACCATGATGTGCGTTCATCCCGATCGACTTTCCAAACTTCCTTTCCCGTGTTCTTGTCAAGTGCAGCGATGAACGACTGGCCTTCGTGATCCCAATTGATGACAATGACCTCGCCATAGAGCACAGGCGAACTTCCTTCGCCGAAACCCAACTTAATGGTCATCTCCCCAAGGTCTTTCTCCCACTGAAGATTCCCTTGCATGTCAAAGCAGTACAAACCACGGGAACCGAAGTAAGCGTATACGTGCTCTCCATCGGTGACAGGTGAATTCGACGCCCAACTTCCCGTCGGATGGGTGCCTTCATGGGGAAGTTCCTCGCGCACGGTTCGCTGCCACAGGATACTTCCATCTTGACGGTTTATTGCAAAAATAACAAACTTGTGAATGATCGTTGTCTTTATGTTAGGAGGACCTCGGCGGCCTCGACGTTGTGGCTCTGACTTCTCCTGGGGTTCAACTTGCTTATCGGTTTCAATCGCCGTTAAAACAAAAACAGTATTGCGCCACACAATTGGCGAAGCCAACCCTTTACCGGGGATTTCGATTTTCCATCGGATGTTTTGGTCTTCGCTCCAATTGATTGGCGGATTGCCAAGTGGTGCGACCCCCGTCGTTACAGGGCCTCGCCACGTCGGCCAATACTTTTCCTCAACAGATTCCGCCCCCCATACACAAGTAGAAATCATACAAAAACAGACAATAACGGTTATTATCGTTTTCATTGAACAGCTCCTCTTTAAGTTGTAACCGTTCAGGAGGTTATCGAGAAAATCCATAAATATCGATAATCTGCCACGCCATGGGAGGGCGACGCTCCCGCGGAGCTTTTGGTTCAGTGATATTCTCACCCTCCCACCTAACGGTTGTAATAAGTATATCATAACACCGCTTAATTTGAGTACACTTCTGTGCGCACTTGCGTCTTTCCCGGCAAATTAACCGACCGGGATTCGGATGACGACTGAGTTATTTTTTGAGGCAGATCGACACATGAATATCCTTCTTTTCGTCCAGTTGGCTGTGTTATAATTTCGTCAATCGAATTATCAACTATCAAAGGAGTGAAGGGATGTTTTCACGTATTGTTAATCTGAAAATCTTCAGCCTGATTGTCATATCGATCTCAGGGATGGGAGTTGTCACGCCTGTTTCCGCGCAGTTCGCTGTTGAGGAAGGCTTAATCAGCTACTGGAGTTTTGACAAAGATACCGTAAAAGGTGATACAGTAAAAGACCTTTGGGGAAATCAGGACGCCGAATCTGTCGGAAAGATTAAGTTCGCCAACGGAAAAATTGGGCAGGCGCTTAAACTCGAAGGTGGAGCAGGTAACTATCTGTTGGTGACAGACGACATCAAAGCCGCTAAAATCCCTACCAAAGAGATCTCCACAGAAGCGTGGGTGCTTACGGAACGGTTTATCGAGTGGGGGAGTTTCATCGGGTGTATGCAAGACAACGGGAGTTTTGAAAAAGGCTGGACACTTGGCATGAACAACCTAATCAGTTTTGCAATTTCTACGGTCAAAGCTAAGGGCGTTGATGGCGATGGTCTTCTCACCTACTTAAAGGCGGGTGCCTTAGACACGGGTAAATGGTATCATGTTGTCGGCACATACGATGGAAAAGCGACTAAGGTTTATATCAACGGCGAACTGAAGGCGGAGACCGACATTCAAAATGGAGACATTAACTATCCCGCCAACGCTTTCTTCACGATTGGTTCATATAAAGATGATAATGAAGATTTCACCCATGAGGGACTGATTGACGAAGTACGTCTCTATGAGAAAGTTCTTACTATCGATGAAGTCAAACAGAACTTCAATTCCCAAGGATTAGCGGTCCATCCCGCCGGAAAACTTAGCGTTATATGGGGGCGAATCAAAGCGTCTGCAATCCAATAACCGATCGTCATCTTATCAAATTGAAGATAATACCCCACGTTTTTATAGGCAAGATTCTACGTCTTGCCTTTTTTGATAAGTACCTGGACATAAATTCCCACCCTACAAGAACTTATGTCCGACTACTTATCATCGATTTTATCCGGTGAAAGTTTGTGAAGAAGCATGCCATCCCTACTACAATCCGGCCTCGCGCCATCCTAATTGGTCTGCTGTTAATTTACCTCAATTGCTACTGGACGATCTTTCTCGAAGCGATTTGGTACGCCTGGCCCACCGACGCCGTGCCTTTCTCAACCGTCATTGTTTTCATGTTTGTGTTGGGATGGCTCAACTTCTGTGCTTCCAAATATGCGCCCGCTTTAGCCCTCAACTATGGCGAATTGATAACCATCTACATCATGACCTCGTTATCATCGGCGATCGCCAATTGGAATATGCTTGCCGGTGCTGTCCCGATTGCCGGACATGCCTATTGGTTTGCTGCCCCTGAAAACGAGTGGAAGTCCCTGATTTGGCGATACCTCCCTGACTGGCTGACCATCAGCGACAAAGCGGTTTTGGGGGATTACTATCAGGGGGAATCGACGTTCTTTACAGGGGCACATATCAGGGGGTGGATGAAGCCAATCCTCGCATGGTCGGCGTTTGCTTCTGCGTTTTTCGGCTCAATGATCTTCATCTGTGTGTTGCTCCGCAAGCAGTGGACCGAAAGGGAGCGATTGACCTTTCCCGTCATCCAGATGCCGCTAGAGATGATGAATAGCAAATCCCGGTTCTTCCAATCTCGTTTGATGTGGATTGGGTTTGCCATATCGGGCGGTATCGTGCTGGTAAATAGCATCCAATTTTTCTTCCCTTCCTTACCCCTTATTCCTGTCAAACGGCGGCACATCGATTACCTCTTTTCTCAGAAACCGTGGAACGCCGTCAACCCGATGAAAATCTCGTTCTATCCCTTCATGATTGGCTTAGGGTTCCTGATGCCGCTAGACCTCTGCTTCTCCGCATGGTTTTTCTACTTGATGACGAAAGTGCAATTGGTCATCATCAGCGCGACGGGTGTACGGACGAGTGGGCGCTTCCCTTATTTCACGGAACAGTCATTCGGTGCGGTTGTTGCTGTATGCGGGTTTTACATCTGGATGGGGCGCGGGCATTTCAAACGGGTGGTCATGAGCTTATTTCAGCGTCATATCGAGGCAGATGATGCCGACGAGCCAATCTCCTACCGAGCGGCGGTCATCGGCTTGATAGCTTGCATTCTCTTTCTCGTCCTGTTCTGCGTGAAGATGGGCATGTCCTTGTGGGTGGCAATGGGTTATCTAGGTCTTCTCTATATGTTGTCGATCGTCATCACACGGGTTCGCGCCGAACTTGGAATGCCCGTGCATGACTTTGAAGGGCTTGAGCCGCGTACCAGCCTCTTGACGATCGCCGGAACTCGCCGCCTCGGTCCCCGCAATCTGACATCAATCGCTCTGTTGACATGGGTCGAGACAGGAGATTACAACCCTCACCCAATGCCACACCAACTTGAGGGGTTTAAGATGATCGACCACGCCCATGCAAATCGCCGTCAGTTTATGGTCGCAATGTTCATTGCTGTGATTGCCAGTTCAATCCTCTGCTTTGTTGCCGCGCTACAGATGTATTACAAATACGGCGCGGCTTCGGGGCACATCGGCGGCATCATGACAAGGTGGTATGGACATGCGCCTTACACGCGCTTACAAAGGCAGATTACGCTCCCAACCTCCACCGATGGAATGGGGGTTAGCTTCATGGGGATTGGGGCAGTCGTCGCGTCATTGCTGATGGTCTTGCGGATGCAATTTATCTGGTGGCCCTTCCACGCGCTTGGATATATTCTCGCCAGCAGTTGGGCGATGTATAATTTGTGGACTTGCGTTCTGGTCAGCTGGCTTGCGAAATGGATTATTCTTAAACAGGGCGGGCTTAAAGCGTACCGATCGGCGATGCCTTTCTTTTGGGGGCTGATACTTGGAGATTTTATTGTTGGCGGAACGTGGCTTGCGATCGGTCTGCTGTTTGATATGCGTGTGTACGTATTCTATCTTTAATCAACGAACGGCAAGAACGGTTCGTTTCTCCACCTGAATCTGGCTGTTGGATGTTCGATGATAATATGTTGTAAACGCGGCGCTCCGAAAGTTACCGCCGTCGATTGTAACGCTTGGCTAGGTTCTCAATTTTGCCCCTTTTCAATCTCTTCCGTGCGTTTGGAGAACTCTGTTGCCGGATTCGGATTGGCAATAACCATCTTGTAATCAACGGCCGGGTCAGGTGTCACTGTGACGATTTTGTAGTCAATGTTGGGATTGGGCCTCACAACGATCATCGAATACGTCGTTGCCAACTGTAGATGGTCTAGCATGGGTTGTTGATCGGGCAAAGGCGGAGGCATCGTTGTCATTGTAACACCCTCCTCAGGGAAAGTTAGCGCGCTCAGTTGCAGAGCTGGCGCGATCAGTTGCGATGAACTATTACATCCAACAAGTAACACGGCAGCAACAACAAAGGACACAACCCTCATATATCTCAGATTCATCGAATTGGTTTCCTTCCTTACGAAAAAGTTCAGTGGCGACGGGGGATCGTCGAGCCCGGAGACGATTGGCCTTCTTGCCGAAAAACGGAAGCCTGCCCTCGAGCGAAGCGAAGGGTCAACTGCAACGGCTGGTTAGGATCCAATTGTTCGTATAGATTAATGAAATTTATTCTTAGCAGTGCTATTAACTTAACCTGTATGTCCGGAGGCCGAATAGCAGGTGCAGTGATGCTCCCTTAGTAGTTGGCATGTCTTTCTTTTATAACATCGATAGCTTTCTTCCTAATTTGCTCATACTTGGCACCCTTATCAAGGATGCCGAGATTGAGACGTTTTCTCCCTGTGCTTATGCTCAAAGTTATCGGACTTGGCGTATCATTAAACATGCCGATCTCAACATCAATGGTCTCCAGTAGTTCCACACCTTCTCCTGTTTTCCTCCATACGTCAAATGATAGAGGCTTCATGATGCACATTTCAGGAGAAGTTCTCTTGCTTGGTGCTATGTTGAAACGCACCTCTACCATAACACGCTTCATATCGATTTTCTCAAGAAATATCCACGACAGATTGTCATTCTTCTTAATGGACAACTCCCGCCCCTTATTAGCTGCATCATACCCTTCATCATATCGAGCCAGTTTCATAAGGCACTGTGCCTTCCGATAGTATAGCATGGGAACATCAGGTGTTTTCTGTATCTGATCATCAATCCCCTTGAGTTTCTGGGAGAAGTGTTCTCTTTCCGAACAGGATGCAGAGAGCGAAAGCACCACCAGCAACGAGATTAACCATGAACGTCTTCCTCTCATGATAGCCTCTTTGGACTCTTGTTCCTAACTCTTGATAGTAGGAATTTTTTCTCGATAATCCTGTTGAATTACTTAAAACCTGATAAAATCACGTTTCTTGAAACGCGAGTATTTTAACATGAATAAAGATAAGTCTGCCATAAGCATAGCGGTGCGGAGAGAAAGTCGCTACCGCTCCCGTTGCTCATACCGAATCCGTGGATCTAGCCAAAGCAGCAACAGATCCGAAATCAGCGTTCCAATCACTGTCAAAGCACTCAACATCATCACCATACTCCCTGCAAGGTACATGTCCTGATTCATCAACGCTCGGAGCAGAAGGGGACCGGTGGTCGGCAAGCCAAGAACAACGGAGACAATGACTGCACCCGACACGATGGACGGCAGAACCCATCCGATCGTACTAATCAATGGGTTCAGCGCAACACGCACCGGATACTTCAATAGGAGCTTTAATTTCGGGACGCCTTTGGCGCGGGCAGCGATGACATACTGCTTTCTCAGTTCGTCGAGCAGATTAGCACGCATCACCCGAATCAATCCCGCCGTGCCTGCCGTACCGATAACAATCACGGGAATCCACAGGTGTGCAAACAGATCCATGAACTTACCGACCGACCATGGGGCATTTTGGTATGCTGCTGAAAATAATCCACCTGCACTAATGCCAAAGACCGAGTATCCGACATACATGCAGATTAGCGCGAGCAAGAAATTGGGGGTTGCTAAACCGATGAAACCCAGAAATGTAAATGCATAGTCGCCCCAAGAGTATTGTTTCACTGCTGAATAGATGCCGATCGGAATGGCAAGCGCCCATGTGAAAAGTAGCGTCACGAGAGAGATGATCGTCGTTAGTAAAATCCGTTCACCGATGAGTTGCTTCACCGGACGATTCCATTCAAAAGACATTCCGAAGTCGCCGCGAACCAGCCTGCTCATCCACTTCAAATATTGCACATAGATCGGCTCGTCAAGGTTGTAGCGTTTTCGCAGTGCCTCGACTTCAGCCTCATCCACCGTTTCGCCAGTTTCGCCTAGCGCAGAGATGTAGGCGGTTAGGTAGTCGCCTGGAGGAAGTTGGATAATCGCAAAGGAAATGATCGAAATCACCAATAGTGTTGGAATTAGCCACAGTAAGCGGTGGAGTATGACATGAAGCATTTGTTATTTAGGCCTCACTACATATCACGTAAAATGTTATAAAAGATCAAGATTCACTTGGATCTTTAGTACCTAGACGGAATTAAAAGCCTTCGGAAGGTTTCAAACAATTCACACGCTGGTAACCCGCAACAGAAGTTGCAGTGGCTTACCATCCGGCCTGAGACAAATCCCCTTCCGGTTTCGCTTTGATAAGCCCATTTCGTCCAATAACCGATTGGCTGTCTCCGGGTCGTACTCAATGTAAGCGCGTTCATATTCCGGCTCGTGGAAAGGGGATAGGGGTGGTGGAGCGACCTGCCTCGGCGTACCGACGCCAAAATAGGAAAGCTGGTTGAGTTCGTCCCGATCGATTGCATGGGAAAGGGCAATCCTGAAACGGCGGTCGCCGATGATCTTTCTCAAGACCGGATCTTTGTGGTTGAGATTCGGTGCCAAGACGGTGCCGCCTCCGCTACTCATCCAATGCAGTACACGGTATCCTCTATGATTGCTGTTCTCGGTGAAAAGCGGGTAGTTGTCAAACTGAAGGTGTCTGCCCTGCATGCCCATCTCCCCATTGATCGCTTTTAGATTAATCGTCTCGGTGTCGAAGATCTCGAACGTCATGTAGTCAATGTAGGGGAGTTGGTTGCCCTCCGGGTCTACCTTCCAATAATACGGATTCCGCTCAAAAATTGTGGGTTGAGCGGGCGGCGGTTTTTTAACAAGCCAGGGCCAAAGTCTAGGGGTGTCTCGATTACGCCACTCAAATCGATCCTCAAAGAGTTGATACCAGAAATCGAACTGCGCTTTTTTCGCCATCTCCTCCAAACGTTGCTGGGAGACAAAATCGGGATGGTATTGCTTTAGATAATGGGCGGGATAATCGACAACCTGATACCCCCTCCCGGAAGCCAAGACTTTCAGAAACAGCCCGTAAGGTGTTTTAAAGCGGAACCGCACGGTATAGTCGTCCACTTTTTCTACCTGCATCGGTTCGCCATCCCTCTGAAACTGTCGTGGAATCGTAGGGGTTAGATCTGGATTTTTCAACACATACTCATACCAGAACAGGATGTCATCGACGCTAAACGGATGACCGTCTGACCAGTGGACACCGCGCCTCAACCAAAAGGTGTACATGCGTCCTTCGTCTTCGATCTCCCAACGCGCCGCCAGATTCGGCAAAATCTTCGTTCCCATCGGTCCCCAGCGCACAAGCCCATCGTAAGATAGCCGCGCTTTGTAAATGCCAATATCCGAGGGGCCAGTGGCAAATCGTGTCCATGTGCCGCCATAGGGCCCCATCTGATCGGGGGGAATAACGACCAAAGGATTCTCGGGCAATCTTTCGCCGACCGGAGGCAACTCCTTTGACTGCACTCTCTGATGCAGCATCGGTGCTTCATGGAAATCACGCGATCGATCTTCGGGCCACTCCGCGACTGAGTGTACAGACTTTGGGCGTAGCCCACCCTTGTCGGTAATCGATTTTCCTTTTGGTTGTGGCAAGGCTTCCACTGTTGCGGATAGCGTTCGATTTAGGGGCGATACAGCTTTGGAGATATTTGAATTCAGGCGTTGCTGGAGTGCGGCGACTTTTTCCAGCTTTTCAGGATTTACCTGTCCCGCTCCGGATAGGTACCATGTCAGTTGGGACAGTACCCACACGAGTATGCACAAACCCAGAAATACGCTGCCAAACCTAACGGCAAAACGGATGATAGATTTCATCGCAAGCTTTCTTTTAGTCATGCCTCATCTCTTTCTTAATTTTTCACCTGCTCGTACAGATCGAGATTATAGCGGTTGCGAAGAAATCCGTCAAGGTAATTTTGAGTGCACAGCGAAACGCGGAATCAAGTTAACCCTCTTGGTTTAACTAATTTTCGGGAATAAGTTCTCGTAAGAAATCAGACCCTTCGGGTAGGAGGTTCAGGGGCGGACAGGTTAACCTCCCCCGGCCCCTTCTTCTCAAGGAGGGGGATCGTCGAGCCCGGAGACGACAGATAAATAAAGGGGGTTTTTAAGTCTTTTTCTCCAAAGTGTCCGCCCCTGAAGGGTAGGAGGGCAGGCCTCACGCAAATCATGCGGGGTGCGTGAGGTTAGACCCAATCTATGCCAGATAAAATCTCCTTGATCGCACTGACTGTTTGAGGATATAATGAGTATCAGTATTCTGTCTGCAACTTCATGATTTGTATCATCGCATCGTGTCGCTGGAAAGGGTTAAAATCACCATGCGAAATTTGGCCAATGTGAAAGAATATTGGTTCCAGTGCTTTGTACTGTTCATCTACACCTTCT
>JADFGN010000118.1 GCA_022567695.1 Candidatus Poribacteria bacterium | reverse complement strand
TTCAAGGGACGAAAGCTGACGCTTGGGCCGGGCTACTATCCCAATTTGCATGACATGGCTTACAACTTCGGAGACATCATTTCTTCAATTAGTTTCGGTTCTTCGCTGCTGGTGAATATCGGTCCTGAGTGGGGCACAATCCCTTTAATTGTTGAATGCTACCAACATCCCGAATATAAGGGGCGTAAGGTCACTGTGCTGCGTGATATTGCTCACACCGGCGAACTTGGTATTCACATCGGATTTCTAGTATTCGTATCTTCAAGGGCCCCGACTTCCCCAGAGAAGGCGCGGAGGTGAGTTTCTTCGAACATGTTGATTTTGAAGGTGCGCGTCTACCAATCTGGATGGCACCGGAGGATTATAAGAAAGAGATTCCCGATCTCCATATGTTGCCCCAAAACTTCGGGGATACCATCTCGTCAATTAAAATCGAAGGATGGTCATCATCGGTTGAATTCTCGAAGATGGTTTTTGAGGATGAATTTATCGGTAACCAAATGAACCCGGTGTGGGAGTGGAGAGATCCGAAAGGTGGTGGGTACTGGGAGGAACAACAGGGGTATTTAGAAATGCGTACCGAACCCGGGCAAGATCTTTGGCACGGTAATCCCCCGGGCAGAGGCGGTAATATGGATGCGCCACGCATGTTGATGGACGTGTCCGGTGATTTCGCCATTGAGTGCCGTATCCGCGTTTCCCCTCAGTTGAAGGAACATGGTGGGCTTCTCGTTTGGAAGAATCCTAGACGTTTTCTCAGGCTGGAGAAAACCTCCGGTCCGCACGGTTTCAGAGGAGATGTTCGTTTTGAACGTCACGTCAATCGCCGCTTTCAATTGGTGGGTCGAGGAAGTGGGTTGCGGCAAGTGAGAGAGCTTTATCTGCGGCTTGAACGGAGGGGCAATCTCTTTTCTGGATTCGCAAGCGAAAATGGCACAAATTGGAAGAGCTGTGGTCAGACGTATGTCGGGATGGGCGATCCGATTCAGGTGGGAGTGCATGCCCTCTGTCCTGGCAATATTCCACCGACATTGACACGATTCGATTACTTCCGTCTCTTCAAACGGAGAAAGGAAGCCGCAGAGTTCATCCCTGTTATCAAGGCGACAAAACCGAGAGACACACGAACTGCTGAAGAACGGCGTTATGAACAACTGGAATATCAAGAGCAACAGCAAAGTGGAGTCATTGAGGAGCCTGTGGAACAACCCGCTGATGAGCGATTTGAGCGCGAACGGGAAGACGAACGTCGGCGTGCAGCGCGTGATGTGTTTTAAGAAGACAACAAATTATACAGTAGCATCGCATCTCAGAGGATACCAATATGGCGATTGCGCCGAGATTAGTGGTTGAAGTTTTTGAGCATGTCAATTATCAAGGACGCAAAGCCACAATCATTGAGTCCGTCCCCAATACGGATGATGTTGGCGCCCAAGACATCATCTCCTCAATTAAAATTTATCAAGGCCCAGCTTTTAAAGCATCTCCGAACTACAAAGCGATTTTCTATGAGCACACCAACCATCAGGGGCGGAAATTGGTTCTCAGCCCAGGATTTTATCCTAACATCCACAATATCCCGTACAACTTCGGTGATATTATCTCTTCCATTGCCTTTACCCCCGCCGCCCACCCAACATCTCCTGACTACGGCACAATTCCGGTTATCATTGAAGTGTTTCGCGATCTTGACTTTCGCGGAAAAAAAAGTGCCATCATGCGGGATGTCAGCGACCTCAAGGGAATTGGAATGGATAATGTAATTTCGTCCTTACGTGTGCAGCGGGGTCCGAATTTTCCTTTCAGTGGATGTCACGTTATTTTTTATGATCAGCCGAATTTCGAAGGACGGCGACTGGATATCAAATTAACCCCTCGGGAATATCAAGCGACATTTCGCAATCTTCACAACATACATCAGGCGTTTTCGGATATTATCTCGTCCGTAAAAATTGTGCCACTTGGCGAATTTCGTGTCCTTATTGTTATTGGAGATCGCCGGACCATGGAACCTTCTATCTTGGAGTCACTCACTGATATTGAGGGGCATAAGTTCCATTACGAAACGGTAATTATTAATCCAAATCCAAATAACTTCGGGGATGCGAACAACGCTGTAAAGCTTTCTAACATTGTCCTCTCTAATTATGACATCATTTGGTTTACGTGGAATGCGCCTGCTCACGATCGAGAATACTTCGTTGAGGATGCCGAAGATGAACTCAAGGATTTTGTACGGAAGGGCGGAATCATCTGGGCATCGGCAATGGACGACAACATTGTGCCTCCCGATGGCGTACATACCCACGAACCAACGTGGCGTGGGGATTGGCTCCCTGTAGATGTCCACCCGATTCGGGTCGTGAATTCGAGTGATATCGATATCAAGATAACCCCCGAGGGGCAGAGAACTGGGCTGTTCACATGGCCACATAAAATTGATGTAAATGCCCTGGAGACTGATGACCACTGGATCACAGACGATCCGGCGTATTGCCGTTTAGCCCTGCGCAATGATAATAACGATGCTGTCAGCATCCACTTGCGATGGGGCGATGGATATTATGTCACGTTCGCCATAGATACCCGTGATGCACGCCGGGCATCTCTCGCCAAAACGCTGATTGAAAATGCCCTCTGTTATCTCGCCAGCCTTGCATGGCAAACCTCTCCTCGACAACCTCTCAAAGGGCGATATCACCACTCCAGCGTTGAGTGGCATATGCAGAATGTTTAATAGATGCGAAAAAGGAATGATTCATTTGAATTTAGCAATACCACCCTCCCTTGGTTAAGTTTTTACGGTATTTTTAATCTTTCATTGCGTAGGAGAAGTAGATGCGTCTAATCCTTGTCATCGCGGTCGTTATTCTGGTTTCAGCGTTAGTTGGCGTGCTAGTTATCCCACAATTAGCCGCTCTGATTCTACCTGGATTCGTACGTGGAGTAGCGATTGCGGGAGTTATTGTCCTTTCAATTCTCGTTGCTTTCATTGCTTCGGTCATTCGTTACAGAATACCGAAAGCTGATATTGCCCTGGTTCGTACCGGTGGTAAAGAGGAAAAGATTGCAATTACAGGAGGGATGTGGGTCAATATAATCATCCACGAAGTTAAAACAATCTCCCTCAATACAATGCGCATTGAAGTCGTGCGGGAATTACAGGATGCAATGATTACCCTCGACTTAAACCGGGCGGATATTGAAGCGGTATTCTACCTGAAGGTAGAACCGGTAGAGGAGGACATATTAAGAGCCGCTCAAGCTCTCGGCGATAAGTCGATGACGCCTGAGACCATACGCGAGTTGATTGAACCCAAACTCGAAGGTGCATTGAGAAGTGTTGCTGCTGAGAGTGAAATCCAAGATCTGCTTCAGAAACGACAGGAGTTTGAGGATAAAGTCCAGGAAACGTGTGGCGAGGACTTGAAATATGAGAACGGGCTAAAGCTGGAAACCATTTCGATTATCCGTGTCGATCAAACTTCTATTGAATCCCTCAATCCTGATAATCGGTTTGACTCGGTAGGTATCCGCGACATCACGGAGATCACGGCAGAGCAAGTACGTGAGAAAGAGCGAATCGTCCAGGAAAAGGAGGTCGCCATCGTCCGAATCGATGTTGAAGCCCGCATCCAAAAACTTGGCGCAGAGCAGGAACAGGCTTGGGCAGAGTCGGATCAGCAGAAGAATATTGCAATCTACGCGGCAGAGAGAGAAGCGGATACACTCAAGTTTCAGTTTGAGATGGAGCAGGATGTACAAGAGCGTGAATATGAAATGAAGCAGGAAGTTGAAAAGGCGCGAATTTCTCAGGAACAGGTTGTTAAAGAACGAGAAATTGAAATGAGTCGGGATGTCGAAGTTGCCCGGGTCGAACAGGAACAAACCGTTGCAGAACGGGAAATTGAGAAGAACCTCATCGTTGAAACCAAGTCGATTGAGCAGACCAAAGTCGTGGAACTCGCTGAGATTGAACGGATCTTGACTGTTGCACTACAGAAACTGGAACAGGAACAAACTGTCCAGGAACGTGAGTATGAAAAGGAACTATTCGTCGAAAAAGCGAAAATCGCTACCGAAGAAGGCATTTCGCTGAGAGACATCGAACGAACCTTAGCTGTGGAAACCGCTCGATTCGCTCAAGAGCAACAGATTCAACAGCGGGAAATCGAGAAGAACTTGGTGGTCGAAACCGCACAAATCGACCAGAATCGGCAGGTCGCACTTGTTGAAATCGAGAAGAACTTGACCGTCGAAACCGCTCGCCTCGCTCAAGAACAGGTCATCGGGGAGCGGGAATACGAAAAAGAACTGGTCGTTGAGAAAGCTAAAATCGCTACTGAACAGGGCGTTTCGTTGAGAGACATTGATAGAACCTTGACTGTTGAAACTGGTAGGCTGGTTCAAGAACAACAGGTTCAACAGCGCGAAATCGAGAAGAATTTGATTGTTGAAACTGCTCAGATTGGCCAAACCCGTCAAGTTGAGCTAGCCGAAATCGATCGAATGCTCACGGTTGAACAGGCACGAATCGATCAGGAATTGGTCGTTATCCTCAAAGATGAAGACCGGAAAATCGATGTTGCTCACAAGCAGCAAGTCACCGCGTTTGCGGAAAAGGAGAAATTGCTGGCGCAGGCAGAGCAGGTGGGCGCAGAAGTTACGGTTACAGCGACTGAGAAAGTCAAAGAAGCCGAATGGCAACGTGAGGTCGCTGTCATTGGCGCGGAAGCGCAGGCGCAACCCATCGAACGGCTGGCAGACGCAGTGCTTGCCGAAGCGCAAGCAAGAGCACAAGGTGAAATGGCGCACCTGGAAGCTCGAAATGTTGCGGAACAGCGCGTACTCGTTCAGGAAGCGATTTTAGAACTTATCGAGACATCGCCTGAACTTGTTGAGCAACTGATGAAACCGGTCGAGAAGATTGAAAGCATCAGGATTCTCGATATGGGAGGTAGTGATGGCAAGGGGGCTGCGAATCGAAGTAATATGGGGCGACTCGCTAATTCCCTGCTTGATACCGGAGCAATTTTGCCGATGCTAAAAGAGCTGTTCAATTTTGCTGATGTGGACGCGCAACAAATCGCAGATAAAGTTGCTGAATATCTTGGCGATCTGGTAAATCGACCCAATTGATAGAAAAGCAAGCCCGCTGGACTGAAGATGATTTGAAGCGTTTGAGGTTGGTTTAGTTGGTTGGTGTATTCTCTTAATAAAGAAGTGAGTTTCTCAAATGCGTCGCTATGATCCATTTCGGCCAAAACGGAGACGAAAGAAAAGTCATCGCTGCCGTACCTGTAGCTCGGATAACGGAAAACGGCTATGTCCTGCGCTTAATAGCGTTTTGATTTGCCCTGATTGTTGCCAAGCGAAACGGTCAAAAATTCCGGGGTGCGACCAACGCTGTCGCTATTATGCCCCTCTTATTCGCACAAGCAAAATCCATCCACCTCCAGATTATCCCATTTATCAATGCCTGATCAGCAGATCGAGAGACACGGGGATGTTGATGGTAATTGTTGCGCGTGAACGGCCCGACGGCAACCTAAAGGCGATGTTTCTTCTTCTTGATCTCTGGAAAAAGGGCATCCGTGACTGTTTCGTAGACGCAAACTTGCCGAAGGCTCATCTAGAACGACAATGCGATAAACTTGGTAAATCTTATCATCTTGCTGAACAACCGTCCATGGATGAAGGGGAAGGTATTTCAATCGATTTGCCCAAAAATACCATCGTCGTCGAAGCAGAATCTGCTGAGCATTTGGATGATGGAGTAAAAATTGTCGAGATGGAGGGCGCATTGCGTGGAAAGGCGATTGACAGCAAAAGGGGCGCACGGGCGATACATCAAATTAACATTCCTAAAGCAGGTCGGTGGTATGTATGGATTCGTGCGTTTTTCCCGGAGTCCAAAAAGGATTCATATTGGATTGGGATGGACGATGCAGAACCTCATCCGTGGGACGAACTGGGAGGTCCTGGAGCAATCAAAATATATGCCGAAAAAGGGGATTCAGCCAATCAGAAGAAAGCGGCATGGGGTGTCTGGTACTGGGATTCGGGCGTAAAGAGCGAATCAATACCGAGAGCGTATTTTGACGTTAAAACCGCTGGAAAACATAGGTTGTGGTCGAAAGGACGCGAACCCGGATCGATATTGGATCAGGTCTTGCTGACAAGAGATGAGAATTTCGATGTAGAAGCCGCATCTGAAGGGAAAGCAATTTCAATTCCAACGGACGTGACTCCATTTGAACAGATCGAATTTGCCGAATGTCAAAAGCTGATTCGCTACGCTTTGGACATTTCCACAGAAGCGAGAGTAGAGATTCCGTGGGAATTTCAATATTGGCAGGCTATCTTGGGAGATCTCTCCAAAGTTCCCAAAATGACGGGTTCGCTCTACAAATGTCCCAAGTGCGGGGAGGATTTACCTCAGTCCGCAGTTGACCTTATTAAGCAACATGTTCAATCCGACGATATCCAATTTTATATTCTATGCCGCAAATGTGGTGGGGAATTTGATTGAATCACTCGCAAGTAGGTCAGGCTTTGCCTGACGCGATGAAACACCGTCTTGCGCATTGTCCCCATGGATGGCCGTGGTCAAGCTTCCACCGCTGGGTTCGTGCTGGTGTGTACACCGACGATTGGGCATGCTCCTGCCGCCGTGCTACGGCACCGCTGGATTTCCAAGATATTGAAGACGCAACCGGCGAACCAAAGTTGCGTCAGGCACAGCCTGACCTACCTGCTAAGAATCAAAGCGTAATCAATTTTTGAACCATACCTATTTGGTCACGGAATCCCGTGCCCTCCGATTGGTTGAGGCGTTTTCAAGCCTCAAAGTTCCCAGATTTTTTATTGCAAAGATTTCGGATGTGTGATATATTTAATAGGCTTAGCACGGTACGCCAAGTGCGTCGTTGTAAGTTTTACGCTTGAATCTAAGCTCGTGAAGGTTCTCATAAGTTCTGAAAGGCAACAAATCAATGCTTTTTAACTTCGCAAATGTGTTAGTCTTTTTGGTCGTTGGCTGCGTTTTTGTCGTGTTAAATACCACCCTTTCCCGCCTGCTCCACACCAAGCTTTTCACGGAAGAAAAGTTCATCCCGTATGAGTGTGGTGAAGATCCCATCGGTGATACGCGCGTAAAATTCAATACCCGCTTCTACGTAATTGCGCTCATCTTCCTAATTTTTGATGTTGAGATTGTATTCTTATTTCCGTGGGCTGTTGTTTTTCGTGAGATTGGTTTGCTTGCATTTGTAGAAATGTTGGTCTTTATCGCTATTCTGTTAGTCGGCCTCGCCTACGTTTGGGCCAAAGGCGACCTTGAGTGGATTCGCTCGTTTCAAACAGCTGAGTCGGTAAGTGAAGAGAGTGCAGATTAAGCAATAAATGAGGAGAGTAATCAAGCATGATAATTGACGAGAAACTTGACAAAAACATTATTGTGACATCAATTGATGCAGTCGCGAATTGGGCGCGAGCTTCTTCGCTCTGGCCAATGACTTTTGGATTGGCTTGTTGTGCAATAGAGTTTATGGCAACCGCAGCTTCTAACTATGATCTAGACCGATTTGGCGCGGGAGTCCCGCGTGCATCACCACGGCAATCGGATTTGATGATCATTTCAGGCACAGTGACCTTGAAGATGGCGACCCGTATTAAGCGGCTTTATGAACAGATGCCGGAGCCGAAATATGTCATTTCAATGGGAAGCTGCGCAACAAGCGGCGGTCCATATTGGCAACATGGTTATCATGTGCTAAAAGGGGTAGATCGAATTATCCCTGTCGATGTTTACGTCCCCGGCTGTCCTCCTCGACCTGAAGCCTTAATTGAAGGCTTATTAAAATTGCAAGAGAAAATAAAAAAACAGACAGTTGCTAAACGACCTCATGTTCCATTTCTGAAGAAGCTTTTTACCAGGACAGAATGGTATCAGAAGGGAAACGAAGCAGAAAAAGAAAAGGAAACCCCACCTGAACATGAGGAAGCGGCTGATTAAACCAGAACCTTTGAGTGATAAATCTTTCCATACCAAACGAGAAAGGAATTGTAACGCCATTAAGCGTTGACTTTGTTCGTGACATCACAAGAAATTTACACTAGATTAAAAGAAAAATTTGGAGAATCAATCCTTTCACTTGAAGAAGTTGTTGGTGATTCTTATATTCTCGTCATACCTGAAGCAATTGCTGATGCAGGACGCTACCTCGCCGAAGATGAAGCATTGGCTTTTGACTCATTGATGTGTCTAAGCGGCGTTGATTTAAACGTTAAGGACACAGATCTCGCTGTTGTATACCATCTCTACTCGATGACCCACCGCCACAAGGTTGTCCTCAAAACGTTAGTCCCTAAGGAAGATCCGCACGTCCCGAGCGTCGAGCAAATCTGGAAGACGGCGCAATGGCATGAACGGGAGGTGTACGATTTATATGGGATTATCTTTGAGAATCACAGCGATTTGCGGCGAATTTTGCTTCCGGATGATTGGGAAGGATACCCGCTACGCAAGGATTATCAGGAGCCTGAGTTTTATCGAGGGATGAGAGTGCCGTATTAAATGAATACGTGCTCTACTCTACAGAAGTAGCAGGATATGATTACGGTGAATGTGAAATTTGCGATTCCCCCATGCAGGAGAAATGTATCAAACAGGATTTCCGGATTAAAGGGAGCTTATTGTTGAGGAGGACGTACCTGTAGGGGTATGTCCGCAGTGTGGTGAAAGGGTTGTTAAAGCTGATGTAGGGCGATGGATTGCAAACTTAATAGAAAACCCGGGGCGGAAGCGATGATGAGTTAAACCTCTGGCTTTCTTGTAGTCTGTGTAACCGCCAAGGTATGGGGGAAAAATAATGGCACTGTCAGAACAATATCAACAACAAATTCTCGATACGATTAAACAATTACCAGAAGAAAAACTAGCCGAGATTGTTGATTTTATAAAGAAGTATCAACCTCGTACAGAAAAAAATATAGTCAAACTTGGAGGTCTGTGGGAAGGGTTTGAACCAACCGATGAGGAAATTCAAGAGGCACGAAAAGAAATATGGCAACATCTTGATACGACGGAAATACTATGAAGCAATATGTAACTGATACGACGGGGCTTATCCGCCATCTTGCCAAATCGAAAAAACAGGGAAAGAATGCCAGCAAAATATTTGAGGAAGCAGATAGGGGAAATTGCATTGTTTTTATACCAGTAATGGTTTTGATGGAAATCTTATACCTCTCGGAGAAAAGTCGCATTTCAACAACATTACCTGATGTGACCCAATTTGTCCAAAATAGCACCAATTATCGAATATATTCCATTACTGGTGAAGTGGTTCTAAAAGCCAAAGAGGTCACTGATATTCCAGAATTACACGACAAGGTTATTGCGGCTACAGCCGTATTGTTAGGTTTCCCCTTGATAAGCAAAGACAGTGTAATCAATCAATCAAGATTCTTGGAAACAATTTGGTAGAAGGCAACCAGTTTGACAAAGTTGGGTAAATAAAATCATGGCAGAACAACAGTCGGAAAGCAAATTTATAGAATTGGAACCGTTCTCAGAAGAGATGATTGTTAACATGGGCCCTCAACATCCAAGCACCCACGGCGTTTTAAGGCTTGAGTTAAAACTTGATGGAGAGGTCGTCCGCGAAGCCATTCCTCATATCGGTTATCTGCATCGCTGTTTTGAAAAACACTGCGAAAAACTGTCTTACCCCCAAATCATTCCATTTACAGATCGAATGGATTATATCGCCGCCATGAATCAAAATTGGGGGTTCTGCCTGGCTGTTGAGAAGCTGATGGAAATGGACGAGAAAAAGAAATTTGAAGTACCGGAACGTGCCAAATATTTGCGCGTACTCATCTGTGAACTCAATCGAATTGCGAGCCACCTTTTAGCTTTTGGCACGTACGGTATGGATATGGGTGCATTTACGCCGTTTCTTTACGCCTTTCGAGACCGCGAGAAAATCCTACTCCTTTTTGAGAAAATCTGTGGAGCACGGCTGACGTATAACTATATCCGTATTGGTGGGGTTTCCGAAATCATTCCGATGCCTCCAGGGTCAGCAGTTGAGCAGAAGTTCCTGGATGAGATTAAGGAAGTCCTCGATTATTTCGAGCCAAAGATTGATGAATATAATTCGCTTCTTACGGACAACAGCATTTTTACCGAACGAACCACTGGCGTTGCTGTGATGGATAAAGAGATGGCAATCAGCTACGGTGCCACAGGACCAAACCTCCGAGGCGCGGGTGTTCAATGGGATTTGCGTAAAGATGAGCCGTATTCGATTTATGATCGATTTGATTTTGATATTCCATATGGCAAAGAGGTGCCAGAAATTGGTGCTGTTCTTGGAGATTGTTGGAATCGGTACAAAGTACGCATGGATGAGATGAAACAATCCATTCGGATTATCCGGCAAATTCTTGAGAAACCCCTTCCGGATGGGCCAGTAATGGCACCATTAAAAGCCGTTCGTCCCCCCAAAGGTGAGATTTATTTCCGAAGTGAGGCCCCCCGCGGTGAACTCGGGTTCTACATTGTCAGTGATGGAACACCTAAGCCTGTTCGTATCAAAGCAAGATCTCCCTGTTTTAGTGCTTTGAGCGCGTTGAGAGAATTGAGTAAAGGATTGATGGTCGCGGATATTATTGCGATTATCGGCAGCATCGATATCGTTATGGGAGAAGTCGATCGCTAAATTTTCAGGTATCAGGCACACATTTGTGTCAACTTGACCTAATACCGTCCAACGAAGGAGTTGGAATGTTACCGGTTCTACAAGAGTTTGTTGAAAACTTCCCAAGATTTTTAACACAAGTGTCCAACAACTGGGCAGAAAGATTTGTAAAAGATAACCTTATCCCTCGCTTGCCAGAGGGTATCGCTGAACATTTTCCAACTTCACTGGGTATTGTGTTGGTCATGTTGGCTTGTTGCGGTATTTTTATTGCCATCTTTCCTCTCATCCCGCTCATTCTCGTTTTAGCCGAAAGAAAGGTTTCAGCCCATATTCAACATCGGACAGGCCCGATGCGGGTGGGTCCATGGGGTACGCTGCAGACGTTGGCAGACGGCGTTAAGCTGCTTTTCAAAGAGGATTTTATTCCACCCTATGGTGACAAGGTTCTTTTTATTCTCGCCCCTTATCTTATCTTTGCTTTCTCTTTTGCGGTATTCGCAGGTATCCCTTTTGGTGAAAACCTGCTTGTCAGTAACCTGAACATCGGGATTTTTTATATCATAGCGATCTCTTCCGTCGTTGTGATGGGAGTGATTATGGCGGGCTGGGCCTCCAATAACAAGTGGTCTCTATTAGGCTCACTACGTTCTGCAGCCCAAATGGTCAGCTATGAAATTCCTGTTGGCCTTTCAATCCTTGTGGTTGTGATGCTCGTCCAGAGTTTGGAGATGCAAAAAATCGTCGGTGAACAGGCTAAATACGGAATTGCAAGTTGGCTGATTTTTCGCTCACCTTTTACTTTTATCACCTTTTTTATCTTCTTTATATCTGTTATTGCCGAGGTCAACCGAACGCCGTTTGATCTGCCGGAAGCTGAGTCAGAAATCGTCGCCGGATTTCACACCGAATATAGCGGGATGCGGTTCGCATTCTTTTATATCGCCGAATATGCGAATATGTTTGCCGTGAGTGCAATTGCATCAACACTGTTTCTTGGTGGCTGGATAGGGATTTTACCCGAAAGCATTTTGCCGCAGTTCGGTTTTCCCGGAGGAGGAATTCTTAGCTTCATCATTAAAGTGTTCACCTTAAGCGGAACGGTGGGCCTAATTATCAAAACCTTCTTCTTGGTTTTTGTTATGATGTGGATACGATGGACATTGCCGCGTCTCCGCGTTGATCAGTTGATGAATCTCTGCTGGAAATATTTCATCCCGATTTCGTTTTTCAATATTTTGGGCACTGGAATCTGGGTATTGATTTTTGACAATATACCAGCAGATATCGGTATCGTTGTTAGCATCGCCCTTATTGCTCTTGGGCTAATCACCGCGTATATTCTTGTAGGTAAGGGGATGTCTGAAAACCCTCAGTCTCAAGCAAGTTCAGCATAATATAACGAAGGTAGGTTCATCATGCGAAAATATTTGTTTAATATTTACAGAGGTGTTTATACCGTCCTTGTCGGCATGCGTATCACGATTAGAGAAATGAGAGATCAATACAGAGACGGTCCCGTGACTCACCAGTACCCCTATGAGCGTCCCTTCGAAAAGAAAAACATACGCGAGATCCCCCATGGGTATCGAGGACAGTTATACACCCGGATGGAGGATTGTATTGGTTGCAAGAAATGCGAGATGATTTGTCCTGTCGCTTGTATCTATATTGACACACGGAAGCTTCCCAAAGGAACAAGACTTTGGGATAGTATGAATGTGATTCATCTTAAAGATAGAACGGAAATCATTGGAAACATTGAAGGGGACGAAAAGGTCGCTCCGAACACAACCGTAACAATTAAAAACATAACCACTCGATTTGGTGATCAGGCTGTCGACGATCGCCAAGAGGGACTAACGCAAGATGGAGAGACAAGGACAATTCCAAGTGAACAGATACTTAGCGTTGTGGAGCGCAAGCCGGTCATTTTCTATCTTGATAAGTTTGACATTGATATGTCGCTTTGCATGTATTGTGGGCTGTGTACCGAGGTCTGCCCGACAGAGTGCTTGGTAATGAAAGATTCCCTCAAAGGTCTTGAATATTCGACATTTGACCGAACAGATTTAATTTTTCGCTTTGCAAAGCCGGAGATGTATGGTAATACTGAGGCAGATGAAGCTGAAGTAGCTGTCTAATATACCGCAGCTGAAATTATTGATCCTTGTTGGAATATGACACAATGCCATAGATACAAGAAGCAAGAGTGTTCTGAATCCTGTGAGTTGGATCGTTTTTTGGGTTTGAGTTTCCTGCAATATTTCAAAATTGGCTTGGTAGAAGTTGGAGAACCAATTTTATAATGGAATTGAAGGAACTGATATTCTACGTTTTCGCACTTTCAGCCGTTGGATCAGCGGTTGTCGTGGTCACCATACGAAATATCGTTCATGCCGCTTTTTCGCTGATGGTAACGCTTTTTAGCGTTGCCGGACTCTATGTGTTTTTACAGGCGGATTTTCTCGCCGCAACGCAGGTTATCGTCTACGTCGGTGGAATTTTGGTACTCATCCTCTTTGGCGTCATGATGACAAGCGGAAGACTAGAGATGACGGTCCACCTGGAGCGAGGCCAACTCTTTTGGGGCGGGGTCGTTTCTCTCTTAATCCTCCTGCTCCTTTTGGCAGTCGTTACGACTACGCCGACGTGGAAAGGTCTCGAAGACGACGGAACGCCCCTCAGATTCTGGCGGGAACTGTTTAGCATTGGATTGGGATTTCAAGATGATTTGGACGATAGCACGATCTCAGAGGATTTACAACAAACGTTTGAAAATAATGGAATCTCACTTTCTCAAAATGTTACGGTTTCGATTGAAGCGGAAGGGAGCAAGTGGTTGATAACTGATGAGGATAACAAACAGACTTACTCTGTCAGGAGAAAGGAGAGTGGGCTACGCATTTGGCGAGTCGCCGGGACGACTCACCAGATTGGCGAAATGATTTTGAACGGGAAATTTCTTTTACCATTTGAAGTTGTCTCGATTTTACTGTTAGTTGCATTGATTGGAGCCGCCTTGATTTCTCGGGAGGAGGTCAAAGAAGAAGCATGACCTTGCAAAACTATCTTGTCATTAGCGCGATTCTGTTTACGCTTGGCGTTTTCGCAGTTCTGACACGGCAGAATGCTATCGGTATTTTGATGGGCATCGAATTGATTCTCAATTCCTGTAATCTCAATTTCGCCGCTTTCTCGCGTTTTATCACGCCTGCGGAGGACATCGGTGGGCAAGTTATCGCAATTTTTGGCATTGTCCTTGCCGCAGCAGAAGCCGCGGTGTTTCTAGCAATTATCCTTGCCATCTATAGAGAATTTGGTACAATCCACCCGGATGAAACAGATACCTTGAAAGGATAGTGCTTGAGTGTTCCGCGTCTCAAAACGTGTGATTTGAGACGTGGATTAGTGAAATTCTGCTATGAACTTCGTCATAAGGAGATAGCAAAATGGGACGTTTTTCTGTAGAATTCACGCTGGCAAATAGTATAGATGTGGCGGATGAACGACGTGGTCTGCTCCCCGCCGATCAGGTGCGTCAAATAACAATTGAGGGATTAGTGGACACAGGAGCAACGCGACTGGTAATTCCTGCGAATGTCGCAGAGCAGTTAGGTGTCCGTGAAGTCGGTGAAGTGCAAGTCCGTTATGCTGACAGACGCAGAGAAACACGTCAGCTCGTGGATGATGTGCTGGTAGAACTCCTGGGACGCCAGGCAACTTTCCGTGCCGTTGTTGAGCCCAATCGGGATTCTGCGCTTATCGGTGCGATTGTTTTTGAAGAACTCGATTTCGTTGTAGATTGTGTCACACGGAAGCTGTACCCGCGAGATCCGGATGGTTTGACCTCAGAGATGGAGTAGGCAATGTCACTTAGGAATGAGGATTAAATAAGTCCGACATCTCAATTTCGAGTTGTAGGGGCGAAGCATGCTTCGCCCAAATGCAGAAGTTATTAAGTTCCCAATCCTTACATTAAATAATCTCATCCAACCACATAAGGAAAGGATGATATGCCCGTTGTACCTCTCATCAGTATAATTCTACTATCTCCCCTTGCCGCGTTTGCATTCTTCAGCATACTGTCGCTTACTGGACGCAATTTCTCCCGCCAAGATTACATATCAACCGGAGCAATGCTTCTCGCCTTCGCCTGTTCCGTAGTGTTATTTTTTTCAGTGACTTCAGAGGCAACGCATCGCTCCTTTGAATGGATTAAGATCGGACAAGTCACTTTTTCGATGGGCTTCTATTTCGACAGCGTGACCGCAATTATGTTGATGGTGGTTACAATTGTCAGTAGTCTCGTTCATATCTTCTCAATAGGTTACATGCATGGCGATCCCCGCTATCCTCGATACTTTGCCTTCCTATCACTATTTTCGTTTTCCATGTTATTTTTGGTCGTCTCTGATAACCTGCTTGGGCTTTACGTCGGCTGGGAGCTTGTGGGGGTCTGTTCATATCTGCTCATCGGATTCTGGTTTGAAAAGGACTCTGCCGCAAACGCCTGTAAGAAAGCATTCCTAACCACTCGTGTGGGTGATGTCGGGATGTTCATCGGCATGATGATGCTCTTCACCAAATTCAGCACACTTGCCCTTTACGGGGAAACCGGAATTTTTGAGCAAGTCCAAAATCTTACAGCCGGAGATATGACATGGCTGTCGATTGCGGGCGTCCTGATTTTCTGTGGCGCAATTGGCAAATCTGCGCAAGTCCCTTTGCACACTTGGCTCCCAGACGCGATGGAGGGCCCAACGCCGGTTAGTGCCTTGATTCATGCAGCAACGATGGTCGCCGCGGGAGTTTATCTGACCGCACGCATGTTCCCCATTCTCACGCCCGGTTCATCATTGACAATCGCTTACGTTGGTGGCATCACAGCGATTGTGGCGGCGACGATTGCCATGGTGCGTTTTGACATTAAGCGTGTTCTCGCATATTCAACAATCAGCCAACTTGGTTATATGATGCTTGCAATTGGGTCGGGGAGTTATGTCGCGGGTATTTTTCATCTCACGACCCACGCCTTCTTTAAGGCACTGCTATTCCTCGGCTCGGGGAGTGTGATTCACGCTTTCCACGCCATGCACGCCCACCACGACGAGCATGACCATGCATGAAGATGCACATGCCGACGAGCACGAATCTGATTTTGAGACGTTTGGAATTCCAGCCGATCAAGATATGCGTAACATGGGCGGACTCCGGCACAAAATGCCAATCACCTTCATTACTATGTTGATTGCAACCCTCTCGATTTCAGGAGTTCCCTTCCTCTTTTCAGGGTTTTGGAGCAAAGATGCTATCTTAGGTGGCGTTCTTGAAAGAGCGATGGAGTGGGGTTCTATTCACTACTACATCCTGTTTGGGATGGCACTTTTCGCAGCGGGGATTACAGCCTTTTACATGTTTCGCCTGATTTTCATGACCTTTTTCGGCGAACCGCGCAACCCAGAAATGTATGAGATTGCACGTGAATCTCCGAAGTCCATGACCTTTCCATTAATCATTCTGGCAATTCTCAGCTTTCCAATTGTCAATGTTTTGTGGTTTAATAAAGAATATGTAAAGCCACCGACCCAAGCTCATGTCCACGCACCTGAACATGC
>JADFGN010000661.1 GCA_022567695.1 Candidatus Poribacteria bacterium | reverse complement strand
CGATGCCGGGAAAAATCGCGTCAACCGTGAGGATTCCACGAGGGATGCCCCCCAATTTGTCTTTTGAAGAAGCAAAATGGTCCATCTGGACAAGGGATGCAATTTGGGTAGGGATCGCCTTAAATTTGTCGCGGTCTTTGACCCCGATGATGATAACTGGCTGGAATTTGGCAAAGTCAATTGGGTTATCCTTGAGGTTGACTTCCTCCGCAGGCAGAGAAATTCCAAGTCCGATTTCACCAGTCAATGCATTGAGGAGATCGTCTTTCAAGTTAAATCCCAACTGCATCTCAAGCTCGTCAGCAATTCCATTGAGGTCATGCCCCATTATCGCTGCGAGTCCTGTCAATTGCGTCCACGTTTCAGTCGGATCGCCAATCTGTAATCCGACGAATGCACCGTTAATCGCCGGTAGAAGATTAATCGATGCCAGCTTAGGGTGCGCACGTAACAGAAGCGGCGCAAACATCATCGCAGGCCCCTGCGGGTTGAGGCGCAAGTATGCTTCGTGAGTATTGCCGAGCAGATCGAGCTTCACTGCCAGCGCCTTCGCAGATTTTAAGATTGCCGCTTCCATCTCATCTTCGGGTGGTTGGACGGCTTCTCCTTTCTTCGCGGCTTCGGCAGCTTGAATCGCAGGGATTGTTCGTTCCAGATTGACATAAGCGTAAGCGGTCCCTGAAGGCTCAATTTTATTAATCATCTCTTGATATTCAGGCGTCCCAAGGATAGAAGTTGCTTTTCCTTGATGCACATCGACGATCGGCTCAAAACCTTCGTTCATCGCGAGAATCATGAAATTGTCGATAAATCCATACTGAATTGTGTTGCCATCTCCAGTCAACAAAGTATTGAATTTCACGCCAGAATATTCTTCGCTTTCTGGAGCAATTTCAATATCCTCTCCTGAAGCTATCAGAATTATAAGTTGATCGAGCGCATCCTCGGCAAGCTCCCTTGATCCTTCGACATCGAAAATTAAGGCAAGGTCGGGATTGTCAGAAATGCCCAGAACGACAAGCGTAACCTGGCGTCCAAATGTCTTAACGAATTCCTCCCACGTCAGTCCGGTGATCATCTGCACCACGGGACCGATTTGTACCATCTGGGTTAAGGCTATTTTCGTCGTTTCGATTTCTGACAATTCTTCCCACTCTGGAGATTCTATCACTGCCTCAAAAATTTGGTAGATGTTAGACAATTGCGCGTAGCCAAAGGCATCGGCGGGAACCAGATCCAGCCCAGTTTCAGCATCGGCATTGGTCAATGTCAATGATGCAAATAGCACCACGAATAGAAAAACAGCTATCCGCT
This sequence comes from Candidatus Poribacteria bacterium, assembly GCA_022567695.1. Classification (GTDB taxonomy): domain Bacteria; phylum Poribacteria; class WGA-4E; order WGA-4E; family PCPOR2b; genus JADFGN01. The sequence continues at coordinate 2,147 of JADFGN010000661.1, read as the reverse complement.
TATAGCACTTAACCGGAATACAACCCCAACCCGACAAAAAAGTGTTCATGATTTTCTCCTTGAGAATAGGGTGGCTGTGAATGCACCAAACCCTCTCAGTAATATACAGAGCAGGAAAATCTGCCCAATAATTGGAAATAGGGACACAAGTTCAATCGTCATAGCACCCAATAGCATCGAACGAGCCGAAGATATGGTCTTTGCTTCATGGAGATTGGCGATGCTAAAGCCAATTCTCTGGGCCTCGGAAGCAAAAGCAGCGATGCCACCAACGCAGAGCATTCCGAACGGAATCAGAAGGAAAAGGTTAATTGGAGAGAAAATTTCGCCGATTTTCCCAATGAAGATGATACTGAGAAACCAGAAGATGACGTTGATGAATCCCAGTAGCAGTGAACGTATGCCAAATTGTTCGGAGTGGTTTCGGATTCGGGAGATTCGCTGCGGGAAGTGAATGGCACATAAAACAACCAACGCCCCACCGCTTACGCTGATAAGCAAATAAAGCAGAAACAAATCCATAAGGTCTAAACTTTTATCTGCTCCGACTTGGAGGGTGTACTGCCCTGCGGTTGCGCTGTCCATCAAAGCAAAAACAAATATGAGGAATAGAGCGATTTTTTTCGCAGTTTTCATTGCTTACGTCCTTGTCAGTATTCTGTTCATCCCAAAAAGCGCGGCACTGATCAGAAACAAGACAATAGCGTTGAACAGCGTTAAATTGGCGAGCAATTGATCAAACATATTTGTAATGTTCCTCGCACCGACCCAATTCTGCCCAATTGAAATTAGAGATTCTACCATTGTGGCCGGCGTCTGAAAAACACGCACGACAATCTTGAATATCGCTGACGAACTCAAATCCATACCATCAACGATAAGATAAATGAGTAGACAGATGCTCGCGAACCCTTGTAACCACTGAATTCGATTCCACCAATATTGCCGCGGTGATTCTTGTGTTACATGCCATCTGCCAATTGCTGCCATAATGTTAGCTTCAAAATCCGTCGATGGCTGAACAATGGGCATGGAGTCAAATAATGCAAAAGCACGTTCCATGTCACTCAGTTCTTCACGACAAGCCGAGCAATATAACAAATGCTTCGCTAGGAGAATCTCTTGATCGGGACTCGAATTCCGATCTATGTGCTCTTGGATTCGCGTTTTCATTTCGTCACATCTGTTCATTCATACCACTCCTGCCATACTGACTTCAGCTTATTTTTTAGAATTTCCCGCGCTCGAAATAGGTAAGTTTTGACTGTGCCTTCTGGGATGTCCATAATCTCCGAAATCTGTTTGCACGAATGCGCTTCGATGTAGCGAAGGTTAAACACCAGACGATAGTGAGGCGGCAACTTCGCAATTTCTTCCTGCAACCGCAGATCAAGTTCTCGGGTTTCAGACTGATAATCAGGTTGAGCAAACCGAGGTCGTTCAAGGGAAGGCAAACCTGTCATCGATACTGATTCGTCTGGCGATATCCCGACATCTTCCAATCGATGTTTCCGTTTCCAATTCAAACATAGGTTGGAAGCGATGCGGAACATCCATGGCGAAAATCGCATGTTCGATCGGAAGGTGTGTAACCCAGCATAGGCCCGCAAAAACGCCTCTTGCGTCAGATCTTCGGCGTCTTCTCGGCGCCCTGTCATGCGATACATCAGATTAAAAATTCGGATTTTATAGCAACGGATGAGTTCTCCAAAGGCAGATTTCTCCCCTTTAAGTGTACGCTGAACCAATTTGAGATCTTCGTGGTCTGAAGCATTCATTAGGAGAAACGCTTTCGTAGCCCGAGTTTCTAACTTGGTCCCAAACACCAAAATAGAATTTTGGGCTACAACTGGATCGACGAATAATTCGTCAACTTCGGTCGAGTAATACAAAATTAGCGAAGATTGGTTTCAAGAAAATTTGGCGGGACTGGTTCACAAACAGGTTGACATTTTCATTTTTTAGGCTTTTTGTGAGTCGTCAACGAAAAGGGATACAGAATTCAGGTAATGTGCATCTTGTATCTTTTACCTCCACACCTTTACTCTCGACAATTTTTTGAAAGTTTTGTATAATTGGCTCAACCATTTGGTTTTGATTTTATCAAGTTTGGAAGTGATTTCAAGCGGAAAAATTCTGGATAAAAT
>JADFGN010000660.1 GCA_022567695.1 Candidatus Poribacteria bacterium | reverse complement strand
TAAAAATTATGTGAAGTGGTCCACCATGTAGAAACAGATAGGTGCCGAATTGCCAGATCATAAAATTGTCGATAACCTGTGTCGGTCTTAGTCCGAAAATGGCATTCAACCCTATGAAAGGAAGCTGTTGCAGTAAAAACACACCACCATTGGAAATTAAATGCCACTTAATCGCCGGCGTCATTCGCCCGCTTAATCCTAATTGATATGATTCGTATGGGTATCTCATTAAAACCTATAAAATTACTTATCTTAAATAAATGTCCATTTTGGCAGGCCAATTCAGCATTCTTTATCCTGTTTTCTTCTGTTTCACTTCCGAGTAATCTTGACAATATCCCCTTCTTTTCCTCTACCGGGTACAGTGAATATTCAATCCGGTACCGGCTTTGGTCTTGTTCATTAGCCGAAAAAAGATTGTAAATCTCGAAGTAAAAATATACGGGCTGTTTTTGCGCAAACCGGTGATAAGGATTTGCCAGTATATCGAGATTATCTCTTGAGGGAAGCGCCTCCGGTTGTGTCAGCCGGATATTTTCCGCAATGAGTATATCGCTGATCTGCAGGTCTTCGCCGGTGAATGATTCGACAATCAGTGTGCCGCGAAAAGTTCCCGTGTTGCCGGACGCCGGGTCGACAAGCTCAACTGCGAGATTGTGCTCTCCTTCGTCAAGCTCAAGAACCCGGTCAAGCGTGAAAAACCGGTCTGTGACCGATTCAACGGTTGCTTCATTGAACCTGAGGTCCATCGTGTCGATATGTTCCTCAATTTTATTCCAGTCTTTGTCAAACAAAAAGACGCCGTGTTTTAGCGACCCTGTCAATTCACCCAAACCCGCCGGGGCGGGATCAAGTTCGATGTCGTTTAACCGGGAACTGTAATATACCATAACATCGGTTTTATCTTCATTTCCGCGGAATTGAACGATATCGACAGGGAAATCGAACATGTATCCGCGGGGTTTATATTCATAATAATCCGGGAATTCTTCTGCAATTTGCGGTTCGAGTTCTACATAATTCAAACCATACCAGTGTTTGAGTTCAAGGACGTTTGAGATCACATTCATCACGTTTGTAAAGACAAATGAGAAATCATTATAATACCATATTCATATTTCTGGTAAATTAGCACAGTTCTCCGATGATGTCAATGGATTTTGGTCATGATAAAGACATTGACGCATGCTCTCCTATCTGCTACAATTTGAAAGTCAGAAACAGCAAAGAATCAAGAACGCACGCGAAAAACGAGATCACAAGGAGATGTGGATGAAGGAAGTTAAAATCGGATTTATCGGCTGTGGCGGCAACGCCAACGGACACATGCGCACGTTATCTAACATGGAAGGTGCTCGGATCGTTGGAACATGCGATGTCCAGGAATCTCGTGCCAACAGTGCCGCTGAAAACTACAACGCTGAACCTTACACCAATCACCACACTTTGCTAGAACGCAATGACCTTGACGCCGTGTACCTCAGTCTCCCAGTCTTTGCACACGGACAGCCGGAGTTGGACGTAATCGAGCGAAGGCTGCCCTTCTTGGTTGAAAAGCCGGTGGCAATCAATATGGAAATTGCACGGCAAATTGAAGAAGCGGTTGCCGCTGCTGGCGTTATCACCTGCGTCGGGTATCAACTCCGTTATTCCGGTTCAGCGCAAATTGCCCGTCAGATTCTTGATGGCAAAGAAATTAACATAGTCATCGGTAAATACTGGTGTGGAAGTGGACGCGGCAACCCGGATAGTTGGGTGCGTCAGATGAACAGGTCAGGTGGGCAGTTGGTCGAGCAGGTAACTCACACAATCGACATGATGCGTTATCTTGTCGGAGAGGTCGAGGAGGTTTTTGCCTTACAAGCGAATCGCATTCTGAAAGATATCGACTGCCCGGATAACAACTGCGTGACGATGAAATTTACCAACGGTGCAATTGGATCGCTGACCACGTCTTGGTCGTATGACCCTGGGGATTGGTCAAACGCGAATGTGCTAGACTTTCTGTACGAAGATCAACTCGTCCATTGGGATGCAGGAAAAGTACAAGTGAAAGAAGACGGGCAGTTTGTTGACAAGACGGCGCCGGGTCCAAGCATTGACGAAGTATTTGTCGCTGCCGTCCGCAACGATGACGGCTCGAAGATCCTCAGCCCTTACAGCGATGCAGTCAAGAGTCTCGCAATCTCGCTTGCGGCGAATCGATCAGGGCAGGAGAATGCTCCCGTGCGCGTGTGAATACAGGTTATGCACAACGTTTAAGTCGGGAGTCAGGCATGAATCAAAAATATCGAGTTGCGCTGGTCGGTTGCGGCGGGATTTCCATAACGCATGGCGGAGCATGGGAAAACCTGCCCGAACTCGAACTTGTTGGTATCTGCGATGTCAAATTAGATGCGCTCAAGAATTTTGCTGAACAATTCGGCGTTAAAAATACATACAATGATTTGAGAACGATGCTTGAAAAGCAGCACCCCGATATACTGGTGGTCGCAACGTGGCCAACGGTTCACCTGAAAAACATCTTGGAAGGGGTCCGAGGTGGGGTTCGGGGAATTCTTTGCGAAAAGCCCATCGCCATCAATGCCACTCAGATAGAACAGATCATTCAGGTGGCGACTTCAGCCAATGTGCGCTTGATGGAAGGATTTATGTACCGCCATCACCCATTGACGCTTGCCGTAAGACAACGTATTGACGAGGGCGTGATTGGTGAAGTTCGTTTCGTGCGGGCGACGTTTTCAACAGGATTGCCCGATCGAACGAACTGGCGTTTACGCGGCGAATTTGGGGGTGGCGCTGTGATGGACCTCGGTTGTTATTGCATCAACTGCATCCGCTATCTGATTGGTGCAGAGCCAACAGCCGTCTGGGCGACGGGAAAGTTTGAGCCAATCAGCGGTGTGTGGGAAACATTAATCGGTACGCTGGATTTCGGCGATGGTGTCACCGGGCAATTTGATTGCAGCTTCGGATGGATATGGCGTGAATCTTATGAAATCGTTGGGACAAAAGGACGGATGGTCGTGCCACGCGCATGGTCGAACGGCGAGGGAAAATGCAGCTTCACGTTGATTGCCAACGGTCATGACGAAACCATACAGGTCACTGGCATCAATCCTTACGCCGCTGAAATCTTGAATCTATGCGAGTCATTATCGGCAGGTATTCCACCGCATGTAACCATGGAAGATTCGCTTTGGAATATGCGAGTCATTGATGGGGTACATGAATCCGCGCATACGGGCGAACGAATCAGCATTTCCGAAGAGAAGAAGGGAATAACGTGCGGGTAGGCGTTCAGGGAAACAAGGGCTCAAAAATGCCAGCGATTCAGCAAAGAGACCAGATTCAAGATGCAAGATGCAGGAAGAGATACAAGAGGTAAATGAATCCCCTGTATCCTGAATCCTGAATCCCTGTATCCTGAATCCCTGAATCCTGTATCCCTGTATCCTAACTCTTGATCGGGTAA
>JADFGN010000117.1 GCA_022567695.1 Candidatus Poribacteria bacterium | reverse complement strand
GTAGGGCACGCATCGCAAGCTCCCAATCCCCCTTTCTTGTCGCCACTTTGACCAAACAAGGAGATTTACCAGCTTTTAAGTTGACTTCAAATCGAAGCCGATTGGGAGTAGCAGTTTCCCCACCATCATTGATAGTTTCCCTACATGACCAATACATCCTTTTTCCGTCTATCCACACGGCGGCACCGTCAATACCCCCAAGAAGGATTCCGATATCGCCTGCAACCTCGCTTTGCAAGAAACAGAAGGCATAAGCGATCGCGTTTTTGTGATACCCAACGGCTTTGTGAAGATCGATAACCTTCTCTTTGCTCGTATACCGCTTCCAACTCAGGGTTCTCCCGTCTTTTGTCGTAACGGTATCGCCTTCCTTTGGGCGGATGTTCGCTTCACCTCCCACATGAGCGAGGAAATCTGCACGAGGAGAGAGGACACCTATGCTCCAATCGTCTGGGAAGATAGGCCCCAGCAGAAGCCACTCTTTGATGGACTCCCCATCAACCGCGTGGGTCGGGGCTTGGTTTTGGGCATCTGCTAAGCACACTAAAAAGCAGAAGAAACCGAGGCACAAAAAACGCAACCTGTCAATTTGCATAGCATCCTCCATGTCGAGGCACGGCGCCGATTCTCGGGACCTTGCCAGGCTCAATCGCAATAAAAGTATCCTCCATATCCTCAAGATACCTCAGAATCGCTTCACGCGCATAAAAACTTTTAGTGCGCCCCGTTTTATCCGCTAATGTCTGTAAACGTTCCATCATCTCTGGTGCAAGACGAACCGATAGCATCGTTTACCCTCTCCTTTCTCTAAATGTCATACATGTATTACATATCATATCGCATCCGCTAAGAATACTAATTTTTCGTGATGTGTCAAGAAAAAAATGATAGAATTAAAGGGAGAGGTGGAACAGCACTTTAAGCGTCTATGTTCACTGAAATTATGACGTATGCCATTTGATATAGTCGTGTATCATTAACATCACACTGCTTTTTGACAACACTCTCTACGAAAGAGATCTGGTCGTGGCCCTACAATTGCTTTGCAATTATCCAACTTTTTACGGAGACCACAAGGAGGGAATCATGCGTTTCAAAACATTGAGAATAAGTACCGTGTTGTTCTTGGGAATATTAACGATGAATATCGCCACCGTTTGGGGACAACTGGATAACGAGGAAGAAATTTCGGAAGTCCTCATCGGTGATGAACTGCGATATGTAGAGGTTGGTGATAAGTATTTGTGGCTGGCAACAGCTGAAGGCGTCAGTCGATACCATTTTAAGTCGAAGGAATGGAATATTTTCACAACGAAAGATGGATTAATCAGCAATCAGGTCAACTGCATCGCCATTGAGTGGAAGCAAGGAGTCTTCGGCAAAAAGCCAACGGAGCGCATTTGGTTTGGAACAGATTCAGGACTGTCGGTCTACGATATGAAGAAAAACCAGTGGCAAAGCTACACGGTTAAGGACGGTTTAGTCGAAAACAAGATTCGATGTATATCCGCACGCGGCAATTGGATCTGGATCGGGACACAGAAAGGTGCAAGCGCGTATCATCGGAAGAAAAATCGTTGGCGGTCTTATTCAAACTTTCCGGGGATTCAGTCTCCATCAGTAACTGGCATCCTTCACGATTCCAAATATGTCTGGATTGGGACGAACAGTGGATTGGCAAGATATAATGTCAAATACGAAAAGTGGGAATATTTTACCAGCAAAGCCTCTTCTTGGATCAGTCCGAGGGGTGGAAATCGCGGCGTACCTCGCTCCCCGTTGCTGAGCGATCGCATCTATGACATCGAGGGTAGTGGGGATATGGTGTATATTGCAACAAGTGCAGGGCTTGTCAGGGTAACCAATAAGAAATTCCTAAGTTCTGCGGATTATGTTTTAGAGAAGAAAGCCTATGGACAATTGAAATCCCCCCAAAGATACAATGCCAGTTTGCGAGCGAGAGGGCGTCAGTTGGCGGGGGAAACCCGTCGGTCGCGCCTACGTGCATTGGAAGCTGAACAAGATAGAGCGCAGCGTTCTTTCGACAGAAAAGAGGGGGATGCATGGGCAGCCCTTGGATGGGAAATTTTTCAACCTTCCATGTCTGTTCAGAATAAAGAAAAGCGGGAACAGATATCGAACCAAATATTAGCACTGGCAATTTCCAGCGGTCAAGTGTGGATGGCAACAAATAATGGGCTTCTGATGTTCGATACCAAAATGGGCGCCATGAGTTGGTACCAACGCAATATGGGACTGGCATCGAATCAGATTAATTCACTGGCAATTAAAGGGAACACCATTTGGATCGGGACTGTGCATGGACTGTCGAAGTTTGGTACGCTTTCCGGCAAGTGGAAAAACTACAGGAAAGAGCGAACATTGCCCTCCGGCTATGTTTTGGCAATCGGTGAAGATGCGGAAGGTGTTTGGCTTGCGACTCCCAAAGCGATCAGCCAATTCAATCCCGAGACAGAACGGTGGAAAACTTACACGAATGAAGACGGCTTGGGTGGGGGAATCGTCACCTGCCTTGATGTCGTTGGTAACTCGGTTTGGGTTGGAAGCGATCAAGGTATATCACGGCTTGACAAATCCAACGCGACTTGGGACTATTTTCGTGCGGCGAAAAGTGGGCTGGTAGCGGATGAGATTACGTCAATTTTGGTTGATGGCAAGCACATCTGGGTTGGCACAAAGCGGGGTCTTAACCGTTATGATAACACAACGGACAAGTGGACAGCCTTCTCTACACGATTAGGGTTATCTGATGACCAGATCACCGACCTTGCTGCGGATGCGACATATGTGTGGGTCGGTACGGAAAAGGGGCTGTCACGGTACGATAAATCTAAGGACAATTGGGAGAAGACAAGTGACTTGGGAGAAATTCCAATTTTTTCGATTTCTGAGGCCGATGAAAAGATATGTGTGTCGACAGAGAACGGAATCCACCTATTGTCGAACAAGGGGTCAGGTTGGCAAAGGATCAATATAGATTCCACACTTGGAAGTGATGTCATCGAACTCGATGGCGACAAACTTTGGATTGGCGGGTGGAAACACCTGATGTGGTACGATATCCCGTCCGGTCAAATTCGCAGATTTACCGACGAAGATGCCAAAGGGCTTTCGCGTGTGCGTATCCACGACATCAGCTCTTCAAGTCGATACGTTTGGGTCGCAACGGATGGAGGCATTTACAGATACAACAAAGGCACCGATAGTTGGTGGATGTATGCCCCAAGTCGAGAGCGCGGAAGCACAGAAGTCCTTGTGGATAAGGACATTCGAGCGATTGCCGTGGGGGAAGAATTTGTTTTTTTCGGTACACCACAGGGCATTAGTCGATACGACAAAGTGACGGAGACATGGTTGAATTACACGACGAAAAATGGTCTCGTCCATAACTACGTTTCAAGCCTGCTGTGGCAGGGAGATAGACTTTGGGTTGGAACTTACGGTGGTATTAGCAAATATAATCTTATCTTGGATCGATGGACGAGCTTCACACAGGCTGATGGACTCTGTGACAATCGTATCAATGCCATAACTTGGAATGAAGGCATCCTTTGGATAGGCACACAAAAAGGAGTTTCACGATACGATACGAAAACGGATACGTGGCAGACTTATACAAAGAGGCATGGACTTCCCGATGATGTTGTGTGGGCCGCGGCAGTCGATGCGGACAACCTCTGGTTTGGTACAAACAGAGGCGTCGCAAGATATACGCCTTCAGAAGACAAATGGAAAATCTATACCACCGATGACGGCTTGATCAATAATATCGTTACATCTATCAGGGTTGAAAAGAAATATATCTTTCTGACGACGCCTGCCGGGGTGACGATGTACGATAAGGAGGTAGAATCATTGACGCCATATTCACAGGCTGATGGTTTAGCCGCCAGTGACGCCAAGAGCATCGGCTCTAAGGAAAAATACAACTGGTTCGGTACATCAAATGGCGTCACGCTTTATAACCAGATTACCGACCTCTCGCGGGATTTCACGGAGGCACAGGGCTTGCCGTCCAACAATGTCCAAGTGATAGCAATTGATGGTGATGAGATTTGGTTCGGCACAGACGCGGGGTTGGCGAGGCATCACTGGATACGCGGGGAATGGACTACCTATTCGGAAGGTCCGACTGAGGTGGCATCGATTGCATCAGACCTGTTGAGCAACAATGTCAAAGCGGTGGCTTCAAGCGGAGATGAGCTGTGGGTCGGGACGCGACTTGGATTGGCGAAATATGACAAAATCGCGCATACTTGGCACATCGCAGATTTAGAATATAACCCGCTCAGGCTTGAGGAAAATGAGCGGATTGATGACCTCGAAAGAAACATTGATAAAACTGTAAAAGCAGTTGAATCCGCACTTCAAGCAAACTCACCCACTAAGACGCAAAAAATCTATGTCGAATATGACCCCGAAGTCGCCAAAGAGAAAGCGATACGCGCGCTTCAGAGCATGGTTGTCGGCAAAACGCAGCAGCCGGGCGATCCGACCGTACCATCGCCATTTGTAACAGTGGACGTAAAATTTCCACCCCTCCCATCGGTTCGCGTTGTCACACCGATTTTAGGCCAGCTTTGGTTAGGCACAGAAGCGGGAGTGATTGTTTATGACAAAGCAACAGGTTGGGTGAGAGAAATTCATCCGCTGCTGCCAGCGGTTCGGGATATCAAATATCATGACCGCAAAGTCTGGGTATTAACCGACGACCAAATCTCTGTCTATGACCGAGCAGCGGATTCGTGGGTTCTTTTCTCAAATGGTCAGGTCGTGGAGCATACTCGCATTCAGAACGCCCCCGGCATCACCGAAAAGCTTGAAACCGCTTCAGCAAACTGGGGCATCAGGGATTGCACAGGGATGGCGTTTCTGGAGAATCAAATCTGGCTCGGACGCGAAAGCGGATTGAAAATATTTGAAACAGATTCCCGCCGGATTAAGGTGGCAACTAAGATGGACATCCCAGAATATCTTCAGAATGTGGAAATTACGGCACTTGCCTCCGACGGTCAGGATGTATGGGTTGGCACGAGAAATGGGCTTTTTCAGTATCGCTCGGAAGATGGGAACTGGGAAACTTACACTGTCCTCAACGGGTTGGCCGGAAACGACATCAGTACCATCACAGCCGGGGACACATTGGTATGGGTTGGTACCGCCGAAGAGGGAGTCAGTCGATACGACAAAGCAGCGCAGAAATGGAAAAGTTTCAATATCGACGATGGCTTGTCGGATAACAACATTCGGAGCATTGCGCTTGATGGAAAGTACATCTGGATGGGTACTTTCTCGGCGGGAGTTTGTCGGTACGATTTGACGACAGAGCTTTGGACAACCTATCGCACGGCAGATTATAGCACCTTGGTCAGTGGTAATTAACGGTTGATTTGAGGGATAATACAGGATACAAGGGATTCACAGGATTCAGAGGTTTTGTTCTTCTGCATCTTGTATCTTGTATCTTGTATCGTGTATCTTGCATCTCGAAGTCGTTCATAAGCACTATGCAACAGGATGTTCTTCGATTCCAGTGATCGTGCCATCCAAAACTATCCTCCGAGGTCATCTCATGAAAACGAACGCGATCGCTTCCATCATTATCATTTGTCTAACGCTGATTGGTGGTTGCCAAAAAGCAATCCAAAGTTCATCGGTTGATGGGCTTGAATTTAAGACGGATCAGCAACTTGTGAATTACGCCCGTCCCGAGCATGGAACCGAGATCTTTGTCTCAGAAAACAACTATGATCGCCCCGCCGAGACTTTAACAAATGGTGTCATCTCCACAAAAAATTGGGATTCCGGCGAGGGATGGGAATCTTACTTTGATGGCCCCTACGAATTCGCAAAGTATGCCAGCTATGGCAATCGCTCTGATGATGCAAAGCGTCTCGCCGAGCAGATGCGGAAAGCCGTTTCGCAGGGCAGGAAAGCGGAAAGCCGGAATAACGTCAATTCCTATCTAGCCAGGACAGTTCCTTCTTATTTTGATGACAATGATTATCGCTCCATGGGTTTAACTCGTCTCATTGCTAAAACAATGATTCCCACCGCGATGGGCTGGGTCGTCTTTGAATTCCCAGAGGAAAGAATGGTTACGCGCGTCGTGATTTACACCGTTGATTCAGAGCGGTATCCCGCCAAGGATTATGGTGTTAAAGATTTGACCTTACAATATTGGACGCCTCAAGGGTGGACAAATGTAGACAAGCACGTGAAAAAGCCGGGCGAACAACATTACACCGTCATGAACAATAAGCAGGGACGGATTGTGATTCATTTTCAGCCAGTGTTGACATCACGAATTCGGCTCGTCATCCGTTACACAAATGATACGGAAATCTATGGCAGAGGTCAGCGGGGTGGTCGAACCGAACAGGGCTACTATCGCCATATCCGCGGGACAATCCGATTGACCGAGGTCGAAATTTACGGATTCGCGGATGGGACGAGCGAACAGGAGTTGGATGGGATTTTTGAGGGTCAACCCACCACGCCCGTTACAACCCATCCACAAACACAGATTGAACGCGTCGTCCGCGCGTATGAATCTGCTTACAGGAATCGCGATCTTTCTGCTCTGATGACAACCGTATCTCCGAACTATTCAAGAGATGGCGAAAATTACGAACAGTTGCGGGCTAAACTGGAAGGGCTGTTCCAAACATACGCGCAAATCGATTTTTCCACGCAGCGATTGAGAATAAAACCATCAGGTGCAAAGGCAAAGGCTGAATCCGATTACCTTATTAAAAACGTGTATGCCATTCACCCTACAAAGATCTGGAAAAATGAACTGAACCTGAGATGGCAATCAAGGCTTGACAGATAAAAATAGGCACAATATAATACATCCTAGTTTTGAACGAAGGTAACCGTTCAGGTGAGAGGGTGAGGCTCCCGCCGAACCTTTGCTCCGCGGGAGCGTCGCCCTCCCATGGCGCATTAGAATCAAATGGGATGCATGTTTTCCATAGATACCTGAACGGTTACGAACGAAGTTACATGAGCATCCTTACGCCGGAGAGATATACAATGAAGAGAATTTACGTGCCCGTTGTTTTTACGTTGTTGGTTGCCCTGAACGCTTCCATTCCGATCTTCGCTCAACCCCAGATCGAGTTAACTCAACCACTACCTCCACTACTTCCGCCTTCTTTATCCAATATCCAACTTTTAGCGGCAGTCGAGAATGCATTTGTCGATATTGTTGCACGAAGCAAACCCGCTGTCGTCAGCATCATAGCGAAAAATGTAAAGCGAAAACCTGAACAGCAATCTAATCCGCTTTATGGTACGGGCTTCATTTTCCGCAAAGATGGCCACATCTTAACAAATAATCACGGGGTAAATGGGGCAAAACGTATTATTGTCACTCTATTCGACAATCGCAAATTCACTGCGAAACTTGTTGGGACGGATGCAAGCACAGACATCGCCGTGCTGAAAATTGATACAGATGAAGATTTGCCAATCCTCCCGTTTGCCGATTCAGATGGCGTTCGGGTTGGGCAATTCGCAATTGCCATCGGTAATCCCTTCCGATTGGACTACACAGTTACAATCGGCATTGTTAGCGGCAAAGGACGTTCTCTGCTGGGAGATTCCAATAACCTGATTCGCTATCAAAATCTCATCCAGACGGACGCATGGATTAACAGGGGAAATAGCGGCGGCCCCCTCCTTAATATTTATGGAGCGGTGATTGGAATCAATTCAATGATTCTCAGACCGGATGGTGCGCCTGCGACAGATGCTGTCAAAGCGGAGGCAGGTTTTGCCATTCCGATTAATCAAGCGAAGAAGATTAGCGATCAACTGATTGCTAACGGAAAAGTCATACGCGGCTGGCTGGGAATCAGAATGGACGAAAATCCCAAAGGTATTCGCGTGAAGAACGTCTTTCAGTTTTCGCCAGCAATGCAGGGGGGCATCAAGCGTGGTGATATTATTTCTCAATATAATGGTCAAAAGGTTGAGGATACGCGAGAATTCAAATTTCTAATTGCGGATTCATTGGTCGGTGAAAAGGTAAAAATTACAGTCCTTCGTAGGGGCAAGCCAAAAACGCTTGAAGTGACGATTGGCGAAATGTCCCCCGAACGCATGGGGATACGAGTTGAACCCCAATCAGAGTCATGGACGAAACTCGGATTGGAAGTCCGAGAGTTAGGCAAACGTGATTTTGAACGTTACACGTATCTGAGTTCCGATGACCAAGGGCTTATTGTGGGGAAGGTCAAGATTGATGCACTAGCACCCAAGGCAGGGATTCCACGCGGTGCGTTAATTTCGGCAGTTAACGGTCACCAAATTCGGAATCTGGCTGAGTTTGAAGAAGCCTTAAAGGAGGCACTCAAAGGATCAGAGATTACTTTTGAAATCAAAACTGCTTATAGTGAAGCGACGGAAATTGTCACCGTTAAACTAGATGGGAAATAATCGATCTCCGGCGAGTGAAAAATATGAAAAATAAACACTTGATAAATCTCAAGCAAATTCTTCGGCCAGGTGGAGCAATTGCGCAGCACCTCAACGGTTATGAATTTCGCCCGCAACAGCTTCAAATGGCGGAGGCGGTTGCCGATGCGCTAGGGGCTAACGAGCATCTAATCGTTGAAGCAGGCACCGGGGTTGGTAAGAGCTTTGCCTACCTCATACCGGCAATCTGCCTTGCACTTGAAACAGAGCAAACCGTTGTTATATCGACAAATACAATCAGCTTGCAAGAGCAACTGATCAAAAAAGATATTCCTTTTCTTCAAGAGGTGCTACCGTTTCCTTTCACTGCGGTCCTTGCCAAAGGACGCAGCAACTATCTTTCACGCCGTCGGCTCCAGAGTTTGCTCACCTACGAACAGGGATTGTTTGAAACACTGGAAGAAGTTGAGGAGTTAGATCGGATCGCCCAGTGGGTTGAAAACACTGATGATGGTAGCAAAGCAGATCTTGAACAACAGCCGATGTTTGAAATCTGGAATAAGGTCGCTTCAGACCGAGATAACTGCTTGAGACAGAAATGCCCCACTTACGAAACCTGTTTCTATTTCAAGGCGCGAAAAGAGATGAACGAAGCAAACCTGATCGTCGTGAATCACCATCTCCTTTTTAGTGATTTGGAGATCCGGAAATCAAATCCGAAGTCAGCGATTTTACCAAACTATAACTACCTGATTATCGATGAAGCGCAACATATCGAACCGACAGCAACGGCTCATGCAAGCATTGAACTCAGCAATAGCCGTGTCAAGTGGTTCTTAGATTCACTTTATAATCCAAAGGGGTCAAGAGGGTTGTTGGTCCGTTTTGGAGACAGCCGCATGGTCAATCTTGTTGGAGAAGCACGCGAGCACGCGGACTTACTTTTCGGTTCAATCCTTGATTGGTTAGATGCAAAAGGCGCAAAGGATTGGGGAAGGGGTGCTACGCAACGTGTTGATCAAAATAACTTTGTCAACAATACTTTAGAGATGCCACTGATTCAGCTTCACCAAGGATTGAAAAAGATGGTCCAAGGCGCGCAAACGGATGATGACCAGCAAGAGATCTCCGCACACCTACACCGATGTCACCAACTTAGCGAAGATTTAGATCTGATGATTGACCACACTCACGCTGATTATGTTTATTGGATTAATTCATCAAGGCGCAGTCGGTTCAACCGGATCACTTTAAACGCAACGCCGGTGAATGTGAGTCAAGGGCTGGAGGAACATCTATTTGGCGAGATAGACAGCATCATCATGACGAGTGCGACTCTAGCGACAAATCGAAATTTCAGCTATTTCAAGCAACGTGTTGGTTTGTCCGATTGCCGAGAATTGATTGCCGGATCTCCGTTTGATTATCTGAAGCAGGTTGAAATCCACATTCCCAAACAGATGCCCGATCCGAGAAGTGGTGATGAATACACTCAAGCTGCTATCACTCAGATTAAACACTATCTTAAAATGACGCACGGCAAAGCGTTTGTCCTGTTTACGAGCTACCGAATGATGGATGAGGTCTATGAAGAAATTATCCCTTATCTGGAGCAACTCGAAATTGCTTCGTTCAAACAAGGTGGCGGGCTTTCACGAAGTGCGATGTTGAACGCCTTCAGGCGTGACACGAACTCTGTTTTATTCGGGACTTCTAGCTTTTGGGAGGGGGTTGATGTTCAAGGAGAATCGCTCAGCAACGTGATTATTACTCGGTTGCCCTTTGAAGTTCCCACACATCCGGTCATAGAGGCGAGAGTCAAGCAGATTGAAGAACGGGGAGGCAATTCATTTATGGAATTCAGCCTCCCCGAAGCAATCATTCGATTCAAACAAGGATTTGGTCGCCTCATCCGTACAACAACAGACACGGGCATTATCGTTATTCTTGATGCGCGCATCAAGACGAAATTTTATGGAAAGCAGTTCTTGAACTCGCTTCCACAGTGTAAGATGATTACTGGTAAGTAGACATGAAGTTTAACACACCCTAATATCTTTGGGGCGAAGGTTGTGCGAGTCGAATTAATCGACTGTGGGTGAAGGGAAATCTGAACTCTATCGTTTTATAGCGAGCAGCCGTTCCCGGTGGCGGTGCTTTTTCAATTGGAATAATGACGTCTAGCGTTTCCGCGTTAAGCTTGAGTTGGTAAAATGGCAGGAAACCTTCTATGCTTTTCCCCGGCAGAATACCGTCCTCAAGTTTTCCCAGCTGCTTTTCTATGAGGATGCCTCGTGCTATTTCCAACCCGTTTTTGATATGTAGCCCTGTGACGCGAGTCATAAGTAGAAGCCGCTCTCTTAAATGCTTAAAATCTAATGGGCCATACCAATTTTCGCCCTGATCCGCGAGCATTAAGTCTTTGTGATTAATCCTAAAGATAATCTTTTCCGGGCGATTATTCGTAATCTTCACATAAAATACGTCGGTCTTTTCACCTTGGTGGAGTGCTTCCCTTTCATAAAAAGGAGAAACGGCACTTCCTCGATTATACTTTCGATCCAGATCGGTTCTGCGCCAATAAGCAATTGAGACAATAATATCATCCTTCTCCATAGTGAGTATCGGCGTTCTAGCCGGGACTTTGAAGAATTTTGGATTGTCTGCTTCCAGTACAATTTCTTCAGGTAGCGCGTATTCTCCAGATTCGGTATCTCTCGGCGGTTGAACTGGCGAAAGCGTTTTCAGAGAACCTACCTTACAACCAGCTACCAAAAGAATCAATACCAATATTCCGACGAGACTCATCCATATGTAGCCATTTGGTCTTCTCATCACAAATTATATCTCCTTGAATGCTTGTTTAGCCATCATTCATGATGGCAATTCTATTGAGTTTACGCAATGGAAATTGAATTTCGCTTAGTATAGCACAACCGCATTTTTTATTCAACAAAATAGATTCTTGATTCTCCTTGGAAATTTCTGCAAAAGATTGCAAACCTTTGCAAAAGTCAGATTTGATGTGATACAATAGCGCGAATTAAAAAATCGTTCAAGTAATTTCACTCACACAATTTAGGAGGATTTTTAAGTGTCAAAACAACACGCTTGGTCGATCTGTACCATACTTTTCGCCGTGGCAATCTTCTTTTTCTGCCATACAGTTGGTCATGCATTGACGTTTGATTTTGTCGGCCCCGACGCCGATAAATGGTTTGATGAATTTGTTAATCATCCAAATGTTGAAATGGGTGGTGGCGACGCGGGTTGGCATCTCACGGAAAACGGGTTGACAACTGATGATGACTTGGGAACAGGGCATCAACGCATTGGCTTTTCGGCAGATTGGACCGATTATACCCTCGAATCCAAATATCAGTACGTCCAACAGGGTGCCCACCAAGAAGCCCACCTTTATATTCGCTGGAACAGTGAAGCAGACAATTACTACTTCCGAACCATCGGACGCATAAATGGCGGCGGTGCGGGAAGCGGCTATAGCATCGAGTGGCTCCGCAAAATGGGTGGCAGCGACAACGAAGGAGACATTACTGATGATGTAGCAATCGTTGGAGACCTTCAAGAAGGCGTCGTTTATGGACTTCGGGGAACGATTAAAGGTCAACTCCTCACAGTTGAATTTTATAACGATAACGAATGGCATCCGGCTGGCGAGGTAGAATACCCAGGTCCACACGAAACGGGCGGGATTGGTGTTGCCCGTGCAACCGCACAGATTGCGTGGGAATATCTGAAGGTGAACGGCCCAGGCATCCCCGCCGATGCCGATACGACTTCTGTTGAATCCTTGAATAAGCTCGCGACAACGTGGGGCAAACTCAAGAGCCAGTAATCCATCGTCTGCTAGAAACTCAAAATAAGGAATTTTCAAATGATAAAACGACACGAGTGGCAGTTTTGTACTGCGCTTTTAGCGGTGGTCATCTTCTTTTGCTGCCAGACAGTGGGTTATGCTCTGACGTATGATTTTGTTGGTCCCGATGCCAAGAAATGGTTTGACGAGTTTGTGAACCATAAAAACGTTGAAATGGGTGGAGGGGACGCCGGCTGGAAACTCACTAAGGATGGGCTGACGACCGATAATAATGTCGCAACCGGACATCAACGCATTGGTTTTGAAGAGAATTGGACCGATTACACTTTCGAATCCAAGTATCAATACCTCAAATTCGGCGCTCACAAAGAAGCGCACCTTTACATCCGCTGGAATAGCCAAGCCGATAACTACTACTTCCGAACCATCGGACGCACGAATGGCGGTGGTGCTGGCAGTGGTTATAGCATCGAATGGCTGCGGAAAGTTGGTGGCGGCGATAACGAAGGCGACATCACGGATGACAAAAAAATCGTCGGTGAGCTCAAAGAGAAGGAGATTTATGGGCTCCGGGGGGAGATCAAAGATCAAACCCTGACGGTTGAGTTCTTCAACGACAACAAGTGGCTCGCAGCGGGCGAGGTCAAATATCCCGGACCACACAAAACGGGTGGGATTGGCGTTGGACGCGCAACCGCTGAAGTTGCATGGCAATACTTGAGAGTCAACGGGAAGGGCATTCCTGCAGATGCGCAACCTGTCGAAGCGTTGAACAAGATGGCGACTACTTGGGCAAAACTCAAGCGACCATAACTCAAAGCTAACATATAATCGATGAAAGCGTTTCTAGATCTCGCCGAGGTGAATGCGCCTCGGCGAGATCTATTTGTGCCATAGGGATTGACAAGATTGAATCAGCTCATTACATTTTGCGCACTTCTTATATCTCTCCTATTTTCTTTTTCCTCAGAAAGCCTCTCCGCAACTTTCGTTGATGTTTCGGAAAGGGCAGGTTTGACCGCCGTAACTTATGCCGGCAGTCAGGAGAAAAATCACCTCCTCGAATCAGTCGGCTGTGGCGCGGCGTTTTTCGACTACGATAACGATGGGAACGTAGATCTGTATCTCGTCAACGGGTGGCAAATCAGAGATCGTGCCCCTTCCATTCGCGGAAAAAATGTCCTGTATCGGAACAAAGGGGATGGCACTTTTGAAGATGTTACGCAACAGGCTGGCGTCGGCGATGACCTGTGGGGGATTGGCGTCTGCGTAGCAGATTATGACATGGATGGCTGGCTGGATTTATATGTCACCAACTTCGGACCAAACCGCTTGTATCGCAACAACGGCGACGGGAGTTTTACAGATGTCGCCACACAGGCAAATGTCGCCGATGACGGCTGGAGCGTGGGCGCGACCTTCTTTGATGCGGACGGGGATGGCGATCTCGATCTTTATGTCGCTAACTACGTCAACAGTTCTATAGAGGAGGTTTTGACGGCTGAGAGAACCTTGAATTGGCAAGGGGTTGCGCAAGTGATGGTCGGCCCCCGTGGTTTGGAAGGTGGTGTCGATGTATTCTACCGAAACAATGGCGATGGCACTTTTACCGACGCGACATCTGAAACAGGTCTCATTGATGTCGGTGCGCTTTACGGATTAGGGGTTTGCGCCACAGACTACGATCTGGACGGTGACGTCGATCTCTTTGTCGCAAACGACGCGGGATCGAATTATCTGTATCAAAACAGTGGGGCTGGCACGTTTATCGAAGTCGGTGTCTACGTCGGCGTCAGTTATGCGGAAGGTATCGCTCAGGCGTGCATGGGCGTAGACTTCGGGGATTTCGACAACGACGGTGATTTTGATGGATGGGTCACGAATTTCACCGGTGAGTGTAGCACTCTCTATCGTAACGCTGGAAATGATGCTTTCGAAAATGTCACTGAATTGGTTGGTCTCTGGCAACCAACCTACCTCCAAATGAGTTGGGGCACCGGATTCTTCGACTACGATAACGACGCAGATGTGGACATATTTATCGCCAATGGGCATATCTATCCGCAGGTCGACAATTTCCCGGAATATGGACAGACCTATGCACAGCTAAATCAGCTTTTTGTAAACGAGGCGGGCTCTTTTAAGGAGGCATCTTCTGATGCGGGAAGTGGATTTCAAGTTCGATTGTCAAGTCGCGGGGTAGCTTTTGCCGATTATGACAACGATGGGGATATGGACATTCTCGTGACGAATATGGACGCCCCACCAACCCTTCTGCGGAATGAAGGTGGAAATGAGAAAAACTGGCTCATCGTGCAGGTGAACAATTCATCTGCCATCGGCGCGTTAATTCGTGTAAAAACAGGGGATATAAACCAGATACGCGAGGTGCGGTCTGGAAACAGTTACGCTTCGCAGAATGATCTTCGCGTTCACTTCGGGCTAGGTAGTTACCAAAAAGTAGACCATATTGAAGTGAGATGGCCAAGCGGGCGAACCACCGAATTGACTGACGTTCCCACCCGTCAGATTCTGAAAATTGACGAACCCATAATCGAAGGCAGAGAAGATTAATGAACAGGCATATCAGCGAATCTGTAAATCACCGTTCAGGGCATATTTCCCATTTTCTCGTTTGCTTTCTTTTTGTATTACACACCGATGCTTTTGCCAATGATGAAGCCAAACAACTGAGCCAGCACGGGATTGCATTGGCTCAGAAGGGAGAGATGCAAGCAGCAATTGAAGCATTTGACCACGCCATCCAACTTAACCCTCAAGATGGGCACGTTTATCTCCATCTTGCAAACGCTTACCTAGCGACCTCCAATCTAGGCGCAGCGACACAAGCATGTCAAAAAGCAATTCATCTGTTACCTGAAGCCGCCGAAGCCTATGCAACTTTGGGGCAAATCTTTCACCGAAACGGAAAGCTTGAATCCGCAATGGTTGAATATCAGAAGGCGATTGGTCTTAACGCCGAAATCGCGGAATACCATTACGACCTAGGGAATATTTACCACAGCCTTGGGCGGTTAAAAGTAGCGGAAGAAGCATATCAAGCGACGTTGCGCCTCAAGCCGAAACTGGCTACGGTTTATCATAATCTCGCAGAAATTTACCAACCGCAGGGCAGACTTGATAAGGCAATCGAAGCCTATCAGCAGGCGTTGAAATATTCGCCTGATGACGAATACACGAAAAAGCAACTCGCTGAAGTCAATCGGAAAAAGATGCAAAAGGTTGCGCGGGAAATATTATACTATCAGACCGCCATCTCTCTCCATCCCACCCAAGCGCAAAATTATAAGCAACTTGCGTTGGCCTACTACCGAAACCGACAGCTTGAAGAAGCAATTGAATCGCTTCGGCTCGCGTTGTATCTACAACCCGATTCTGAACAAGCACGTTTTGACCTTGAGAGTGTGCTTCAGCAGAAGGAAAAGTCGCTGAATACCGCTCTCGAAAAAGCGCGGGCACAGCCGGAAAACCACAAAGTTCAGTACACCATCGGGATTATCTATTTAAGCAAAGGTGATTTTCCGACGGCGACAAAGCATTTTCGACAGGCACTCGAATCTGATTCGACTTCAGCGATTGTATGGCTGAAGTTAGGCGAAGCGTTGCAAAGTTCGGGAGAGCCGAAAGAAGCAAGAGAGGCATTTCGGCAAGCCATTCGATTTCAACCGAATCTGTCCGAAGCCCATCAACAGCTGGGGATTCTTGAAAAAGAGATCGGAAATTTAGACGCAGCAATCAACCATCTTGAAAAGGCGACATCAACCGTGACATCAGCGAAGGCACGAGTGGCGTCAGCCAAAACATATTACCATTTGGGAGAAGCCTATCATCGCAAAAAGCAGTTGACGGCAGCGATGGCTGCGTATCACACGGCGATTCGACTGAAGCCCGACACAGTTTCAGCGTATCTTCAGTTGGGAGCGATTTACGCGGAAATGGGAAATCAAGGAGCGGCTCTCACTTTCTACCGGCGGTTTATTGCGATGGTACGTCCACGCCCAGAATTTCATCAACAGATGAGGGGCGCGGAAAAGTTACTTAATGAGATGAAAATGACTCAATAATTTGTCAGAAGTTTTAATGGTTCAACCACAACCC
>JADFGN010000116.1 GCA_022567695.1 Candidatus Poribacteria bacterium | reverse complement strand
CCCGCCTCGGGTTCAAGGCGGCTATAAAAGAAACGGAAAGCTTCACCAGAAATACCCATCAGATAGGAATAGGAAATTTCTTCCTGACGATATTTCACGGCTTCGTGAAGAGTGTGGATGTAATTAATCGGCGGTGAGGAAATCAGCGGTTCAGCTGTTTGATTCATCGTTCCTTCTCCCGGCTTAATAGCCTTGGTTAATCCTATATTTAATAACAATCATAGTTTCTAAAGATTCATTGGGATAATATCATGAAATGATTTCATGAACTGCGACGATCACGCATAAACCGTGCCAACCTGAGTTCCACGATTGAAAAACGGTACAAACCTATGATATGATTGATTTCTAAGCGGATTGTCCGTTTTGGAGTTGAGATGCCATTGACTGTGAAGCGTTTCAAAGTGTGACAGTTTGGAAGGGGCGAAGTGAGTCATCAAAAGGAAAGCGTGTGATTTTGTGTGATACGTGGGATGGGGAAGGGGTGTCACATATTGCAACGTGATGCATATTGCAACATGCCGCCAAGCAAGGTAAGGAATTTTATGAAAGAAAGGCTTGTGGGGCTTTCATGAAGCCGAATTATTTTCAAGCAGATGATATTTTTTTAACTTTCTATAAACGGTTGTTCGATTAGTGCCCAATGCTTGAGCCGCATCGGTAATATTATTGTCTGTCATCTCCAACGCTTGAACAATCGCCTGCTTTTCAACTTCTTCGAGGGGAAGGATTTCTGTGCCAATCGGGGCCTCCTTCTGAGTCGGAAGTGCATGAAATTGCTTCTGAACCAAACGAATTTGCGGTGGCAGACTGTCTTCTTGTAATAGGTCTGATGTCTCTAATAGGACGGCACGTTCAATCATGTTCTCAAGCTCTCTGACATTGCCGGGCCAGTCATAGCTTATCATCAGTTGTAACGCTTCGGCGGCAATCCCCTTAATTGATTTGCCAGCCTCTTCGGCATGTTTTTTCAGGAAATATTCTGCCAGCAATGGCAGGTCTTCACGCCGTTCTCTGAGAGGGGGAACAACAATAGGAAATGCCGAAATGCGATAGAACAGATCTTCGCGGAACTCGCCTGCCTTCACGGCTTTCTCTAGGTTTCTATTCGTTGCGACAATAACTCTGACATCGATGGGGATGTTGGCGGTCCCACCGACACGTTGGATTTCTCGCTCCTGAAGCACGCGGAGCAGTTTAGCTTGAAGAAAAGGATGCATGTCCGCAATCTCATCGAGAAAGATCGTTCCTCCATTTGCACTCTCAAATTTTCCAATTCTCTGTACTGTCGCACCAGTAAAGGCACCACGTTCATGTCCAAAAAGCTCGGTTTCAATAAGCATTTCAGGAATAGCGGCACAATTCACAACGACAAGTGGCCCCTTTTTTTGCAAGCTATTAAAATGGATGGATTTTGCAACAAGCTCTTTGCCGGTACCGCTTTCCCCCTGAATGAGGACGGTAATATTACTTTCAAGAACTTGTTGCATCAAGGCGTACACCTCTTGCATTTTCTGGCTTTTGCCAATCAGCCGATCAAAGGTATACTTCATTTCAAGTTCAGCCCGTAAGCGACGAACTTCGGCTTTCATCTGGTTAATCTCGATTTCTTTAGAAACGTCTCGATAGACGATGATGCGCCCAATCGTGCTTTGTTCAGTGTCATACACCGGTGCCGTAAATCGGTAGAGCATTTTGTGTGTGGGTTGACTGACCTCCATGATTTCTTCAAACACCTCTTCCGGATTTGCCAAAGATGATGTTTCCTTCTCCTCAAAGAGATCAGGTTCTTGAAAACATCGTTTGACATGTCCCCGCAGTTCATCCGGCGACATCTGCTTCAGTTCATCTTCTGTCAATGCAAACAGTTCTTCATACCATCGGTTTGCAAACAGCAAATGTTCGGTGACGTCGAACATCGCAATGGCATCCCCCGTTGAATCGAGCACAGATTCCAGTCTCTGATTGCTGATCGCAAGTTGTCGGCGCTTCTCCGCTAACTCTTTTTGGACGTTCCATTTCTCGGTGAGAGAGAGCGTCATCTGCTGGATTTCTTCACGCGCAAACGGCTTTCGGATATAAAGTAATTTGTTGAGCAACTCCATCCCACGGACAATTTCGGAAAGCGACTTGTCGGTGTAGGCGGTCATAATAACGATTTCAATATTTTTGTCTATTTCTCGAACGCGCCGCGTTGTTTCAATCCCATCCATGCCCGGCGGCATCCGCACATCAATATAGGCAACAGCAATTGGATTGCCCGCTTCTATGGCGGCTTTCACCATTTCGTATGCTTGCTCTCCAGACCTCGCGTGGAGAAGTTCAAACTCTGGCAGGAAACTCTCATCAACCTCTGAGTCAAATGCCCTCGCCAAATCGTCCGTTAATTCTGCTGTGAAATCAGGGTTGAGCATCTCTTCAAAGTCTTGGTGTATTTCCTCCTGATCATCAACAATTAGAACACGATTGTTCCATCCGTTTTTGAATTCCATAACTTTTTTCCTTAAGTCGAGCTTATTCAACCTGAACAACGTCTGTAAACCTGACAGGTTTGCCAAACCTGTCAGGTCTAAAAATCAAGTTTAGTGCTACCTTATTTTCATGATGTTTCGGTGGTTTGGAACTAATCTTCCCGATTTTGCGGAACTTGCAAGCACCGCCGCGAGTCTGTAACTGCTAATTGCAAGCTGTCGGCTTTTCTCGACCAACTCCCTTTCGACATTCCATTTTTCGGCAAGGGAAAATGTTATTTGCTGAATTTCCTCACGCGCAAACGGCTTTCGGATATAAAGTAGTTTGTGAGGCAACTCCATCCCACGGGCAATTTGGGCGCACGATTTATTGGTGTAAGCGGTCATGATAACAATTTCAATATTTTTGTCGATTTCTCGGACACGATGCACTGTTTCAATCCCATCCATGTCCGATGACATTTTGTCGTCTATGTGTGCAACGGCAATTGGATTATCCATTTCTAAAGCCGTTTTAACCATTTCGTATGTTTCCTCTCCACACTTGGCGTGGAGGAGGTCAAACTCCGGAAGGAAGCTTTCGTCAACTTCTGAGACAAATGCTTCCGCTAAATCATCCGTCAACCCTTTTGTGAAGTCGGGGTTAAGCATCTCTTCAAAATCTTGGTGTATCTCTTCTTGATTGTCCGATATCAAAACGCGATTGTTCCAGTCATTTTTGAATTTCATAGGACTTGCCTTTTGTAAGAAACTGTACCTTCAGGTGATGACCGAAGAAAGTGGGAGCATGACTCGCATCATTGTTCCCTTGCCGATGCCGTCGCTCAACGGATAGATCTTCCCACCCCATCCTTCGGCGAAATTCGCTATCGAATGCAACCCAAGACCGCTTCCTGATTCTTTGGTTGTATAATCCCCGCTAAAGATGAGATTGAATTTGTCCTTTTGAATACCTATACCATTATCGATGACTTCTAGGAAAAACGAACTCAATTTGATATAGCACTTGATTCTGATCAGAGGCAGTTCATTGAGACCTCCCCACGCACCAAGTTCGTCGATAGCTTCAATTGAATTTTTGATAAGGTTAACCAGCATTTGATGAAATTGGCTCTCTTGGGTCCTCAACTCTTTTGGAGCGTTATCGCAATCAATATCAATCTCAATCTCTCTTTTCCGAATCGAATCACTCAACACTCTGATGGCGTCGCCAATTGTCTTTCTGAGATCGATATCTTTTCGATATACACTACTCCTGCCAAGTGATTTTTGCATTCGGACAATATCGGCGATATGTTCCGCCCTATCCCGTACACGACTGACCGTTTTTGCCAATTTTTCATCCTGTGCCGTAAAGTCGGAAGCTAAGGCAATAATAAATGCCGCAACTTTTTGCCCTTGCGGGTGGTTTTCGACATAATTGCTAAAGTCGTCTTGATGGGCGCTTATCGCATCTGCCAGAGCGACAAGGCGGTGTGTCAGCCTGTTGTTCACTAAATTTTCATGAATTGTTCCAATTCCGATCGTTACGCTGTTGATTGCATTACCAATATTGTGGAGTATTGCATCGACAACCTCCAATCTGCCCTGCGTGTAGGCTTGCGCTAACGCTTCTTCCGTACGCTTGCGCTCGGTGATGTCGCGAAAAACTAGAACGACGCCGGTAATGTTTTCCTTGTCATCTCTAATGGGCGCCGCACTGTAATCGATCGGTGTTTCTTTATCATCCCTGGCAATGAGTATCGTATGTTCTGCTAAATCGGCGGTGACTCTCTTCCCAAGTGCCTTCATAACATGTCTTTGGGTAGGCACACGGGTTTCTTCAGTGACGACATCGAAGACTTCCGCTAAATCTTCACCAAAGGCTTCTTCCTGCTTCCAGCCTGTTAGCACTTCAGCAATGGGGTTCATAAATTTTACAGATCCATTTTTATCGGTGGCGATCACGGCATCGCCTATGCTTTTGAGGATGGTGGAAAGCCATTGCCCCTCTTCCCTAAATTTCCGCTCCATTTCATGACTGTAAAGGGCAATCTCGATGTTAAGGTATAATCTTCTTTCTTCAAATGGCTCAAGCATATAACCAAATGGTCCGGTTATTTCCGCCCGATGCAAGAGGTCTTCATCCGCGTAATCTGTTAGATATACCACCGGAATATTGAAACGGTCACGCATTTGCTTAGCAACTTCTATACCATCCATATCTCCCTCTAACTTCATATCTATGAGGACTAAATCTGGACGGGTTTCTTCTGTTTTTTGAATTGCCTCCTCTCCATAGGAAACAACAGCCAAAACAGTATAGCCCAAGCTTTTCAACTGATTTTCTATATGCTCGGCGACAGCCTGCTTATCTTCAACAATCAATATCCGTGTGTTTCCCATTATAGCCATTTCTCTCTTCATACCTGTTTTGCAGATCTTGGAACAAAAAAAAAGGGGGAATGCCAAATCGATTCGGCAAGTTTCCCCGTTGACTCAAAACGTATATTCGTTGTGAAGTTTAATAAAAAAGTAAAATTGCTTGAAAATTAAGAAAACGAGTCCCTCAACAGATGGTGAAATCTCAACAGGTGCTGCATAATGAATTCTGCCTATAGCTCTATTATCGGAGATCTCACGCAAGGGTGTAGGAAAAAATGATAGGCAAAACGCATTTTTCTGATGGAATATTCTTCCTGAATATACGTGGAAAATGCAATTGGGTTACGTAAAAAACTCTAAACGAACATCACGCTCTACAACAATTCCTTGAGGTATTGTTTTCGTACCGGATGACGCAACTTGCGAAGTGCATCATCCTCAATCTGTCGAACTCTTTCGCGGCTGACGCCCAGTTTTCGTCCAATTTCGGCAAGGGTATGTTCCGTTCCGTTGCCTAAGCCGAAGCGGAGCTTAATCACGATGGCTTCACGAGAGGTTAAGGTACTGAGCACTTTTTCGAGCAGTTCATCTTCTGAACGAGCAACGAATTCATCTTCTGGAGTTGCTTGTGAATTATCAGCCAATAGGTCTGCAATTGTCGTGTCGGGAGATGATTCGCTCAAGGGTGAACTCAATGAAATCGTGTGCTTTGAACCTTGAAGGATTTCGATGACGCGGCTTTCAGGCATATTAACCACTTCAGCTACCTCTTTAAGTTCTGGTCTGCGCTCGAGGTCGTTTGACAATTTGGACTGTGCTTGCTTGATCGCACGGCGTCTCTCACCGACGTAGCAGGGAACTCGAATGGTTTGGCTTTGCTGATCTATCGCACGTCGGATGGCCTGCATAATCCACCATGTTGCATAGGTGCTAAAACGATACCCTCTCTTGAGATCGAATTTTTCTACCGCTTTCATCAATCCGATACTCCCCTCCTGCATCAAATCAAGGAACGAGAGCGATAATTTCGGAAAATGATGTTGCTTAGCGATACTTGCCACGAGAAGGAGATTTGCCTCAACGATCTTCATCTTCGCCTCTTGCATCTTTTGAACAATGGTATGTAATGCTGTCCACAGGTGCGCGAGGCGTTCTTCCTCTGCAGGAAAGTGCTCCGCTACTCCATCCGATTGTTCCTCTAGGTAAGCCTTTATCTCTTTTTGGATCTCTTCCAAAGTGAGGATAATGTTCATAGGGCTCCACCATCTCCGCTGCTTCGCTGCCTGTTTTGCACTGAGTCCGTAGTTTGATTTGAACCTGATTTGCTCTATGATTGAAGGGGGAAGTTGATTAAGTAATTCCGTAATTTGTCGTGTTGCGACTTCAAATTGCCAGAAAAGATCAGTTTCCTCAGTAAATGTGAGCAAGGGAGTTCGCGCAATTTCCTGAAGATATGAAAAAGCTTCATCCCTTATGTGGTTATTCGTATTGCCATTTCGTCTAAAAGATAAAATCAGATCGTCAACGTCTTCTTCATCGGAATCTTCAAGTGATTCGTCGGTGGGTAACACAGACACAAATTCGCTGTCTTCTCCAAATGTAACTATCGATTCACTATCCACTTGGTTATGTGTGGATGCATAACTATCAGTCATTGCTTGTTACCTCATTCCCACAAGTTGTCTTTCAAAGGTTGGTTGGGAGAACAAGGCAGAGACGCTTTCTGTGAGAGGCCCATCATTGCCCTGCCTTTGATAATTATTATGACCTACCTTAATCTCCTCAATTTGCTAAAGAGTTTAATGCCTTCAATACTAACGCTCAACATTATAATGGTCTTACCCTCTTGCTTCGTCAAAGAGCAAACCCACACGTTTGACAAACTCTTCATCATCAAATGGTTTGTCAAGATATTCGGCACAACCTTTTCGCATGAGGTTAATGACAAGGTCTTTATTCCCATGTGCTGTGATGACAAAGATGGGTATTTTCATATTGAATTGTTTTAGTTCGTCAATTAATTGAAGCCCTGTTAAACCGGGCATCCGAATATCCGTGATGATCAAATCAATCGGTCTATGACTATTCTTTGCTGCTAATACCTTCCCCAAAGCGTCCTGGCCATCTGCTGTCGTTGTCACTTTGTATCTCGCTGCTTCTAGGAGAAATTCGAGAGTGTGGAGCAGATGTTGCTCGTCATCAACCACAAGGATATGTTTTTGATCCATTGCTTAATTCCTCTAGCGTCAGTATTGGAACGCCTATTTGTAGGTCGCCAGAGTGCGATCAGAGAATTCAAGAGCCGCACCAAATACTCGCACTACCTACTCGCTCAAAAAGAATTAGCTTTTATAACAGCCAAAGTGGGTAGCCCCAAATGCGAGGCAGGCGAGATGTGCAAAATGGTTGCCAAATTATCTAGTTCAATGAAACAGTTACATTCAACGCTTGACCGAGTGAATCCAATTGCCCCATGATAGACAGTCACAGGAGATGGGCCTCGCTCGGCATTGCATCAATGAGAAGGTAAAGGGAGCGTCGCTGAAATGAAGGGATGCCACAAATAGAAGCGTAAATTTTTCTGGATGCCTCCCGAACCCTTTCTATTAAAGGAGATTGTCCAGTATACGGAGATGTGGCAAGTTGGAAGAAATGTGGCACCCCTTTGAAAAGATATGGCAAAGGAAAACTGAAGAGGGGAGGAAGAATTCCATTGAACATCAGCGTGTTAGAGATGCGACGTCCGGAAAGAGATGATATTTTCGTTGACACACAAATCGAAGGCCAGTAAAATAGGTCGTGGTGGTAAATACATCCAAGGAATTCCCAATCCGAAATCGATTTACCATGCCACGAATTAAACTCGAAATCTCTAACCGAATCGCCAAGCTTGCCCTGTGCCGCCCTGAGAAACTCAACGCCATTGATCAAGCCATGCTACGCGAGTTCGAGGAAGCGTTGCGCCGAGTGCGAGAGTCCGCGAACACCGCGGTGCTTGTCACCCAAGGAGACGGGCGAACGTTCTCAGCGGGTAGCGACTTAAAAGAGTTGGCAAATTGCTCGCCGCAACAGGCTGCTGAGTTTGAATATGCGCACGGTCGTATCTTTGCGCAATTAGAGACGTTGCCGCAAATCACAGTAGCGGCGTGGCAGGGGCATGTTCTTGGTGGCGGACTTTTCTTAGGCATTTACCACGATTTCCGTCTTGCAGCGCAAGAGGCAAACATCGGCTTACCGGAGGTCGCTCACGGCTGGAACCCACCCTGGGGCATCTCACGTTTGGTGGAATTGATCGGCTGGCAGGCCGCGAAACGCCTCATACTATGCGGTGGGCAATTCGATGGCACAAAGGCTCAACAGCTTGGTTTAGCTGATGAGGTCTGGAGTGATGATGTATTCGAGGCAAAACTGTGGGAGTGGGTAGCAAACATTGCCGCCCGCCCGATAACAGCGCTACGTGAAACGAAGTTGCTCTTACATCAGATGCGACATCTCGACCACAATCGCTGGGAGCGGATGTCGGTGGATGCTTTCCAGCGTTGCTATGCAACTGACGAAGCACAACGAGCGGTGCAACAGTTTGTTCAACGGAAACACAAGAAGTAACTTTAAAAATTGAATCTCACCTCACGGTTCGCCAACCCCCTCTTGGTCTCCCCCTTACCAAGGGGGAGATACAGAGGGGGTTGGCAGGCCTTCACATGTTACGCAGATGTAAATTGCCATGTAGACCAATACAAATTGTGCAGATTTTAAGATTTAAAATTCGCCGGAGGAAGGCTATGGATATTGTCGGCAGTCGCACATTATCAGGCATTTTCAGCGAATTTGCAGCTTACCATCCAGACAAGACATTTCTGATCTTTGAAGACCTTGATGGTCACTGTCGACAGTGGAGTTTCGCGCAATTTGAAGCACGGGTCAATCAAACCGCCCGTTGGTTGTTGAGAATGGGAGTCAAGCGCGGGGAGGCGTTTGCTTTCCATGCTCCCAACTCACCCGCTTTCGTTATGCTGGCTATCGCTGCAAGTCGCGTCGGAGCAATTATGGTCCCCACCGACTATCGTGCCACCACCAATGAATTAACCTATATTGTCGATCACTCTGAATCAAAGCTTATCATAACTGAACCCGAACAACTGGAAATCGCGGAGGCTGTGGCATCGGCAACTTCTGCCGTGCAAAACGTGATATTGTCGAGTAAAGAAGTAGCGGCAGCCACAGAATCCAACGGTTACCTTGTCTTTGAGCGCGAGATTGAACGGTGTGATGTTTCGCCTCTCGACGTGGCAACTAGCCCCGACGATGTGGTACATATGCTCTACACCTCCGGAACAACAAGCCAACCCAAAGGCGTATTGCTCACGAATCGGGCGTTGATTTATGGCGCCGAAGTCTTTGTTCGTGCCAGCGGGTTGCGGAACGATGATCGGCATCTGATCACGCTGCCGGTCTTTCATGCCGCCGCTCAGTGCCACGCATTTTGGCCCTCCCTAGTTTGCGGTGCCAGTATCGTCCTTTCCCCAAGGTTCAGCCCCACACGTTTCTTTGGACTTGCTATCCGGCATCAATGCACGATGGCGGCGTTGTTTTCGTCTCCACTGCGGCTTTTGCTGGCTCAACCCAACAATGAAAGTTGGCGGAGGCACAGACTCAGAAATGTAACCTTCGCCATTGCCCTCACCGAATCTCAATTCGCGGAATGGCAACAACGCTTCGGCGCGCCGCTTCAGCATCTCTGGGGAATGACCGAAACGGTTGGCTTGCCGATAATGAGCCCACTCTATGGCCCCCGCCATTTGGCAGCGATGGGACGACCTGTGCTGGGTTACGCGGTGAAAATTGTCGATGCGGCTGGGAACGAACTGCCACCCGGAGAGATCGGGCAAGTTATCGTCTCAGCGGAACCCGGTCACACAGTCATGAAAGGGTACTTCAAAAACGAAAAGGCGACTTCAGAAACGCTTCGTGACGGTTGGTTGTACACCGGCGATAATGCGTTCTGCGATGAGAACGGGTTTTACTACTTCATAGACCGGGGCAAAGACATGATCAAGCGAGGCGGCGAAAACATCGCCCCCGGTGAAGTCGAAGCGGTAATCAAGCAACTCGACGGGGTGGCTGATGTCGCGGTCATTGCCGCACCGGACCCGTTGTATGACGAGGTTCCCAAAGCATTCGTGATTCTCCAACAGGGAATCATGCTAACTGCCGAACGCATTCTTGAACACTGCCGTAATCAACTCACGCGATTCAAAGTGCCGGTGTCGGTGACATTCTGCGAGGAATTTCCGAAAACCTCGGTTGGAAAAATCCAGAAACATTTGTTGCGCGCTCAGGCATTGAAACAATCGGGCTGATGATGAAGCGAATGTTTATGATGGAAAACGTCTCGGACACCTCTCTGGTACAGCATCGGAACTTTTTCATGAAATCACAGATTGGAGAAAAGGAAAAACTATGCCATACGAACAGTTACTTCCCACAACCGTTATTGGTTCTCATGCCCTGCCGGGCTGGTTTTGGACAGCCATGGATGCTCTGAAACGTGGTGAATACGGTCCCAGCGACGAACAGGAGGTCTATGATGACGCCGTTCGACTTGCAATCTGGGACCAGAAGGAGGCGGGCATCGATGTCCTTACCGATGGCGAGATGCGCCGCTGGTATTTCGTCCAGAATTTTTACGGAAAAATGGAGGGATTGATCGAACGCCCAAGCCTTCGACAAACAGGATTATACGGCTATGACAGCGTACCAAGATATTGGATTGATGACCGCGTGCGTGTGCCGGAAGGTTTGGGTATCGTTGAGGAATTCCGATTCCTGAAGCAGAACATCGGCGAAGGTCAGCGGATTAAGGCGTGTTGTCCGGGGCCACTAACGCTGACCATGCACATCCAGATACGAGAAGGCGATGCCTACAAAGACAGGGTTGAGCTTGGATGGGAGTTTGCCGAAGTCGTCAATCGAGAGCTAAAAGCCCTTGAACAGGAAGGATGTACTGAAGTGCAACTTGACGAACCGAGTTTCGGAATCATCCCCGGAAAACTTACCGACTGGGTCGCATTGCTCAATCATGCGTTGGATGGCGTGTCAGCGCGGAAGAACTTGCATATCTGCTTTGGAAATCTGGGCTCTCGTCCACGCGGTAGACGCCGATATGATTGGATGTTCCCCGCCCTGCTGGACGTGAATGCCGATTGTCTTTGCTTGGAGTTTGCCAACCGCGAAATGGTCGAGAATGACATTTATGAAAGATTCGAGGGGAAATTCGATTTCATGGCGGGGGTGGTGGATGTCAAGAGTTTCTGGCGGGAGCCCCCTGAAGAGGTCGCCAATCGCATTCGTCAAGTCCTACAACATTGTCCACCGGAACGGTTGAGCGTCTCGCCCGATTGTGGCTTCTTTCAACTTCCCCGCTGGTTGTGTCGATTGAAACTTCAGAGTCTTGTTGCTGGGACTCGCATTGTTCGGAAGGAATTGGAGGGTAAGAAATAACTGCTTAGAGGCTCTCGGAACTGTAGCCCGTGAGATCTTAGAAAGACTGAAAGACCACTGGCATTATGAAAATGTTTCTATACCATATTGTTCTGCTTTCCGTTGAACTGATAAGTTGCTGAAATTCTGGACATTTTCAGCCGTGAAAATGGTATCATTCAGAGCGTTACCGAATTGGCAGTGTGGTATCAATCTATTTCTAACCTACAAGGTTGGTAACGGTAACTGATGAAGCAAGTTGGAAATAATAAGAAAGAGAATTGTTACGTTATGGGTCGCCTGCTCCGCAACGAGTGCTCATCGAAAACGGGGGACGTTCAATGACAAGACACTTCATCCCAAAGTTTATCGGACGATTTCTCGAAAGACGCCTCATCGAAGGGGCACTTAACGAAACGCTTTTAGGTCACGGCCAGTTCCTTTTGATTCAGGGGCTTGCGGGGGCTGGGAAATCGCGCTTGCTAGGTCTCGCGGTCGATCTGGCGCAGGCATGTGGTTTCTCCATTGTGTTAGGCATGGCAGATGAAGGCGAGAGTAAAACGCCTTATGGACTGTTTCTCGATGCGTTTCGCAGGCTTCGTCGCCGCTTGCCAGCTGAGGCACACCTCACATGGTTTCCTCCTGCGGCGCAATGGACGAAATTGGTTACGTTTCAGTCCACCGCAGACCTGAATCCCCAGCAGTTGTTCAATGAAATCTTCGATATCTTCCACAATTCGACAAAACCGATTCTACTTGCGCTCGAAGACCTTCACTGGGCGGATGTCGCAAGCTTGGACATTCTCTATTGGCTGGTCAGAGATTTGGGAGGGGAGAGGCTGTGCATTTTGGCAACCTGTCGAACGGAAGGGAGGATGGGGGTTCCTCAACAGGCAGAACGCATTCACCGTCTGATGCGGCAACCCGCATCTTTCGAGATTCCCCTCGTGGGATTGTCGCTCTCAGAGGTTCGTGAGTTTGTTCAGAGCATCATGCCCAATTCCTCTCAACCGGGTGGTTTCGTTCATAGGCTTTATCAGCGAACAGAAGGCAATCCGCTGTTTCTTGAGGAGGTTTTGCGTCGAATTCCCTCTGAAGAGACTCAACCGGATGTTCCGCTTCCTTCGTCATTTCGCGAAGCGTTACTCTCCCGACTTCCCGTGCTTTCGTCGGGTGACCTTCGGCTGCTGAAGTTGGCTTCCGTCGTCGGCGCACAGTTTGACGTACCGATTCTCGCTTATTTGGGGCGACAAAGCGAGGAAGATGTCATCGAGTGCCTTTCTCGTCTTTCGGCTTTGCATCTGATCCGTGAGACGAGCGACCGTGAAGGGTTTCGATTCTGGCATGCTTTAACCCGGGACGCCTTGTATGGTCAGTTGCTCACCCCGGATCGACGGGCGTTGCATCGACGAGTTGCCCAATACCTTCTGCATCAGAAGATGGCACAGCAGGAAAACTACGAAGGAACGATTGGCTACCATTTGGAGTCTGCAAAAGAACACCCCGAAGCCGTACACCATTATATCATTGCCGCTGAACATGCCGCGTCTCTGGGGGCTTTTGCTGAAGCATTTGCATACGGTGAACGGGCATTGTCGCTGATTTCGCCGTCCGCTTCCAACCGGGCGAATCTTACCTTTCAGGTGTCGAAATATGCTCGCCTCGCCGGTCAGATTCAGGAGGCACTGGTACATTGTGAGGCAGCGGAGGCATTGTACCGTGAGTTAGGCAAACCGTTAGAATATGCCTCAGTCCTGTTGCATCGGGGTGACCTGTGCTGGTTGGAGGGCGACGGCAACCGTGCGATGGAAAGTTTTCAAGACGTGCTTGCGCTTCGAGAAGCAGAGGAAGTTCCACGGGATGCGCCCGTTTGGGCGTGGGGGTTGGCGCGGATGTCACAGCGGCATTATCTGGATAGCCGATGGACTTCAGTTATCCCTTGGGCGCAGCAAGGGATAGAGATGGCGAGACGGCTTTCTATGCCGGAGGTCGAATCCCACTGTCTAATTAACATGGGTGTGGCTTACGCCATGCAAGGACAGCAGGAGCGAGGGGTTGCCTTTTTACACAATGCCCGCAACATTGCACTTGAGGCCAATTCACCGGAGGAGGCAAGTCGCTCTTACGTCGCCGAGATCGATGTCTGGAGCAATGAGGGACACTACCACCAAGCCCGAAACGTCGCCATCGAAGGGGCAGATTATGTGCGGCAAGCGGGCGCACCTGTTATCTTATATCCTGAACTTGTCGTCTGTTGCGTAGAATTCCAGTGGCTGACGGGACAGTGGAGTGAAGCCCTCGACGCTTTGCCCAAACTGGAGCGGTTAGTGCATGAGCAACCTTCTGCGCTGGTACGTTCCCACTTTCTTGTGCTGCTTGGACGCATCGCCACAGCCCAAGGACGCTTTGAAGCTGCCGAGCGGACTTTAACAGAAGCGGTAGAACTCGCCGAAGGCTTCAGAGAATCCCAGTGGTTTTTACCGCCTCAAATCGTCCGCTCGTGCTTGGCATTAGCGCAACAGAAACCGCAACAAGCGCTGGAACATGCCTCAGAAACCTTCCGCAAATTTCCGCAACCCGAAAATGTCCTCTTTGCAGAACTTGGCGTCGTCGGGCTTCAAGCCGCCTGCCGACTCAATCTGTCCGCTGATAGTGAAACGGTGACACAGTTGTGCCGCCATGTCCATCAAGTCCCGAACTCAGATTGTCTCGTCGCTCGATTCTACCGTCAGATGGCTGAAGGACTGCGCTCCATACTTGCTAACGACTTCAATAAGGCTGTGCAAGCCCTGAATCCGGCGCTCTCTCTGACTCAAGAAATGCACACCCCCGAACAGGAAGCCAATGTCCGCCAATGGTTGGCAACGGCACTGGGGCAGCGCGGCACAGACGCCGACCGTCGAGAAGCCGCCAGTCAGCGGAATCAAGCGTTGGCAATTCTTCGTCAGATCCCCGGTCACGTGACCTCCGCTTCGCAAGTGGGACCGATGTCTACGCTTTCCAACCGCGAACGGGAAGTGGCGTTACTCGTCGCTGAAGGTCTCACCAACTCCCAAATTGCCGATCGGTTGTTCATCGCCGAGCGCACTGTCGCCGTGCATGTCAGCCGCATTCTCAAAAAACTCGGACTCGATTCCCGGACGCAACTCACGGCTCTCATCCGTTAGACGATAGTCTCTTCCATTTCGTAAAACAACCTTCCATCCTCGATTTTCATTCATTTTTCCCTTCCTTTTGTCAAAATAGTCATAATTGACTACCTCCTGTTTAGCCACTTTATATATATCTACCAATTGGAAACGCTGCGCCGTGCGAGTATCATATAGGCGTAAACAATTGGAGCTTATGTGCTCCTTGTTCATCACTCAATTTTCAGGAGGACAAAATAATGGCAACTACGGATGTAACGAAGCGACGTGCACAGTTGCACGCCATCGCCAGAAATTACGTGACGGAAGGGCTGGGCAAAGGGAACTTTGACGCTATCCCTTATGATGACAACGTCAGCATACGCGCCCCGCTCTGCCCGGGTGGTTCAGCGGCGCCACTGGCTGGCAAGGAGAAACTGCGTGAGGTTTGGTGGGCGCCGTTGCCGCAACTAATCGGAGAGGTGCAGGTGTTCGATACCTACGTCAACGACGATCTGACGGCGGTTACGGTCGAATTTCACTGCGGAATCATTGAGCCTGCGTGTACCTTGCGGATTGTTGACCGCTTCAAGGTGAACGCCTTTGGCAAGATCACCGAACAGGAAAACTTCTTTGACCCACGTGATGTGACCAATCCTTCTTAGCAAGAAGGCTCGTGATAATCCCGGTCGGTGACTCCGACACCGACTGGAGTCTGAAACGAAAGGAGCAAAAACAATGACTGCAATTCATCATCTCGCAATTGACGTATCGGACTTTGACCGATCAAGTAAGTTTTATGACCCTCTGCTTTCGTGGCTCGGTTTTCAGAAAGCGATGGAAGACACCGGTTTTGTGGGCTACGTGAAAGATGGATTCCTACTCGTCCTTCGGAGTGCTCAAGACAAGAGTGAACCCGTCCATGGCGCGGCTGGCATCCATCATCTTTCCTTTTCTGTGGATTCTCGTGAAGCTGTAAACCAGTTCTACAACGAAGTCCTTTTGAAGATGGACGCCGTCGAAATCGAAGACCCGCCGGTGGACTGCCCGGAATACATGGAAGGATTCTACGCGACGTTCTTCTATGACCCAGATGGTATCAAACTGGAGGTCACTTATACACCCTGACGCTGGAATCGCCAGCGTCTCAACTTCAATATTTGGGAGGAATTTGACATGAAACGACATTTGACTTTTCTTTTGGCGGGTTTGATCTTCGGAAGCGTGATGGGCATCGCTTCTGTGAGTTTTGCCGCCGAAGGAAAATGGACGAAGAAAACCGATATGCCCACCCCAAGATTCAGGTTATCCGCCAGTGCTGTCAATGGGAAGATTTACGTCATCGGTGGTGTCAGGGGTCTCTCGACCGTCGAAGAATACGACCCGACAACCGATACCTGGACCACGAAAGCAGACATGCCGACGGCAAGATCGGGCCTAGGCACATGTGTCCTCAACGGGAAGATTTACGCCTTCGGCGGCCCCGGTTCAACTGCTGCCGAAGAATATGATCCGGTGACCGACACCTGGTCGAAGAAGAAAAACATGCCTTCCGCAAGAATTGGACCCTCTGCCGTTGCTGCGAATGGGAAAATCTATGTCATTGGCGGTTGGGGGGCTAATTCTTACACGCGGGTTGTGGACGAGTACGACCCGGTGACAGATACCTGGCAGAAGAAGGCGGATGCACCGATACCACTTGGGAATAACGGATTTGCGGGTATAGATGGAAAAATCTATGTGGTTGGAACAAGCACCGATCCACCGCGTTCAACAACCTATGAGTACGACCCCGCGCAAGATAAGTGGACAAAGAAAGCCGATATGCCCACCGCAAGACATATGCTCTATGCCACTGTTCTGGACGGGAAACTCTATGCCATCGGAGGCGATGTGCAGGCTAATAGTGGACCGACTGCTGCCGTGGAAATGTACGACCCGGCAACCGATACCTGGACAGAGGTGGTAGGAATGCCC